>CAVCBH010000133.1:0-42993 GCA_963600375.1 bacterium | reverse complement strand
TGAAATTTTGAATTGAACGTTCAAGGTTGTTTTGTTATTCAGTTATCAAGGTTTTTCGCTTTCGTGCGAAAGCTTTTATATTCTATCACATCGGCTTTTGTTTGTCAAGAACTTTTTTGAAGAATTTTCAACTCATTTTTCAGAGTTTATTCTTTGCTTTTTTGTCCTTCATCCGAACTTTCAAGCTGTTCTTTCCTGCGCCGTGCAACTTCTATATTCTATCGCACATCCTTTATCTTGTCAAGAACTTTTTTCATTCATTTGAAGAAATCCTTTCGATTTTCTTTCAAATTAGTGTGTTCTCATGTGCAACGTATGTTATCTTATCATAGACTTTCGTTACCGTCAAGAGTTTTTTTCATTTTTTATAATTTTTTTGTTTCAGATAAAAGCGCTGCTCCCGAAGAGCGAAGACAGCCTATATTTGTGACTCTATTACTGTGGGTTGAATGTTCGCTAAGGCCATAAATATAGGCTGTCTTCGCTCTTCGGGAGCTGACTTTGGCTAGAGATAAAATTATTGCTAA
This sequence comes from bacterium, assembly GCA_963600375.1. Taxonomy (GTDB): domain Bacteria; phylum Bacillota; class Clostridia; order Lachnospirales; family Lachnospiraceae; genus Anaerobutyricum. The sequence goes on along the minus strand of CAVCBH010000133.1, from coordinate 42,466 downwards.
ATATTTGGGGAAGGAATTTGGGGGTATCGACAGAAGATGGCAGATTCCTATTTTCCGTTTTTCCAGAATTGTAATTTCATCTCCACAATCTTATCCCGAAATATTACATGGTAAGTTCTCCAGCCTTTTGCCGGCATTATAGATTCTATTACGTCTCCTTCCAGTTCTCCCTGGAATAAAATATTACCTTTTATATTTAATATAGTACATTCGTTTTCGTGAACGGCAATGATTTCTTTTCCCCACATTGTGATGGAATCATAATTCATATCCAGGTTTTTATCAAGTTTCCTTGCGCCTTTTTTATTATAGACTTGGAGTGTATATTTTCCTTTTTCGGGTTCTTCTGAGTTATCTAACACATAACCGATATACCGATCGTTTTCAAATACACTTTCTATTTCCTGCTTAAACTTGATTTCCTTTTTTACTTTTGGTGTATCTTCTATATTATAAAAATAGGTTGAAGAATTTCCAAATGCTGCAACGGTGTCCTCATCCATGAAACTAAGTTTAGGAATGATGGCATCTTCATAATCAAAACCACCTTTTAATGTTACATCATCTGACTGGATCTGACGACTGAAATCATAAAATGCAATCGAAGTCTTTGCGCTATTTCCTAAAATGGAATAGTAGCTTACTGCAAGCTGTATTCCATCTGGAGAAATCGCTGCCGTCACCGGATAGCCTGTCTCATCTACAGATGAACGCATATCCGCTATCAATTCTCCATTTTTCGCATATACTTGTATGTAGTTGCTGCCGGTTCCTTCTAATATTACTTCTATAATTCCCTGATTAGATACTGTTGCCTGCACAAGCGGGTATTTCAGAGTGATTTCCCGCACCTTTCCGCTTTCATTAAAGAGAATAATGCTATTTTCTCCTTTATCGCCAAGTACTGCGTAGGAATCTGACTTTGCTAAAAAAGGATGGGCATAAGATAATGCTACATTCCATTGGGAACGCCCAAACTTTTTCTGATATTCAATTCCGTTATTGCTGTACTTCAGATATCCGTCAGCAAATGTCTCATAGGATACATCTACATTTTCTTCTGTATCTGTCTTGTTATTGTAAACATAATACTCACTTCTGCTTGTGGAGAGAATGTACAGAACAAGAATAACTCCCACGATAAGAACAGCCGCTACTGTTATCTTTATTCGCCGATTTCTTTCCCGTCTTTTTCGTATTTCCGTTAACGATTCAAAATTATATACCTGTTTCTCCATGGATCTCTCTTTCTAAAAATGTACTACTTACGAAATTTTCAGTATCTGACTTTGCAACTTAATAATATATTTGCAAAATCTTTGCACTTAGATCGCGTTTGAAAATCTCCGTAAGATCTACATAAATTTTTGAGGTGTACATTATATGTATGTTAATAAGAGCTATTATAGCATACCCCTTTTTAATCTTCAATCTGAGGGATTTCCAAAATTTGTCCTGGATATATTTCGTCCACGTTTTCTATTCCATTTGCTTCTGCTATTACTTCTATATAATTGTAGGACTGATACATTTTCTTTGAAATGCCTGCGAGCGTATCGCCTCGTTTTACTGTATAGTAACCTCCTGTTGAATTCCAGGTTTCCTGTGCTTCTTCTGAACTCGAAGTCACTGACTGGCTATCTTTTGTACTGCCTGTCCCATCTGATGCAGCTCCTGACTGCCCGGATAATTGTTGTGTGGATTGTTGCCCTGACTCATTTTTTATGGATGTTGTACTTCCGCTTCCTGCCATTGCAGATTGGTCTCCTGACTGTCCATTTGCCTGAGCATCTTTTGTTTGGCTATCTTTCGTCTGATTATCTCCTGTCTGATTATTGCTTGTTTGTCCATCTTCCGTCTGGTTATCCCCTGCCTGATTATTGCCTGCCTGCCCATCGCCTGTCTGATTGCCTGCATCTGTTGCCTGTTCATTTGCTTTTGTATCGGCTTGCTTCAAATCCGAATCACTGATTTGCTGCTGATTAAATACCGCCTGCGTTTTTTGATTGCCCTGAAACTGTACTGTAGCGCGAACCCCATAGACAAGAAGCAAAGCTGCCACAACTCCACCCGCTATGTATGCCGGATTACGAAATGCAGACTTTGTACGCAGGCTTTTCTTTTTCTTTAATGCTTTTTTATAATTTTTAACAACCGCCGTATCCCTCTTTATCGTTTCAGAATAACGTCCCCGCTCCGGCATCCGACCCATCTCACCTTCTGCGAGCATATAATTTTTCATTTCCTGATTTGTCTCATAATAAATGTAGTATCCTCGCTGCTTTTTAAGAGAATAATTTTCAAACTGGTAAAATGCATCCTCATTCTCCAAGGCATCTATCATATACAGTACTTTATTTTCTCCGCTGAAATTATCCATATGAATTCGGATAATTTTATCATTTAAATCTACAGAAAAGCCCATTCTTGATAAAAACCATCCGCAAATCTCCATTTCCGGAAAAAAAGAATCTCTGATACGATAGATTTCTCCCCAGCTTTCCTCAGAAAAAATCGTCTCGTCCAAATCCAGCTCAAAATTCTGACAAGCGGCCGCTCCACTGATAAATATGCATTTTCCGATCGGTGTTTTATACATTTTCCCAAATAAAATTGCTCCCCTTGCATAAAGATTCTCGGGCTGCGCCAATTTATTTAAATATGTATACACATAATCTTCCATATATATTTTCTTTGCACCCGGCTCCCCAATCTGTCTGTAATTCCGCGGCAGACTTCTTGTTAATTCTCCCGTTTTCTTCTGATTTTTCTGCTTTTCCTCTGCCATGAATCTCCCACCTTCCCTGTTTTGCATTTTTAAGATGGCTCAATCATAGCATTTTCGTATTTTTGTCCATGGCAGTTTTTGTCATAGGTTTTCGCATTTTTCTTTCATTTTTCAAGTAAATATTATAAAAAAATATTTAAAAACTTTCCAACTTAAAATATACACTTTTAATCTTTTGTATTTACTTTCGTAGCAAAATACATTCTGCTGTTTAAAATAAAATATTGTTTAAACTTCTTTCTCTTTGTCTACTTCTAAAATATAGAGAATTGTTTGAAGCCACAACAATTTCATAAAATGATGTTGCCTCATACAGCTACTATTCCATCCATCTAGTTTCTAAAGTGTTGTCGGATATAGATTTTATAGTTTGATTCATAACTCTTTTGTTGTGAACTACAAAATGATCGTCCATAAACTATTATTACTGAGTGGATGCTGCACTACTTTTGAATAATGTATATCTATTGACCCTATCCCTATATAGCCGCTTCTAAATACTTAAAAATATTGCTTTTGAAATATTGCACAAACACAGATATTTTACACTATAAAAATCATAGAATAGAAAAAATATGTACCCTCAACGAAACATTTCGAGAGTACAGAAATAACAAAGAGAGGATTTTAACATGAAGTTCAACATAAAAAAAGAAAAGCGCTGCCAGTATTTTGCTCCTGACAACGCTTCTACTATACTTTTTTCTACTACACTTAGTGAACACATCACTTATTTAAATAAAAAATATGAAGACCTCGTTCTGCTCTGTATCGGCACGGATAAAATAACCGGCGACTGTCTGGGTCCTCTTGTCGGCTCTAAATTAAAGCAACGAAATTTTCCTTATCCTTTATATGGAACTTTAGAAAAGCCTCTCCATGCTGGTAATCTAACTGAGCACCTTCCCAAAATCACGAATACTCATCCTGATGCCTGCGTTCTTGCCATTGATGCTGCTGTGGGAAGTCCAAATCATATCGGCCTTGTCTCCCTGGCCTGCCAGCCTCTTTTTCCCGGAAAGGGTGTTTCTCGCACTCTGGCTCCGGTTGGGAATATTTCTATTACGGGGATTATTAATGAATGTTCTGCTTCGAGTGAGATTTTACTTCCTTATACGAGCCTTTACCTTGTGGATAAATTAGCTGAATACATCTGCAACGGAATACAGGCTACATTAAATGGGGATTTGCCGCAGGCAGGGAGGACGCTCTCAGCTAAGGAGACGCTCCCCCAAAGAGACTCTATCCTATATTTGTGACTCTATCACTGTGGGTTGGATGTGCGCCTTTCAGCGAACATCCAACCCACAGTGATAGAGTCACAAATATAGGGTCTCTTCTCTCTTGGAGGGCGTCTGTCTGTTTAACCTACCAAATTACTATTTATTCTCAGCTTCGAATTTCTTCATAAATTCTACTAATTTCTCAACACCTTCGATTGGCATCGCATTATAAATAGACGCACGCATACCACCAACTGTTCTGTGTCCCTTAAGGTTTACAAAACCGTTTGCTTCTGCTTCTGCTACGAATTTAGCGTCTAATTCTTTATCGCCTGTTACGAAAGGTACGTTCATGAGAGAACGGTCTTCTTTTACTACTGTTCCTTTGAACATTTCGCTTTCGTCTAAGAAATCATAAATGATTTTGGCTTTCTTTTCGTTATATTCCTTCATTGCCTGAAGTCCACCCTGTTTTTTCAGCCATTTGAATACTTTACCGCAGATGTAGATACCGTAGCATGGTGGTGTATTGTAGAGGGAATCCTTGTCTGCCTGTGTTTTGTATTTGAGCATGGTAGGTGTTCCTTCCATTACGTCATCGCGGATTAAGTCTTCACGGATGATTACGATTACTACACCGGCTGGTCCTACGTTCTTCTGTACTCCACCGTAGATTACACCGTATTTTTCTACATCGTGTGGTTCGGATAAGAAACAGGAGGATACGTCTGCAACTAATGTTTTACCCTTTGTGTTAGGTAACTTTTTATATTTTGTTCCGTAAATGGTGTTGTTCTCACAGATGTAAACATAGTCTGCATCTTCATCAATTGGAAGATCGGAGCAGTCTGGAATGTAAGAGAATGTTTTATCTTCGGAAGATGCAATCTTTACTGCCTTTCCGTAGCGGCTTGCTTCCTGATAAGCCTTCTTAGCCCACTGTCCTGTAACGATGTAATCTGCAACACCGTTCTTCATAAGATTCATAGGAATGGCTGAGAACTGTTGTGAAGCTCCACCCTGTAAGAATAAAACTTTGTAATTGTCAGGAATGTTCATGAGATCTCTTAAGTCCTGTTCTGCTTCTTTGATGATATCATCAAATACTTTGGAACGGTGGCTCATCTCCATAACAGACATTCCGCATCCTTTATAATCCAACATTTCATCTGCTGCTTCTTTTAATACCTCTTCCGGCAATACAGCCGGTCCTGCTGAGAAATTATATACTCTTCCCATTTTTGCATATCCTCCTTATATTATTTATTAAAAATAATTATTTGTCGCATTACTGCGTTATATTTACGCATTATATCACACTTTGACGAATTGTTAACAGTATTTTTTAAATATCGGCACTTTTTTTGCAATTTCCCTTTTATAAACTTTCAAAATTAACTACTTTCTCGAAATTTTTTGAATATTTACCCTGATTTCATCCCGCTCTTACTTTATTAAAAAACAAATACACTTAAATACTTCACTATAAGTTTTTAGTTGAAAAGCCACTCCACATAAGATAAGTTTTTATCTGTAAAGAAAAAATGAAATGTAATAACGATTAACAATATCATCAATAATAACCCTGCAAAAGTTTTCAACTGCATAGTTACAAATTGACAAATGCTTCTGAATTCGTTACACTTTCAGAAATACCAATTTTTACATGTACATTATATGTAGTTTTAGAATATCTACCACTGAATCTGTTTATATTAAGATTCTGACAACAATATAATCGATTCTGTTATTGAGGTTCTGAACGTACATGATTTACAATATCTACGATTGAAATAAAGAACTCCTGCTTCTATAATTCAGGGCAGGTATTTATTTACATCAGAAAGGAGTTTTTATGAGAATCTGGTGCAAACTTTTTAAAAAAAATCATATGCTTAAAGATACAGTTATGGAGAACTATGATATGTCCATGTCCCGCACTGCGAAAGTATATGATTGCTTAGAGCGTGCCTGCTATGAGTTTGATCTTGAAAAACCGATGTGGCTTGATAAAAACAAACGGGAATTTATCAGCCATGCAAGAACTCGATTTTATCAGGATAATTTTATTGAACACATTGATTTTGACTATTTTGATTTTCAGGTTATTGAGGAGAATTATTAACATTTTTTCTCTTAATAAATATAATCTATATCCAATATTATTATATTTATTAAGAGAATTTGCTGTTAATCTTTTCTCCATATACCATACTCTTACTCAGATATTATTTCGTGAAAGATAACATTTCTATTACTGTCAATCATCATCGCTTAATCGACGTATTCCAATTTAGTCTCGGCTCTAATGTAATCTGATTACTGTACACTATCATTCCGAAACCCGGTAATCTGATTATACACAAGATACGTCAGATCAATTACTTTCGCACAGACAATGGAATAAATCAGAGAGTAAACTAATGCCTTTACGCTGTGCAGGGCAATCACACCAAATCTTCATTTAAACTGCATATTTTCTCAGGAAAGTAATATATTTAATTAAGAAAATTTCAGGAGAACATCCATGAAGCTGAAATATTTTTTTATCTTTTCTATCCCCTTGTTCTATTCCATTTCCTTATGTTCCTGCATCAAAAATCCATTTAAAGCTTCTCCTATAAATAACGTAAATGACACAAAAATAAATAATACAGAAAAAATAACTACCCAGACTTCCACGCCAAAAAAAGAGGCTCCTGCTTCCGAAGCCTCCACGAATCTTTCCACGCAGGAAAGTAAATCGGTTTCTTCTATTGACCCTGACACTCTTCCAAATAAAAAAATGGAATGGTGGATTAAGCGGGAGGATAATCATGCGACACCTTCCGCACAGGAAGAAGTAGACCTTTCCCGCTATGATGCCTGGTATGCAAAAACGAATCTTAAAGAGGGGGAAAAGCCTGTCTTTCTCACATTTGATTGCGGTTACGAAAATGGATACACTGCCTCCATTCTTGATGTGTTAAAGAAGCATAAAGCTCCCGGGGCGTTCTTCCTGTGCCGCCATTATATTGAGGATCAACCTGAACTGGTCAAAAGAATGAAAAAAGAGGGGCATATCGTTGGAAATCACACTTCCCATCACGTCTGTATGCCGGAAACGGATTCAAGAAAAGTTCGTGAAGAAATCACGGACAATGCAAATTACATGAAAGAAGCGACCGGATACGAAATGGATCGTTTTTTCCGGCCGCCGAAAGGAGAATACAGCGAACGCACCCTTCAGATCACGAAGGACATCGGCTATACAACTGTTTTCTGGAGCATGGCTTATCTTGATTATGATGTTGATAATCAACCGGGAAGTGATTACGTTATCAAGCACTTTGAAAAATACATCCATCCTGGAGCCATTCCTCTGATACATAATATATCGAAATCAAACGCTGAAGCTTTAGATACAGTTCTTACGAATCTTGAGAAAGAGGGATATACATTCCACTCTCTGTCTGATCTGAAAAAAGGATAATACATTTTCATCCTGATTTTCCATTCTCAAATCAGACCTTATATCTATATATCTAACTATATTCATGCAAGGCATATAACTGGATTCAACTATATCCATACACTGTATATAGCTATATATTCAACTATATCCATACAAAATATATAGCTATATTCAATTATATTTATGCGATACATACATCTGCATCTATATATTTGACTGTATCTATGTGAATAAAATTTTTAAGCAAAGAACTCCTGTAAAACGTCTTCCAGCACTTTCTTTTCTTCTAAAGATACCGGCTCATCCTTCGCTTTCTTCTTCGTGTTCTCTCTGGCATAACGAAGAAGGCGGCGGCGCTGCTCTCTTGAAGTACCATCTTCTAAATCTACTTCACGTCCTGCTATGCTGTTCTCTAATACATTCTGCAGGTAATCATTCATATTCATGATAATGCGATGTTCCTTTACATCTGCGCGTAGCAAAATATCGAGGAATATCAGTCCAAATGCAGCGATCACACCGGTCAGGTAAGTGACAATTACGCTGGTGAGTTCACCTCCTCCCTGTGAGACAGCCAGCGCTCCTGCCGCTCCTGTTATCGCACATGCTGCAATTGTGAGGCGATACAGTGTTTTCCAAAAGCCACAAGGTAATCCACAAACTCTTTTCCTGCGGAAATATTTATCCACAAATGTTTCTACGTTATTCACTTTGATGTCCATTTCGTGATAGTCTTCATACTTCTTTTTCAGAGAAACGAGCCACTTTTTCTTCGTCTGTCCTATCCTCGATGTTGCGCGTATCATGCTCCTGTATGATATCGTCAGTACCGACCAGCTTAATATTCCAATAAAACAACAGGCTATGATTGCTCTTGTAAAAACGGTATTACCAAGAATAAAATCAAACATTTTCTTCCCTCCCAGGTATTTCAAACATTTTCACATTCATAATTTTAACAGTCCAGCGCAGACTCTTTTTCCGGTCAGAATTATGTACGGATCTCTTCTCGGCATGGGCCCCAGCCGGAAGCATCTGCGAATCGGGAATCTTGTCTGCCATGACTCACCCAACTCTGTTTCTGCCTTTTGAAATCATTTTGCTCTGTCTGGATTGTGACCCAATTATACGAAATGCAAATCCATTTGAAAAGGGGGATTCGTTCGTAAAAAAAATCCCTTCTCTGTCAAAAAGAGAAGGAATTCGAATACTTCTTTATAAAAATGACTTATTTAAACATCTATTTAGACATCTTAAGAAACATTGCAGCCAGTAATTTCACTGTATGCACAATAGCCTGTTCCTCAAAAGTCTCGTATGCAACTGGTGCACTGTTATCTGCCTTATCGGAAATCGCACGGATAATAACAAATGGAATCTTGTTCAGTGTTGCTACCTGTGCCATAGAGGCACCTTCCATCTCTGCACAATATCCATCGTAGTCTTTTACAAGAGCAGCCTTTGTGTTATTATCAGAAATGAACTGATCTCCTGTTACAACTCTTCCTACAAAACACTGAATCTCTGGATTAACAATCTCACAAGCTTCCTTTGCCATCTCCACTAACTCTGTGTCTGCTGTGAATACAGAAGTCTCCATTCCCGGAATCACACTCTTCTTATATCCAAGACCTGTCACGTCAAAGTCGTGCTGAACTGCATCACTGGAAATAACGATGTCACCAACGTTAATATCTTTGTAAAGACCACCTGCAACACCAGTGTTGATAAGCATATCTACACTGTAAATATTTACAAGAATCTGTGTACAGATTGCCATGTTAACTTTACCGATACCACTCTGAACAACAACGGCATCCTGATTCCATAAAGTTCCTTTGTAAAAAGTCATACCTGCCATAGTCTTAGACTCGGCATCTTCCATCTGATTAATGAGAGAAGCAACTTCTTCTTCCATTGCTCCGATTACACCAATACAAACCATAATTTTTCCTCCATGTACTATTCTTATACTTAATGTTCTATTTTTAACTGTCGTCAAAACAAGTAGACTCATTATAACATAAATTAGGCATTTTTTCTCTATTTTTTTAGGAGAAAAGGTGATATACTGTCATTACAATTTTGGAAAGTATTTTTTACATATGGAGGAAAAGAGATGTACAGTTACAAAACAAAGGGAGTTTGTTCTCGTGAAATTCAGTTTGATGTAGAGAACAATATTATTAAAGAAGTCCGTTTTATCGGTGGGTGCATGGGAAATACACAGGGTGTTGCAGCTCTTGCTAAGGGACGTAATATTGATGAAGTAATCAATACACTAAAGGGAATTGACTGCGGTGGCAGAGGAACTTCCTGTCCTGATCAGCTTGCTCTTGCTCTTATGGCATATAAAGAACAGCAGGCCTAATACACTGTATCTGGATAAATGATATTGATGCCGGGCTGACATTGCCGGTATCGCATTTGTTTTTAACATTAATTTTATATCATTTTTATATTTTTTCTATATTAATATATTAACTTTATACATTTACCTCAGGAGGGTTTTAAAAGTATGAAACGAATCGTTTTAACCGGCGGTGGAACAGCCGGTCATGTTACGCCAAATATGGCACTGGTTCCAAGCTTAAAAGAAGCCGGATATGATATTCAATACATTGGTTCTTATAACGGTATTGAGAAAAGATTAATCGAAGAAATGGGTATTCCTTACCACGGAATTTCTTCTGGTAAGCTTCGCCGTTATTTTGACCCTAAGAACTTTTCTGATCCATTTAAAGTTATGAAAGGTTATCTGGAAGCTTCCCATATAATTCGTAAATTAAAACCGGATATTGTTTTCTCAAAGGGAGGTTTTGTATCCGTTCCTGTTGTTCTTGCAGCAAAGAGAAGACACGTACCCGTTATTATTCATGAATCTGACCTGACACCAGGTCTTGCTAACAAGATTTGTATTCCGGCAGCAACAAAGGTCTGCTGTAACTTCCCGGAAACATTAAAACATCTTCCAGAGAATAAGGCCGTTTTAAGCGGTTCTCCAATTCGTCAGGAGCTTTTCTCTGGTAAGAAAGAAGAAGGGTTACGTCTCTGTGGATTTGATGATTCCAAGCCAGTTCTTCTTGTTATGGGTGGAAGCCTTGGGGCTGTTGCTATTAACAATGCTATCCGTGAGAACTTAGAGGAACTGTTAAAACAGTTCCAGATTATCCATTTATGCGGCCGCGGTCATTACGACTCTTCCTTAGATGGCACAAAGGGTTACAAACAGTTCGAATATGCCAAGAGGGAATTAACGCATTTATTTGCTGCAACAGATTTGATTATCTCAAGAGCCGGAGCGAATGCGATCTGCGAACTTCTTGCCCTTAAGAAACCAAATATCCTGATTCCACTTCCAGCTTCTCAAAGCCGTGGAGATCAGCTTTTAAATGCTGCTTCTTTTGAAAACTCCGGATACAGCTATGTGCTTCAGGAGGAGGAACTTACAAGCAATACTCTGCTGAAGGCTGTACAGTATGTTTATGATGAACGTGAGGAGTATATTCAGACTTTGAAGGAGAGTAAGCTTAACAGGGCAATTTCTATTATAATGGATTTGATTACGAAGTATTCTAAATAGGAATTTGTCGGTGAAATAATAATTGCCGCAGGCAAGGAGACACTCCCAAAGAGAGCAGGTATCCTATATTTATGATTCTATCACTTGTGGGTTGAATGTTCGCTTTTGCGCTCTCATTCAATCCTCGTTCTAAAGCCACAAATATAGGATACCTGCTCTCTTTGGGAGCTGTGCTTTGGCTGGAGATGGAATTATTATTTCATGTTGGGGTAATTTGGGAAATTGCCAGAAGATTATGGTTTTTTGAAGAGTTGAGTCATACGAGATTAACACTTAAATTGTTGTTTTAATGTGTAAGAATAATAATTTTAATTATGTTTTCCCAGAGAAAGGAGAAAGTTATGGAAAAGATTTTGATAATAGTAGATATGCAAAAAGATTTCGTAGATGGTTCCCTTGGCACAAAGGAAGCGCAGGAAATTGTTCCGTCAGTTAAAGAGAAGATAGAGAATTTTGATGGAGGAATTATTTTTACTCTGGATACACATACAGAAGAATATATGGATACACAGGAGGGACACAATCTCCCGGTTCCTCATTGTATTAAAGGAACACCGGGTCATGCAATTACAGAAGAACTTCAGCCATATACAAAAGGGGCTTTAGCTATATTTGAAAAAGAAACTTTTGGCTCGCGCAAACTGGCAAGTTTTCTAAAGGAATTTCACAAGGAAAAAGAAATAGAATCCATAGAACTTATCGGATTATGTACTGATATTTGCGTCGTATCAAATGCACTGTTAATCAAAGCTTTTCTCCCTGAAGTACCGATTATCGTGGATAGCAGCTGTTGCGTGGGAGTTACACCAAAGAAACATGAAAGCGCTTTAGAAACGATGAGATCCTGTCAGATAGAAGTTAAATAATAAGCAAAAGTGAGGTCTAAACAGAATGAGATACGGTAAATTTTTACCCCAAAACGGCACAATAGGATTCGTTGCACCATCATTTGGCTGTAACATCGAACCTTACAAAAGTGCATTTGCCAATGCGCAGAAAATATGGACAGAAGAAGGGTATTCTCTAAGCCTTGGTCCAAATGTTTATGAAGGCTGCGGAATTGGAATCAGCAATACCCCGGAAAAATGTGCGAAAGAATTTAACGACTGGTATACAAAAGAGGATGTAGACGTTCTCATCTCCTGCGGTGGTGGAGAATTAATGTGCGAAATTCTTCCATACGTGAACTTTGAAAAACTTCGCGAAGGAGAGCCAAAATGGTTTATGGGATATTCCGATAATACGAATCTGGCATTTCTTCTGACAACACTTTGCGATACGGCATCCATTTATGGACCGTGTGCTGCCGCATTTGGTATGGAACCATGGCATGAATCGTTGAAAGATGCGATGGGAATATTGAAGGGAAGTCTTACGAGCGTCCACAATTATGACAAATGGGAAAAGGAAGGATTAAAAACAGAAGAGAACCCTCTTGAACCATATAATGTGACAGAAAACTTTGAACTTCGCACATGGACGGCAGAAAATGGTTTATCTGAAAAAAATATAGCTACAGACACATTAATATCGCAAGATACATCTAAGAAAACGAATATAAATGATAAAGTGACAGAAGAATCCTCAATTGAAATGGAGGGTCGTCTTTTAGGAGGCTGTCTTGACTGTTTGGCAACTCTGTGCGGAACGAAGTTTGACCAGGTAAAACAGTTCAATGAAAAATATGAAGAAGATGGAGTTCTCTGGTATTTGGAAGCCTGTGATCTTAATGTGATGAGTATCCGCAGAGCATTATGGCAGCTTGATGCCGCAGGCTGGTTTAAAAATGCAAAAGGATTCTTAATCGGTCGTCCATATATCTATGGAGAAGAACTTTTCGGACTCGATCAGTATAAGGCAGTCGTTGATATTCTATCTAAATATAACGTACCAATCATAATGGATCTGGACATCGGGCATTTGCCACCAATGATGCCTCTAGTATGCGGAAGCAAGGCAAAAGCAACAACAAAAGGTAATTCGATAATAATAGATATGAAGTATGAGTAGTCCGATATAAAATATATGTGTTGACTCAGGTATATAAATTTAAAAATATGCTGAACCAGATAACACTTTATAAAATAATATGGCTTCAGGCATAACTCATATAGTTTATACAAATAGACGCTTAACATTATAGACAAAGTATTATTATTACTGTTACAAAAATATTGTCAGCTACAAAAAATAATTTATCAAAAATAAACAGGGAGTAAATAATGAAATTAATATCATGGAATGTAAACGGACTTCGTGCCTGTGTTAAAAAAGGTTTTGAAGATTTCTTTAAAGAAGTCGATGCAGATATTTTCTGCCTTCAGGAAACAAAACTTCAGGAAGGACAGATTGACTTTGCGCCAGAAGGATACGAATGTTACTGGAATTATGCAGAGAAAAAAGGTTACTCTGGAACCGCAGTATTCACAAAACAGCATCCATTAAAAGTATGGAATGGAATCGGAATGGACGAACACGATCAGGAAGGACGAGTAATTACATTAGAATTTGAAGACTTTTTCTTTGTAACTGTGTATACACCAAATTCTCAATCCGAATTAAAGCGTTTAGATTATCGAATGAAATGGGAAGATGATTTCAGAGAATACTTACAGGAACTTGATAAAGAAAAACCAGTCATCATGACAGGGGATCTCAACGTTGCCCACGAAGAAATCGACCTTAAAAATCCAAAAACAAATAAAAAGAATGCCGGTTTCACACAGGAAGAAAGGGATAAATTTACTGAACTCTTAAATGCCGGATTTGTAGACAGTTTCCGTTACCTCAATCCAGAACTTGCCGGGGCCTATACGTGGTGGTCCTACAGATTTAAAGCAAGGGAAAAAGATGCCGGATGGCGTATCGACTACTTTGTGGTATCTGAACGCTGGAAAGAGAAAATCAAAGATGCCGTTATCTATAAAACAGTACTGGGATCGGATCACTGCCCAATAGGGTTGGAAATGTAAACAGGAATTTGCCGCAGGCAAATTCCTGTTTACGTTACTTATTCATTATCGCATCAATCGCATCAACAAACGCTGCGCGGATTCCCGCATGCTCTAACGCATCCACCCCACAAATGGTTGTTCCTGCCGGTGAGCATACATTATCTTTTAATACTCCTGGATGTTCACCTGTTTCAAGCTGCAGTTTAGCACTTCCTAAAATCATCTGGGAAACCATTTCATATGCCTGTTTTCTTGGAACGCCATATTTTACACCAGCATCGCCCAACGCTTCAATAATCAGGTCTACAAAAGCTGGTCCACATCCAGTAAGTGCACCGCCGATTCCCATAAGGTGAACTGGCAGTTCAATGACGATTCCCAGCGCTTCAAAAAGTTTTTTTACTTCCTCATGTTCTTCTTCTGGAAGGGAATTCTTTTCCTCAAACAAAAGGACTCCCTCGCCTACCATTGCCGGAGTATTTGGCATAATAAATTGAAGTCGTGTACTTGTATCAAGAAATTCCTGATATTTGTCGTAGTTCCATCCTGCGGCAATCGAAATTAATGCCTTTCCTTTTAAATCTTCTTTTATTTCGGAAAGCACTCCTTCGATCTGATATGGCTTACATGCCATGACAAGGGTATCTGTTTTGGAAACAAGTTCCTTTAATTCTCTGCATGGTGTAAATCCGATTTTTTCCGCATTTGCAACAAGCTTATCATAATGAGGTGCATAAGCAAAAACTTCTTCCTTCTTCATTAACCCTTTCTGTATGATTCCTGCAGCAATTGCTCCTGCCATGTTTCCCATTCCAATAAATCCAAGTGTATTCATATTACTATTTTCCTCCTGTCCATAAGTCTTATATGATTTCTTTTACATGAATTATTCCATTATCAGATATTCCTGCAAGTCCTGTATCAGACCAACTTGTATAATTTTTCATGTAGTAGATTGGTTTGTATGGTTTTTTCTTAGTTTATCATATTTTTTCGCTTCTCTCACTCTTTTTTCCTGTTTTTGTGGTATGATTCTAAAGAAACAAGATAACTTTAATTTAACAGGATTTTTGCTATGAATAATATAATAAATAACGCTTTTGTTTTTCTCTGGGAACCTGCCAGTTCTGGAATACGGCTTCTAATTCTGCGGTTTTAAATTCAGATATGATTCGCTCTGACCGCAATAGATCTGCTGCGAATTCTGATGCGGTTAATTCTGATTACGATAGATCTGCCGCTAAATCCAGTAGCCTAACCGAAAACGGATTGTACAACATCCTTCTTCAGAAAAAAATGTCAGAATATGAACAGGAAAATAGAGCAGGTCTCACAGCCCCAGAACAGAAGAACTTCCAGTTAAAATTACTGGAACTCCTCTCTTCATGGAGACCTGACTCCAGCCTTCCCCCAAAAGAAGCCTTCCTCTCTGCCAAATCTGGCTTCGATAAACAGTGCGAACTTCGCATGAGTACAATAAAAAAAGCATCCTCCGCACTGGAAAATACTTTTACCTTCATGGAAGAAGCCTTCGGAGAAGGACAGGAAATGGTAGTATTTATCACAGAACTTACCATGGATCCGGATGCATCCCAATTTATCACAGAAAATGGATGTGAACGATACTTTAAATATAATAAAACGCTGTTGGTTGGAAGTAGAAGGGCATCTATATTGAAAGAACTTGAAAGAGATGCTATCTACTCCAATGCTATGGAATATGAATTCTGATTTGTCTGGCTAAACAAACGCTTCCAAAGAGAGCCGATACCCTATATTGGAGGCTTAGAGCCTGTTTGAATGTGGGCATATTCAACCCACAGTGATAGAGTCACAAATATAGGGTATCGGCTCTCTTTGGAAGCTGTTCGTTGGCCGCCCACGCAAATTCAGGATTTTAAAGAAACAAGTTGCAGCCAGCAAAAGAGATTCCCGCCGAAATCACAATCTTCCAAATCAAATGTATATTCTTTCCTCTTTTCTGCTGCCACATCAAAACAAGGTTCACCGCAAGTACAATAAGCGTAATTACAAGTGCTGCAATTCCACTGTTATCACCTGCTGTTGTCTCTATCTGTCCACGAATTCCTGATATATACAATGATACAGCTACCGTAAGAAGCAGCCCGGAAATAATTGGGCGAATGAAATGTTTGACTACAGAGAAAATCTGGAGACTTTCGTACTTCTCATATACACAAAATACTAATTCAAAGATTGCTCCGGATGCAGCTACGCTGCAGGCAAATCCTGAAAGTGCTACTAATAATCCCTCAACAACAGAACCATTTAAGTTATATCCTACATCATAGGCAATTCCCGTAAGTATCTTACAAAGGATTGAACCTGGAAGTGCGTTGGCTACAGATACTACGTTACCATAGAAATCTGCATTATTAATTACTCCACCTTCTACGAATAATCCCTGTGCTACGGAAAGGTATGCATCCCCACCGCCGAAAGACATAACCGATGACAGCCATCCCATACCGATAAACTTTAATGCTTTCGCTGTAAGGAACAGTGCCGGAATAGAAAGAATCGCTACGAACAAAAGCCAAAAGCCTATTGAGGTTAACAAGCGTTTTGCTGGAAATGTCTTTTTCTGAGGGCTTTCTAATATGGACTGTACCAGACCAAGGACTGCTAATACTGCCATGAGCGTCAAAATAAATGGCTTGGCTGCAAGCGGAATAATATGTGCATTACCCACACATAACAAATAAGCAAATGTAATAAGCGCTGCCGGAACAGATCTTCTAAGACATCGTACATGTCCCTTTGTAAATAGTATTACAAAAAATGCTGCGCCTAATATCTGTATTGTTGATAATGAAAATACTGGCTCAATGTTAAGACCAAATAACTGATAAATGCTCTTTTCTCCTGAAAGTAAAAATACTCCAAGAATAATAAGGCTATATACATAACTTTCTTTCTTACTCACTGCCTGACGTATGGTTCCTAATGAGTAAGTTAATAACGTTAATATAATAAATGCGGAAATTCCAATGGAAAGATAGTTAATCTGTGACTTTACCATACTTCCTGCACTGGAAATAACTGCCTGTAATAACACTGTCAGCACTGCTCCTGGTAATGCCATCGCCGTTGCTGCCGCTGCCATTCCTTTTAATCCTGAAGCCTGTCTTCCAATTCCAGTTGCAACTTCTACCGGAAGTGCTCCTGGGGTGATGCTTGCAATCATCACATCGTCATTAAATTCTTCTTCTGATACAATCTTATCCTTCTCTACGACTTCGTCTTCAATTACCGGAATCAGTGCGCTTCCACCGCCAAAACCAATAAAACCGATCTTTAACATTGTCATAGTCATGGAAATAAACTTTTTCATATTTATACTCTCATCACTTGTTCTTACTTTTTGTCTTTTTCCTGATATCTGTATTGCTGTTACACTCATATTATTATATTGCCTTTCATTATATAGGGATATTCAAAAAACTGCAATGTAAAAATTTGTTAAATATCATTCGGTTTTCGTGTATCTTCTTTGTTTTCTCTATATTACATCATATTTCATATTATTTCAATAGGAAATATAGGAAATATTTTTGAGATTGATTTTACTGACGAAAAAGTGGGGTACTCTAAAGCTGACGAAAACCAGAAGAGGGCTATATATAAAAAATGCTTCGTTTCACTGCGTCCTTAATGCTCATCCGCATTAAGAACTTGCTCTAAGGCGCATTTTTTATATATAGCCCTCTTCTGGTTTTCTGTCTTTCGCTGGTTCACTTTTTCTGTCTTTGAGGGAATTCAATTTAAAAATATTGGGAGAGAAGATTTGGGGGAGGGGACAGGAGAAATATAATACTTCCCCAAATTCTTCCAAAGATAAATGATTCCATCTCCAGCCAAAGACAGCTCCCCCAGAGAGAAAATACCCTATATTTGTGGCCTTAGAGCGAGGATTGAATGTGAGCCTTCAAGCGAACATTCAACCCACAGCGATAGAGTCACAAATATAGGGTATTTTCTCTCTGGGGGAGCGTCTCCTTGCCTGCGGCAAATCTATTTATCTTTCCCCGTTATATGTCTCCATTTTCTACGAAGTCGGAACAATAAAGAAGTTTGTTCCAGCTCTCGAATCATAGCTTTCAATTCTCTGTCTCGCTCTTTTGATTCTTTCTGGATATTTTTACATTCTTTTTCAAACTGCTCATGATCCTGACGTACGTCAATTAATTCATTTCCAACTGTGAGACTCTGTACCTTAACAGACTGGATTCTGTCTTTTACAGCATCAATTTTATCGGAGTTTTCAAGTGCTCGCTGAATATCTTTTTGCTGTCCGATAATCTGCTCGCTAAGAGCCTGCAGAATATTTTTTACATTCTCGTCGATGTTCACATCAGCTAATCCTTCAACTGCTTCTAAACGACTGTCTTTTAATGTAGTAATATCTCTTTCTAATTCTTCAATGTGACGTTGCTGACGGATAATCACACCGCCAAAGAAACGAACAATATCTTCGTACATAAAACGATTCTCTGGAGTCCATCTTTCTCCTTCTTTTCTCTTCATATCAAAAAGAGGTTCATCCTGGTCTAAATAATCTTTTGCCAGTGCTTTATTCCATTTCTCATAACGTCCCATAAATTTGTTAAATTCTTCTTCCGAGAACATGACAAAGTTATCCTGTGGATCTTTGTAATTTTCACAATCCTGTGCGGATTCTCTGACTAAAACTCTCACATCCACATCATCTGGAAGAATCGTATTAATAATACGCAGGATTTCCTGGCTGTTTCCTGTCAGAGAACGATTTGCCTCTTCCTCTGTTATCTTAAAATCATCTGTATAATCCACGCCAATTGCCTCCAAAAAATCTGAAAAGATCGTGTGATCTTTGCCTTTAAACTTTCCTCTGTCAAAAATACGGACAATGATATTTTCCCGTCCGGTTACTTCTGCAATTTTTTCAAGTAAAAGATAGTAATTAAATACAACTTTTCTTGTCTTTCGCTGGAAAGAATCCCACTTGATTGTGGCATTTGTATTCCATCCTTCTTTTACCTGCTGGCTGAGCCAGGAATTCGCTAAAGTATCCTGCCGTCTTATATAGACAACTATTTTAACCTGGTAATCATGCTCTTTTGCATCCTGCATAAGCTTCACCCAATAAGGAAACTTTTGTCCATTTGATGCATGCCAGAGATTTTCATCGGAAAGTATTACATTATCATACTTTTCAAACTCTCGATGAACCATGGCAAGACCTTCATCCCACAATTCCTGCTCTTTCTCTACATCTTCTTCTCCATTTAACTTGTAAAGCCAACCCGCAAGAAAATGTCCATTTCTACGATTTGCCACATGTGGATACGTAAAATCTAAAAGAGGATAGCTGTAGCCCTGCTCATTTAATATACTCTGATTCTCAACACAGAACATCTGAATGGATGTGGTTGCCGTCTTGGGTGTTCCAATGTGTACATAAAGTGTGCGCATTTTTATTTCCCCTTATATTTCAGTTTTACAGCAATCCCAGAAAATAATGACTTTGTTGAGCCGTTTTGATTGTATTATTTTCCAGAATTGCTATAAATTCTTTTTAAAACCTGTTATAACCTAAAAAATTGATTGAACACTCGCTTAGTTAAACTGATCTTCCAACTGTGCCATAATATAATCTACGCTGTCCGCAAGACTCTTTCCAGTTGTATCGATTGTAACTTCCGGATGTTCCGGTGCTTCGTATGGGCTGGAAATTCCGGTGAAATTCGGAATCTCGCCTGCACGGGCCTTTTTGTAAAGTCCCTTAACATCTCGTTTTTCACACTCTTCTACTGGTGTGCTTACATAAACCTCAATGAAGCTGTCATCGCCGATAATCTCTCTTGCATTCCGTCTGTCACGGACATATGGTGAAATGAAAGATGTAATAACGATAAGTCCCGCATCGTTCATTAACTTCGCTACTTCTGCAATACGGCGGATATTTTCGATACGGTCTGCTTCTTTAAATCCAAGGTTTTTATTCAGCCCCATACGGACATTATCTCCATCTAAAAGCATTGTATGCTTTCCGAGGGAAACAAGACGTTTTTCTAATTCATTAGCCAGAGTAGACTTACCGGAACCAGAAAGACCTGTCAGCCAGATTGTCTTAGGTGTCTGCCCTTTCTGCTGTGCTCGGAAGTCTCTTGTAATATCCATCTCATGCCATGTAAGGTTATCGGTACGTCTTAATGCATGCATGATAACACCACAGGCTGATGTCATATTTGTAATTCTGTCAATGAGAATCATGGAACCTAATGCATGGTTATCCTTGAACTTCTCAAAAACAATCTTATCGGAAACAGCGATATCACACGCTGCAATTTCATTTTTATAGATAGCGTCTGCGTGTACTTCATTTCCAGTATTTACATCAATCTTATACTTGATATTCATGACAACTGCCGGAATCAACTTTGTTCCAAGCTTTAAGAGATAGTTCTTTCCTGCTACAAGATGCGTGTCGTCCATCCATAAAAGCTTCGCAGTAAATAAATTACCAGTCTTTGGCTTTGCATTGTTGACGAGAACACAACCTCTTGAAACGTCTACTTCTTTATCAAGAGAGATTGTTACCGCATGTCCGCGGCTACTTTCTGTTACTTCTTTACCGGCATCAATAATACTCTTTACCTCTGCCTTTTCGTTCGATGGTAATGCGGTAATCTCATCGCCGACTTTAATCTTTCCAGATTCAATCTGTCCCTGGAAACCTCGGAAGGTTCTGTCAGGACGACAAACTCTCTGAACAGGCATAGTAAATCCGCTCTCGATCGAATCATCATGTACCTGAATATTTTCAAGGTATGTGAGCAGAGATTCACCCTTGTACCAAGGCATCTTAGTAGATTTCACGGTAACGTTATCTCCCTCTGTTGCAGAAACAGGAAGGATTTTGATAGATTTGTAATCATACTCTGCTGCCATCATCCTGATCTCACGTTCAATCTTTTCGAAACGGTTGGCATCATAGTTGATTAAGTCCATTTTATTGATTGCAAATACGAAATGCTCAATACCCATAAGGGAGCAGATTCTTGTATGTCGTCTTGTCTGTACAAGAACGCCCTGTGTCGCATCTACAAGGATAACAGCAAGTTCAGCAAAAGAAGCACCTACTGCCATATTTCTTGTATATTCTTCGTGACCTGGTGTATCCGCAACAATAAAAGAACGATTCTCTGTTGTAAAATAGCGATAAGCAACGTCGATTGTAATTCCCTGCTCTCTCTCAGCCATCAGACCGTCAAGAAGAAGGGAATAGTCAATCGCGCCACCGCGGGAGCCAACCTTACTATCAAGCTCTAACGCTCTCTTCTGATCTGCAAAAAGCAGCTTGGCATCATAAAGCATATGTCCGATCAATGTGGACTTTCCATCATCTACACTACCACAGGTAATAAATTTAAGAAGACTGTTCATATTAGAAATAACCCTCCCTCTTTCTCTTTTCCATGCTGGCTGCTCCGCCATCACTGTCAATAACACGGCTGGTACGCTCGGAAGATACCGCACTTAATGTCTCATCAATAATCGCATCAAGTGTATCTGCATCACTCTCAATACCACCGGTTAAAGGATAACATCCAAGAGTACGGAAACGAATTTTTCCATGTTCAATCTTTTCTCCTGGTTCTAATCTCATACGGTCATCATCAACCATAATGATATTACCATTTCTTCTGACAAATGGTCTCTCTGCCGCAAAGTACAGCGGAACAATATCAATATTTTCACGCTGAATATACTGCCAGATATCTTTCTCCGTCCAGTTAGAAATAGGGAATACACGCATTTCCTCGCCCTGATGGATATTTGTATTATAAAGCTTCCACATCTCTGGGCGCTGATTCTTAGGGTCCCAGGCATGACTTGAATTACGGAAAGAGAAAATTCTCTCTTTTGCTCTGGACTTCTCTTCGTCTCGTCTTCCACCACCAAATGCAGCAGTAAAACCATACTTATCAAGAGCCTGCTTTAATGCCTGTGTCTTCATAATATCTGTATAGGATGAACCGTGGTCAAATGGATTGATTCCTCTCTTAACCCCGTCCTCATTAATGTACTCGATCATATCAAGTCCGTACTTCTTAGCAGTCTTATCTCTGAACTCGATCATTTCCTTAAACTTCCATGTAGTGTTTACATGTAAAAATGGAAACGGCGGCTTCTCAGGATAAAAAGCCTTCAATGCTAAATGAAGCATTACAGAAGAGTCTTTACCGATAGAATACAGCATTACCGGCTTCTCACATTCTGCTACTACTTCACGCATAATGTATATCGCTTCTGCCTCTAACTCATCAAGATGGGTCATATCACTCATTATACTTCTCCTTTATAATCGTATTTTATCTTTTCAAATTATCGTAACGATTCCATTCCTTTTTTATTCATATTTAAATGTATGTTCTATTTAGATAGATATCTTACTTTTAAATGCATACCTGACTTATTCTTTATCTATGTCTCATTCCTACGTCCATAAGGCCTGTAAATTTATGGGAATTGAATTTGTTACAGAATTATTACATGATACTTTATTATATAGGTATTTTCCAAAAACTGCAATAATAAAGTTCCACGAATGTTTTCACAAACTGCCTGTATTTTTCTACGGATTAGGCATTAAATACAGCGGAATTTCGATATTTCGCTCTTCTATCTCAAAAACAGCCTTTATCATATGAAAACGGCGGTCTCTCGTATCCGTCACTGTAACTGGAAATGTACAAAATACATTCCCTCTCTCCTGCTCCAATTCTAATTCTTTACGAAAAATTTCTTCCTCTTTATATAAAATGTGCAGCACAGCCTTTGCTGGTAATTCCATCTGCACCGGCTTTAAATCCCTTATACTTTCCTGACTCTTAAAACTAAGCATCTTCGCTCCAGTCTCCCAATCTTTTTCCGGGAAAATGCAAAAATCCATGCAGAATTCCTGATTTTTAATTACTTTGAGTGGCATAGCGGCAAAAAGCATAAAACCTTTTAAATTTTGTTCAGAATTTCTATACTGCTTTTTTGCTGAAACAATATTCTTTTCTTCTGTTATCTTTTCTCTCTTGTCTTTTTCCTGCTTTTCTACTTGATCTGTTTTTTGCGTTACGTTTGTTTTTTCGCTTACTTTTTCCAGTTCTTTTCTTCCAACTTTCTGACCTGATACTCTACTGCTATTTTCATTCTCCCTAACTCTTTTTTCTATATTTAATGATTCTGTTTGAGATTTTTCTTCTATATATCCCTGTTCTATATCTTTCTTCTTATCCTTATCTACACCTTCTGAAAAATCCTCATCCCTGCCACCTCTCGCCCGGCAGCAATGTGGGCACTCTCTAAAATAAGCTTTATCATAATAATGCCCATATTTACATCTTGTAATCTTCATTTTTGTCTCCTATATAATTCATTAACTAGCTGACGCCCGAGAAGAGAGCATACAACCTATATTTGTGTTTTTAGTCGCTACAGGTTGAATGTTCGCTTTCGCACTCACATCCAACCTTTGCTCCGAGACCACAAATATAGGTTGTATGCTCTCTTCTCAGGCTGACAGTGGAGATAAATTCAATAGCCACTGTCAAAAGTCATGGAAGCAAATAAAGCATATTTGTGACATCCAGCCTTTGCTCGAGGCCACAAATATGCTTTATTTATCTTTCAGAGGGCTGTGCTTTGTCTAAAAATAAAATTACTATTATCGTTGGAATAATTTGGAGAATTCCTGAAAGTTACAGCTTTTTATAAAACTTACTTTCAATCTACTATTCCCCAATCGCCTTGATAATTAAATCAACGCATTTCTCCTTGCCGATTGCTCCACTATCTAACATCATGTTGTAATCGTGGTAATCGCCCCATTTCTTCTTCGTATAGAAGCGATAATATACTCTCCTCTTATGATCTCTCTTCTGGAGGAACTTAATCAGTTCATCTCCCTTAAGATTAACTCTGTCAGCTACATTCGCCATTCTCTTCTCAATGCTTGCTCTGACAAATACATCAAAACTTTCGATATCTGCCTGCTCTAAAATATAGTTTGCACATCTGCCGACAATAACACATGGACCTTCCTGTGCATACTTTGTAATGATTCTACGCTGAATCTTGAAAATCTTATCCTGAGGGTCTTCTGTATAATAATAACTGTCAAATGGTGCTGACGTTCCAAGTAATACAGAGGAAAGAGAGCTGTACTCACCGTGTTCTTCTACGAATTCCTTCGTAAATCCACTCTCTGCAACTGCCTTATCTACGATTTCATGATCATAAAATGGAATATTCAAACGCTTTGCTACTTCCATTCCGATATCGTGACCGCCACTTCCAAACTCTCTGCTAATCGTTATAATTTTCTTCATAAAAATCACCCCTTTGCTGAATATCGACATGTATAATTATGAATACCTTTGTCTATATTGTAGCATATTTGCACGAAAATACAAGCATTTTTCACAATTTTTCTGTCTTTATTCACCTCTTATTCTCTGTATTCATACAATAACAAAAGAACATATTTTTCAAATATACTCTGTCAGGCAAAAAAGTACCATCGACACTGTCTTTTTATAAACATCACCTGAATAGTTACCATAATTTTTATTATTTTGCCATAATATATAGACAATTTGACCACTTTATCTGTTTTTCTCTATTATTTTGTTGTCTTTTGTCGAATTAAATGTTAAAATTAAACTCTACAAATAAAACAAGAGGGGGGTGCTATTATGACCAAACTTACAATTTGTATGTATGGTGCAGCAAGCGACCGCATCGATTCCATCTATATAAATGCAGCAGAAGCACTTGGAAAGGAAATTGCAAAAAGACACCACAAGTTAATCTATGGTGGAGGTGCCACTGGCCTAATGGGAGCCTGTGCAGACGGCGTATTAGAAAACGGCGGAGAAGTAACAGGTGTTATCCCTACTTTCATGAATAAGTTTGAACCAGTCAAAAGCGAATGTACAGAGATTGTACGCACAGAGACAATGAGCCTTCGAAAAGAAGTCATGGAAGAGAATGCCGATGCATTCGTTATCGCACCCGGCGGCATCGGAACTTTTGATGAATTCTTCCAGATACTTACCTTAACAGAACTTGGCCGAAGCTCCAAACCAATCGTCGTATATAACGTTGCCGGTTTCTATGATGGTATCATCGAAATCATCGATAAACTTATCGGCATGGGATTCATCCGCAAATCCGTGAAGTCACTCTTCTCGGTATGCAAAACACCAGATGAAGTGCTTAATGCAGTTGAGTGGTTAACAAGTCAGTAGGTTTTAATTTTTGCGGATAGACAGAACAGACAAACAGACGAACCCAGCCCGCCCCTGATTATGCAAAAATGCTTCGTATCACTGCACTCTTAATGCTCAAACCGCATTAAGAGCTTGCTCTAGAGCGTGTCTGAAAAATGCTTTCTGCAAGATGTGCATCACAATTTGCGGGAGATTTCGCCTGAATGAGGGCGGCGTAGCGGGCTACGGCAACCGAATGAAGGCAAAATATACCGTAAATTGAGGTGTGCAGATTGCAGGAATGATTTTTCAGACATGCTCTAAGGCGCATTTTTACATAATCAGGGGCGGGCTGGGTTCTGTTTGTTGGAATGATTCAATTGCTTTAAATTAAATCCTTTGGTAATATTTGAGGTTCATTTCTTCGTTTGTTTCAATTCTATAATTATTTCAAACTCGCAAATTATGTTGGGAGGGGAAGGAGGAATAAGACAGAAGATACAGAACTTCACACTCTAATAGGCTAAACTAAATACCCTCAACACACAGAAAACCGAAAAAGCCAATCCTTATATTTGTGATATTAGAGCGAGGATTGAATGTGAGCGTTTCCGTGAACATTCAACCCACAGCGACAGAGTCACAGATATAGGGTCTCTTCTCTCTTCGGGAGCGTCTCCTTGCCTACGGCAAATCAGAATTGCTTCCCCCAAACGCTGCTGCCAACATCGCCGGTATCATACAGCAGGCTGGATAAATATATCGTAAATTATTATTTTTAGGTGAAAGCAGACAGATCCCAAAAATTAAAAATACTGGTAGAAAAGCAAGCATGGAATTATATTTTCTTTTTGTCCACAATACAAAAAATGTAATAAGCATCATCCAGGTAACTGTTCCTGGATTGAAAAAGCAATTAAATCCTGGAATGTTTCGAATTACTTTTATTGTTTGCATCCCATTTTCTCTAACAGGTTTCAACTTGCCAGGAACCTGCGCCTGGATTTTTCTTAACAGCTTTATAATCTGTTCATTTTTTTGCACCCATTTACGTTTATGTATATAAAAATTCATAATCTCTGGTTTTAAATATACTCCCGTATGATTATCGAGGGTAATACTATAATAACCGTATGTGTTGGCTATAAAAGATTGTATATATTCTTCTGGATGCTTTAATCCCATTTTAGCCCAGACTGCAAAATAATTTTTCAAATCTTCATTTGTCGCTTTGGGATTAAATGTAGACTTTACAGGATCCGATAAATCCGGATTATAATTTCGTCCAATCACATCATAATTTAAAATCTTACCAATCGCCTGTTTTTCTTCTGAAGTCACTTCATTTCCGTGATATTTTATATATCTGGCTGTTTGCTGGAAACAAACTGATAATGCCTCCTGTTTCCCAGTACTTCCTATTCTGGCTGTTTTAAAAAACAGTCCACAATATGCAAACTGAAACAATAATATTGGAATTAACATACAGACGGATATCCTGATTCTGCATCCCTTAAAACAGATTAAGCAAACTGCAAAAACTGCCGCTGCGATATATACACCCTGATTTTTAGATGCTGCCATAAAAAATATTTCTATAATCATTGCAATTATAAATTTATTATTCTTAAGAACTTCTCCTTTTGTATAAAAAATCCACAAAATTCCTATCATATAAAATAAGTAAAAAACCGAAAAGAAACTGTCCCCACCTATTAATAACGCATATAGTGGAAAAACAGGAACTATCGCATATAAGGATAAACTAATCTTTAATAAACGGCTGTTAACCTTAAAATGATACAATGTAGCCAAAATTCCACTAAAAGCTACAATAAACAAAATCATTTGGATAAAATTATAAATTGCATATCCAAGACTAACATTATGAACGCTTAAACCTAACTTAATGATCCAGCCAACTAACATTGTCTGCAGAAATGGATGGTCATTGCTATACAGTATGTTGATTCCATCTGTCACGACCCTTCCCTGAAATCTTGTACGAACATGGAAGAATTGCAACATCTGTGTTGGCAGATCAGTATGTTGAAACCCTGGCCAGAAAATAATATAATATGGCAGCCAGAAAATAAATAACACTATAATACATATAAAAAATATCTTTTTATAATTATATCCATCCTGTCTTCTCCTGATTCTGAGATTATTTTCCGAACGTTCCTGTCTCACAGCTCTTAAAACAGCTTTACTAACTAAAAGAAGAAATCCAAACATTAGTAGTGCATATCCAAGTATATACCATATATTTAATAGACTAACATACTTATTTCGTACAAAATAATCCCATGATTCCCGATGTGAAAATACAGTACCAAACCACATGCTTAATCCAAATAGTACTGACAATATCCCTGCACTTACTATTTCCCGAATTAAAAACCTGTATGAAAAAATAACAAGAAACATAATAACAAGTGCCACTGCTACTATCTGATAACTTAGTAATACATCGTTTTTTCTCGATATACTAACTTTTAAAACACTCATCATATGATTCCATGCTGAATGATATTCTATTTTCTTCAAATTATGTCCGGCATCGGTATGTAACAACGAAATCTGCATTCCAATCGTAGAAAAAAGGGCAATAATCAATGCATAGATAATATATCTTTTCTTTCTTGGTTTTATTAAAACATTCATCTTTTATCTCCCGTTACATCTTCCTCTCTATTCTGTCTTTTTCTGTTCTTTCAGAAGATTTTCTTTACGATTTCTCGCATAATGACGAATCATCTCAAAATCCTGTCTGTTCTTCCATGTGATTGTTTTCAGAATTGCTCCTGCAAATAAAGAAAGAATTGCTGTAAGAATTACAAAACCACATACAATCAGTGTAGGAAATCTTTTTACTAATCCTGTCGCAAAATAGTCTTTAAATACTGGCACGGAAAATCCTCCACCTAATACGGCTAATACTGCTGCAATAGAGCCAAAATATTTCATTGGCTGATAGGTTCGGAATAATCGTGCAATTGTTCGAAGAACCTTTATTCCATCTGAATAAGTATTTAACTTACTCTCACTTCCCTCTGGTCGATCTTTATACTCAACAATAACATTCTCTACAAACATATTTTTATCTGCCGCGTGAATACTCATCTCAGTTTCAATTTCAAATCCTCTTGAAATCACAGGAAAAGTCTTAACGAATTCGTAACTGAACGCTCTGTATCCTGTCATAATATCTTTAATATCTGTTTTGAATAAATGATTAATTGAACTTCTTACTAAAGAATTTCCAAAATTATGAAATGGTCTTTTATTTTCCTGGAAATAAGTAGATGATAATCTGTCACCAACTACCATATCTACATTTCTGTTCAAGACTTTGTCTACCATCTCGGGAGCATTCACTGCGGGATATGTATCATCCCCATCTGTCATAATATAACACTCCGCATCTATATCACGAAACATACGACGAATAACATTTCCCTTTCCCTGCTGGTACTCATAACGTACTATTGCTCCATTACGGCGTGCAATCTCGCCTGTACCATCTGTTGAGTTATTATCATAAACATAAATTGTCGCATCTGGTAATACTTCTTTAAAGTCTTTAATTACTTTCTCAATTGTCTTACTCTCATTATAGCAAGGTATAAGAACCGCTATTTTATCCATAATATCCCCCTTTTCTTTAGTTTTGGCCTTTATAATACACTACATTATACTTTATCCATATTTTTGCGTCAATTTGTATTACAAATTCTTAAGAAACCTTTATAAATAGAATGATTCTGGTTTGCCGCAGGCAGGAGAGATGTCCTCAGAAAGAGAAAGACTCTATATTTGTGACCTGGTAACAAAGGTTGGATGCGAGCGCATAAGCGAACATTCAACCTGCCGCGACGAAAGTCACAGATATAGAGTCTTTCTCTTTCTGGGAGCGTCTACTTGCCTGCGGCAAATCAGAACTCCGTTTCCATCCACCTCTTTGCTTCTTCATCCATCGGAACAAGTTCCTTATCATTAATTGATGGTTCTTTTACAAAGATCATTTTCATCCCTGCTTCTGATTTCTGGACATAGGTTGTTCCTGGAAATATGGCAAAGAAGTCTCCTGCATGGTATTCATAGACTTCTCTTGTATCTAAATCCATGTACTGTGTTCTTCCGGAGATTACATAGGCATATTCCGTTGCTACGGAATGTCTGTGTGCCGGTTCACCTGTAAACTTATCATATGCAGTCAGTCCCATCTCTGTGTTGTCTGACTTTACAAAAGGGATATGCTGTGGTTTCTTTAAGTTTCCGACAAAATACTGTCTTCGTTCAGTTTCAAATGCTTCTGCTGTTTCTTCTGCTTTGATTGTCATAAAACGACTCATAATCTTCCTCCGTAGCTAGAGAATAAAATATTTATTCTACTTATTATACTTCGCTGCTTCTTCCTCAATCATATTTACGCGTCTTTCATGACGGCCGCTTCCGATATATTCCGCATCAAGCCATGCGTCTACGATTGCCTTTGCCATTTCACTTCCAACGATTCTCGCACCAAATGCGATAATGTTAGCATTATTATGCTCTTTTGTAAGTCTTGCAGATACTGGTTCGCTTACAACAGCTGCACGAACACCATTTACTTTGTTGGCCGCGATAGAGATACCGATTCCTGTTCCACAGATTAAAACACCTGCATCTACTTCACCGCCTGCAACAGCATTACCTACTTTTGCCCCATAGATTGGATAGTCGCAGCTTTCGGAAGAGTCTGTTCCGTAGTTCACTACTTTGTAGCCTTTTTCTTCAAGGTATGCTTTAATTTCATTTTTCAGGTCTACTGCTGCATGGTCATTGCCAATACCGATTACTTTTACTTCTGACATAGTTAATCCTCCAATTATCATCTTTTATTAAATTTATTTCCATGAATATATAACATCTGTTCCTGACAAATCAAATACTATCCTTATGAACACTATCCTACAATACAATCATAATTAAAAGTCAAAAATATCGGAAATAAACCTAATACACCCGCGAAGCATACTGGCAGCATATTCTCCGCGGGCTGGTTACTTATTTACAATATTAATATAATACTATTTTTTGTTGTTGTGGTCTACTGTTTTATGTACAATTTCTCTCATCTGTGGCCATGTTTCCATATATCTATCCATATAGAACTGATATTCTTTATGAGCTTCCATGTCAGGGATGTACTCTTTATCTACACGAATCATGCTGTCTGCTGCTTCCCAGAAGTTAGGGTAAATACCAACACCAACTGCTGCGATAATACAGTCACCAAGACATCCTGCACTCTGGCTTTCTACTGTTGTGTACATTGGAACACCGATGATGTCAGCATGCATCTGCATCCAGAAATCAGATTGTGCTAAACCACCACAAGCGTAGATTTCTTTTACATCATATCCGGCATTCTTCATGCTGACGATACAGTGATTTGCACCGTAAGCAACACCTTCGTATACTGCTCTTGCAAGGTGAGCAGGTGTTGTACCGATAGATAATCCCCAGAACATTCCTCTTGCTTTGGAATCTGCGTAAGGAGCTCTGTTACCCTGGAAGTAATCCATCATAACCAGACCGTCACATCCGATAGGTACTTCAGATGCTTTTTCTGTGATGAGATCATAAATGTTCATGTTACGATTTACAGCTTCCTGCATCCATGCTGCTGGAAGTAAGTTATTCTTAAACCATGTAAGAATAGAGCCTGCTGCTGTCTGTCCACCCTCTAACAGGCTGGTTCCGTCATACATACAGTTTGGATATGTTCCGTTTACACCGTCTACGTGGAATTCTTCTTCAGAAAGACCTAACAGACATGTGGATGTTCCACCGATCAAAGTCATACCATTTGGTCTTACTCCACCAACACCAAACATACAAGCGTTACAGTCTGCTGTACCTTCTACTACAACAGTCTTTTTGCTAAGACCAAAAATTTCTGCTGCTTCTGCACTGATATTTCCAACAACTTCTCCAACCTTTAATACTGGTTCTGGGAACTTGTCTACAACATCATCAAGACCTACTGCATTATAGAAATCTACAGGATATCCACCATTTTTATCATCATAGTTCCAACGGAATGCAGCAACAGACATGCTGACTGTCTTTCTTCCTGTAAGTTTCCAGTTCAACCAGTCTTCAAATTCCATAATGGTCTTTGTCTTAGCCCAGTTTTCAGGCTCATTTTTCTTAACCCACATACATTTTGGAACCATAGTATCTGCACGGAATCCTGGTTTGTAGAACTTAGTTGCATCATATTCTTCACGAATTGTATCAATGAAAGATGCTTCTTCTGTTGCACGAACATCCATCCAGAGAATTGGTGGACGTACAGAAGTATCGTTCTCATCTAAATATACCAATGTGTTTGTTGTAGCATCACAAGTGATCGCTGCGATATTATCTGCCGCAATACCTGCTTTCTTGATACACTCTGGAATTGCTTTCTTTAATGCATCAAACCACTCTACATCGCTCTGCTCTGCCCATCCATTCTTAGGGTATGTTGTTCCATATTCTGCAACAGCATACGCACGATTCTGACCTCTAAAGTCAAATAATGCTACTCTCACACTACCGGTTCCCGCATCAATACCCATTAAATATTCTGACATTTTGTAACTCCTTTCATTAAAACATATTTCTATGTTGCTTTGTTTGTACCCAATACTTACCTTTGATATAATTGAAACTATTCAGAACCAGTTCTCATGGCTCTGAATAGCTGACTGTTATCTTTTATTTTACAATATCTTCCATAACCATGAAAATCATAAAAACTTTTTCAAACACGCTCCAGTGTTCCATCCATCTGGTTTCTAAAATATTATTACTGAGCGGATGCTATACCAGAGCGTGTTTGAAACAGGCTCCAGGAATGTAATAGAAGAAAAGATAAAAGATTTTTTAATTATTTTGTGATTATTTTTCTTTATAACTATTTTCTAATTATTCTTCATTTTCGAAATCAATGATTCTCTGTACCTTAGCTACAGAACGGCAGTTAGGATCCCATTCTACAGAAAGATATTCCTTTACAAGCTGTTTTGCAAGCTCAATTCCGATAACCTGTGAACCCATTGTGATAATGTTCGCCTGATTAGAAAGCTGTGCTCTCTGTGCCTGATATACATCATGGATACAAGCTGCGTAAGCACCTTTTACTTTGTTCGCTGCAATAGAAACACCAATACCTGTTCCACAAAGAATGATACCTCTGTCATATTCTTTTGCTGCTACAGCTTTTGCTACTTCAATAGCTGTATTAGCATAGATAGGGTCATCGCTTCCTAAGTCTGCTACTTCATGTCCAAGACCTTTTACATAGTCCATTAACTGTAATTTAAATTCTGTTGCGTTAGGGTCACATCCAAATACTACTTTCATTTTTATCCTCCTTCTTTATATAGCAGTGACATCTTCCTCCACCTGTAGAGGTGGGAACTTCCCATCCCCGGCAAGTTTGGTTCTCGTTCGATAGCACTACCGTGCTAAGCATAAGCGAGCTATCCCCGTGTGTCCCACGGTTTGTATTATAAAACCACTATGGTATATACCTGTACATGACATTCATGTATAATTCTTGTAATAACTACATTTCTCCAGTAATCTCTGTTTGGTTTTCCTTTTATAAATACTTTCTCATTTCATTCAAAGAGTCATAGATACAGGTTGGTTCTACATCGGATTCTGCCACTGTCTGCATGTCAGCTTCACCAGTTAAAACAAGGAAACCTTTCGCTCCGTTATTCACACCGGTTGCTACATCTGTGTACAGGCGGTCACCAACAAATGCCATCTCTTCTGGCTTATATCCAGTGATTTCCGCTACCATATCTACTGTTTCTTTCCAAGGCTTTCCAAGGAAACGAGGCTTCACACCTGTAGAATCTGTGATCAGGCTGCACATAGCTCCACAGTCTGGCATAAATCCATATTCTGTTGGACAGTTTGTATCCATATGTGTTGCGATAAATGGAACACCATTTCTTACATAATGACAGATTCTGTCCAGTTTATGATAAGTTAATGTAGTATCAAAGCTCTGTACTGCAACGTCAGGATCTTCTTCTACAAGATTGATTCCCTTTGCCTTCCAGTTCTCTTCAAGAACAGGTGTACCATTCAGATAAACCTTTGCTCCCGGATAGTTCACCTTTAAGAATTCAGCACATACATCTCCGGCAGTTACAACTTTGTTCTCCTCTACATCTAAACCAAGCTTATGCAACTTCTCAACATAAACAGAAGGTACGCGAGAAGCATTATTTGTAAAGAAAATAAAATCTCTGTCTTCAGAAGCTTCCACCTCTCTGATGAAATCCAATGCTCCCTCGATTAACTGATTTCCTAAATATACAGTTCCATCCATATCAAGTACAAATAACTTAACACCTTTTAACGCATCTTCTTTTCTCTGCATAAATCTACCTCTTATCTTTTATATCTTTTCCCAAAATCTTCATATCTAACTTTATAATATATAGACACATTTGTAAAGTTAGATATATTAAGATCCTGGTTATGCATTTACTATTTTATCCGTAAATTTCTTTTGTGATCTTATCAGCGATTTCTTCAAGTCTTCCGTTATCCTTTGCGAACTGAAGGATAGAGTAACGAGGACGTACTGTATAGCCTTTCCGTAAACTCTCATGGAACAGTTCTTTTCCAATTCCGATATCCTTTGGACTTGTTGGTGCGCCACCTTTCTCAAGAAGTGCTTCAATCTCTTCATGACGAGGGCAAAGTGCTCCTGTTCCTTCTGGGAGGATATCTGCTAACTCTTCAAAGAAGCGGGCAATAATTGGAGTTGCTACACCAACCTGAATACCATGATGGTTTGGATTAAGTCCACGAGCAATGTAATCCATTTCCCAGAAGTGAGACAGCATATGTTCTGCTCCTGATGCCGGACGGGAAATATTAACTAATGCCATGGCAACACCAGTCAGTGTTAATGCCTCTAATAATGCTCCAAGTGATTCAGGATCTCTTTCCTTTAATCCTTCTGCTTTGGAGAAACATTTATCTAATGCTCTGTTAACTAATGTAACACAAGTATCACAACGATAATCGTTATTTGCCTTAACTGCTAAATCCCAGTCAGCGATTGCAGTGATCTTACCAACAACATCACCATAACCAGCCTGAATCAGATCCTGTGGTGCAGTCTTTAAAATGTCTGTATCTCCAACGAGTCCGTATGTAAGATGTGCAACTGGAGAATACTTATATCCCTGTGAAAAGATCGGTGCGCCATCTGCAACATATCCATCCATGGATGGTGCAGTAGCAACGATGATATATGGAAGTCCGGAACGGGAAGTTACAAACTTAACGGAGTCATTAATAACACCGGAACCAACCGCTATCATAAGGCTTGTGTCTAAGTCCTGCTCCTGTACGATTCTTCCGAGAGTCTTCTCATCTGGAATTAAAATGTCATCTCCTGTATCAAATAACAGTTCCTTTACATTAAATCCATTCTCTTTTAAAAGTTCTACAGCTCTCTTACCTGCTACTTCATAAGTATGATTATCAAATACTACAAGAATCTTACCGTCTTTAAATGGTTCTGCCATCTTAGGTAAATCCTCGATAGCTCCTTTACGAATTGACATATCATGTACGCTGAAATTATGGTGCTTTCCACAAGAACAGTCAAACTCAGTTTGTGGCATCTCGTTAATTGACAGGTTAAGAATTTCATCCATGGTATTTACCCCCTTGATCAAAAACATGAACTAACTATAACTAAAATATATTATATATGAGTTCTGAACCAAAGCCATTCAGCCATCATATATTATTCAGATACCAGTGCCTCCGCACATTGAATATCTGTAATTAACGTATTAATATAATGTCCGTTAATTGCTCCTTTGATTGCCCGAAGCTTCTCAACACCTCCGGCAATGCCGATCGAACGGGGAACAGATCGAAGCTTACTGACATCCATTCCAATAACATTATTATCATCTTCATATGGAGAAGTATCTCCGTGAATATCATAAAACTGCATACACAACTCTCCGGCTACCTTGCGGTTGATCAGAGAATCAATCTCGTTCTCCTTAAAATATCCTGTCGCCATAATCGCTGACTTCTCATTTGGATAACCGATACCAACAACTGCAATATCGAGCTTCTGCGTCAGGCGTATCGCCGGTAACAGGCTGTCTTCCTTCAAAAGCTCATCGCGGATATTCCGGCTGGAAACACGAGCAGGTGCATGTAACGGAACAAACTTCCCATCATAGATACGGGACAGTGATTCTGCCAGACTGTTCGCATGAAGTTCCATCCGAACTCTTCCGACACCACCAACCAACGGAACAAAAGTAACTCTCTCCGCTGTCGGATGCGTGACATGGGAAACAACCTCATATAGCGTAGAACCCATGGAAACACCCACTGTATTCCCGTCCTTAATCGTATATTCAAGATATCGGGCTGCCGCCTCTCCCAAAGCTTCCTTCATCTTCTCTTCCGAAGATCGCTCCCCGACGATAATGACTTCATGAAGCCTGTACTCCTTCTCAAGCTTTCTCTCAAGCTCCCAATGTTCCACTGCATTCACATTAGAAATACTAATCTTTACGATACCCTGTTCTCTGGCAAGTGCCAGCACCCTGGATACCGTTGGTCTGGACAAATTCAAGTCTCTGGCAATCTGCTGCTGACTGATACCCTGATTATAATATAAATCACATACCCGAACCATCAGGCGCGGATCGTCAATTACCTTCCTCATAATTCATCCCTCCCATAACTATTTTTATTATAAATTCTTCTCTTCATGTTGTCAACAAAAATATAGTATATATTTTTACATTCTTTCAATATCACCAAATATTTTGTAGTATTTTTGGGCATATTTTTATTTGCATTTTTACTTTTGTAAATATATCTCTTTTTTGAATGTAAAAATACGGAAGTTGAGATGATTTGTAAGAACTGATAGAATAGAGGATAATCCAATTTACAGAAAATATAACAATTGATAAAAACCGACAAACGCAGAGTAATCTCCTTTGCAGAGATTGATAAAACAAAACATATGACAATTTGCAAAAACTAACCAACAAAAAATCCTCTTATTGCAAATGTAATATCAAAGCAAGCAAAATGTATCTAAACATTTTTTACTCCACGATTATCTTTACATCTCCAACAGGAGGATTCTTCCTATTTTTAATCTTTATGAATTTTCTATAGTTTTTGCAGAATCTGAAATTTAGCCTTACGGTCTCCTGCACCTTTTTCCTTCTTTGCCATAAAAATTTTAACCTTATTCCGATTCACCAAATTAACCGGACAAATGAAATTTTTAATTATTTTTTCTATATAAATAGTAGCTTCCACCGAAAAATCCTACGATCATTCCAGTGTAACCTACAATACAAAATAACGTTACTCCATGGCCCGCCACAGTTCCCGTTGCCAGGCAAAAGACTGCAACTCCAATGACCAAAGCAAGCATTGCCCAGAAAATTGTATTCAAAAACAGAAATATGTTTTCAATTTTCCATCCGGCTACTTTATGAATTATTTCAGATATTTTATAAATTTCTCTCACTTCCATCACCAATTCATCCCTTTCCTTTATGTACTATGACTTTAACACAGGGATGTAAAATCGAAAGAGACACTATTGTAAAATATATGTAAGTTTTTAATTCATGGCGAACAGACGCTCCGGGGGCTGGCTTTGGCTGGATTTGGTGAATTTAAAAAATAGGGGGCGGGGATTTGAGGGAGAGAATGGAAGACATCAACTTTTATCCTCAAATCTTCCTACTTGCAGATTTAATTTAACGTAATTTAGCCACTGTCAGCTCACAAAAGATAAAAAATCCCTATTTGTGGCCTGGGAGCAAAGGTTGGATGTGAGCGCGTATAAGCGAACATTCAACCTGCCGCGACGAAAGTCACAAATAGGGATTTTTTATCTTTTGTGGGCGTCAGCTAGTTAATAAATTAAATAGCAATCCCCTTTTCTTAAGAATGTTTTAGATTTGCTTTATCTTATACTTAAGATTTCTCTGCTATTCTGTTTTTATAATTATGAATAACGTCTATAACTGTGAATATTTCATTTTGACAGTTGGAATATTTACAATCTTATTAAGGAGCAGCCAATGAAAAATATTTTGCAATACTTCGAGGAAACCTGTAAGAATTTTCCCGATAATACAGCGGTAGCGGATGAATCTTCTTCTGTTACTTTTAAGGATTTACAAACGAGAAGCCAGCAGACAGGCTCGATGCTTGCTGCGAATTTAGGGAAGCATAATGTTCCTGTGGCTATTTATATTGATAAGAGTCCGGCTTTAGTGGAGGCAATGCTCGGTATTCTTTACAGTGGTAATTTTTATGTTGTGCTTGATACGCAGATGCCGGCAGAGAGGGTTCGTCGTATTTTTGAGACACTGCAGCCTGCGGCTATTTTGACAGACAAATCTCATATTGATAAAGTTGAATCCTTTAAAATGTCAGATGATGGTTTAACTACTAAGACAAACACTAAGATTAAGACATTTTTTATAGAAGAAAGTGACTCGATAGAAATAGATAATAAGCTTCTTGGAAGATTGCGAAGCCAGGTAACGGAGCGCGACCCGGCTTATATTCTCTATACTTCTGGCTCTACCGGGCAGCCAAAGGGTACTGTAATCAGTCATCGGGCACTGATTTCTTATGGAAGCTGGTTTATTCATGCATTTGATATTAATGAAAGAACGATTTTTGGAAGTCAGACTCCACTGTATTTCAGCATGTCTGTGTCTGATCTGTATGCGGTGCTTCGTACCGGGGCAACGTATCAGATTATTCCAAAGAAGTATTTTTCATTTCCAATGCAACTTATTGAATATCTGAATACTTATAAGGTGAACACGATTTACTGGGTTCCTTCTGCACTGAACATCGTGGCGAACTGGGATACATTTGCTTATATTAAACCGGAATATCTTAAGAAAGTACTGTTTGCCGGAGAGGTAATGCCAGTTAAGCAGTTGAATTACTGGAGGCAGGCTCTTCCGGATGTTCTTTATGCCAATCTTTTTGGTCCGACTGAGACAACAGATATTTGTAGCTATTACGTAGTGAACCGTACATTTTCCGATGATGAAACGCTCCCTATCGGTGTCGCCTGTGATAACTGTGACCTGATTATTGTAGATGAAAATGGACAGGAAGCTTCCAGCGGTGAACTTCTGGCAAGAGGGCCATTTCTTGCAGATGGCTATTATCATAATCCGGAAAAAACGGCTGAGATGTTTGTCCAGAATCCGCTCAACGATGCATATCCTGAGATTGTATACCGTACAGGCGATCTTGTATACAGAGGTGAGGACGGACTTTTAAGATATCAGGGACGAAAAGATTTTCAGATTAAGCACATGGGCTATCGCATCGAACCTGGTGAAATTGAGGCAGCAATCGGTGCTTTACCGGAGATTCATGCCTGCGTCTGCATTTACCTCGAGACAACCGACCAGATTCTTATCTTTTATCAGGGAAAGATTAAGCAGGAGGCGCTTTCTGCCGCAGTTTCCGGTAAGCTTCCTGCTTACATGCGCCCGAATAAGTTCATTCGTATCCGGCAGATGCCATACAATGCGAATGGAAAGATAGACAGAAAGTTGTTGAAAAAGAACTATCTGGAAGAAAATCAACTATAAGAGCATTATATAAAAACGATATGGTAAAAGCTATGTCTAACAGCAATATATTTAGATTCAATATCTGAAAATAACACAGTAAAACCTGAATTTAACAACAATATACTCAGACGCAGAATCTAAAAAATAATTTGGTAAAGCCTAAGTCTAACGACAATATATCCAGATTCAATATCTAAAAACAATGTGATAAAATCTGGACCAGAAAGCAACATATGAAAATAATAAAACCACAAAACACATGGAGGAAAAATTATGGACACTATTCTTGAGATTTTAGAAACAATTAAACCTGGAGTTGACTTTGCAGCATCCAAAGATTTCATTGAGGAACATCTTTTAGAATCTATGGAGATTCTTCAGCTTGTCTCTGAACTGAATGATGAGTTTGATATTAACATTACTCTCCCTTACATCAAACCGGAGAACTTCAAGTCTGTTGAGAGCATTTACAACATGGTTCAGGAAATTTTAGAAGATGAGTAGGTGAGAATATGCAGTATAATTCATGGCTCTACCTGTTCCCTTTTCTTTGCGGCAGCGTAATTCTCTATTATCTGCTTCCGCTAAAGCGCCGTTGGATCGGACTTCTGTTTTCGAGCCTGCTGTTCTATATTCTCGCAATGAAGAATCTGGTTGTCATTGTTTTATTTACAACGGCAACCATTTATCTTGGAGCAAGAGTCATTGAACAGTTTAACGAGCAGTTCAAGTTAAAAAAGAAGGAACTGGACCGCAATGCAAGGAAGGAACTAAAGAGTAAAACGACCACAAAGAACCGTTATGTTATTGCACTCCTATGTGTTATCAATTTCGGCATTTTATTTGTTACAAAGTACTTTAACTTTTTTGGTGAAAATATCAACGCACTTTTTAACTCTCTGCACATTTCCGCACAGATTCCGTTCCTGGATATCTTCCTTCCGCTTGGAATCTCCTTCTACACATTATCTGCTATCAGTTATGTGACAGATGTTGCACGCGGAGTCTGCAAGGCAGAAAAGAATTATTTTCGCCTGCTGCTGTTTTTAATTTTTTTCCCAATCATTACGGAAGGACCGATTTCCCGTTATGGACAGCTTGGAGAAGAACTGAAGGCAGAGCATCGTTTTGATTACAAACAGTTTTGTTTTGGCGCACAGCTCATCGTGTGGGGCCTTTTTCAAAAAGTGCTGCTTTCCGACCGTGTAAATATGTATGTACGCGCTATTTTCGTTAATCATGAAAGATATTCCGGTTTTCCGGTTATCATGGCGATTCTTCTGTATACATTTCAGCTTTACATGGACTTTGCCGGATGCATTAATATTGCACGAGGAAGCGCACAGCTTTTCGGAATTACTTTAGAAGAGAACTTCAAACGACCATTTTTCGCCACTTCCGTCAACGATTTCTGGCGCAGATGGCATATCACTCTGGGAGCCTGGTTCAAAGATTACATTTTCTATCCAATCTCTCTCGGAACACATTTTCAGAAGTTCAGCCAGAATTGCCGAAAGCACATGAACCGCTACTATGCAGCTACTATTCCCGGCATCTTTGCCCTGTTTGCCGTATGGCTTGGAAACGGAATCTGGCACGGTGCAGAGTGGAAATATATCATTTACGGCCTTTATTACTATGTCATAATGGTCCTTGGAATGCTCCTTGAACCTGCATTTGTTGCATTTTGCAGCAAATGTAACATCGACCGCAATGCTTCCTGGTATCACACTATGCAGGTAATCCGTACCTTTATTCTTGTAAATATCGGCATGCTTATTTTCCGCGCCAAAGACTTAAAAACAGCCACAGCAATGCTTGCTTCCGTATTTCGCCCATGGCATGGAAAAGTTTCTTTCTGGCAAATGGCATTTAACCGCGGTGGGCTTTTTAAATTAGATTTTTTGTTGATCGCCCTGAGCGTTATTTTCCTTTATTTTATTGGAAAGAAACAGGAAGAAGGCAACTCCATCCGCGAACTTATTCTTGCACAACCATTACCGATTCGGTGGATCATCTACATGATTCCTGTTATTCTGATCATTACCGCCGGCGCTTACGGTCCTGGATGGGGCGTTGCAGACTTTATTTATGCTAAGTTTTAATTACACAGAATTTATTACGCTAAGTTTCAAATTAAATTGTTACATGTATTTATATCAAAATTGAATTATTACATAACGTTTATATTGAATTTTAAATATCATATTTTGCAAAATAATGTACATCTTTATTACTATGTAGTTCTGCAACACTTTGCAGACTGCACGATATATAAGATTTTGTTGGAGGAAAGAAATGTCCAAGAAATTCATTTTAATAAAAAGTGGGATTTTCCTGCTAATCCTGACATTTGTATTAAAGATTTTTTCTTCTCTGTCCATCGCCATGGGATATAATGCCAATCCGCTGTATAACTACTCCGGCTTCAGTATTTTTCAGGAACCAGATAATACTATTGATGTATTATCTATCGGAGACAGTAATGTATACAGCAGCATTTTCCCGCTTATATGGTGGGAACAAGAGGGTTTTACCGGATACACCTGGGGACAGCCAAGCCAGCGTATTTCGGAAACTTATGAATACTTAAAACAGATTTATCAGCACCAGAAACCATCCATTGTATTGATTGACGGCAATAACCTTTTCCGTGATAAGACCGATATAAACAACCTCGATTCTATCACCAAAGCCAAACTTGCAACCATTTTCCCAGTCATCAGTTTTCATAAGAATCTAAATCCTCACAAGATTAAAAATATTTTTGGAAACCGATACTCTGTCATGAAAGGTTACTATTATCGAAAGTCTGCTCACAAAGTGCATAAAAATAAGCACCGTATGAAGTTCACCAGAAAGACCTGGGAAATCAACAGTCTAAGCGCTTCTACCTTTGCAAAATGTATTCATTACTGCAAAAGCCAGGGTTCGATTCCTGTTCTCATATCCGTTCCTAACTATAAAGGCTGGAACTATCAGAAACATAATGCCCTTCAGAAAATTGCTGACAATAACGGAATCAACTTTGCCGATCTCAATCTGGCATTAAAAAAGAAAATTAACTGGAAAAAGGATAGCGTAGACGGCGGTGAGCATCTGAACATCAAAGGTGCGAAGAAAACAACTGCCTACCTTGGAGAATATCTCAAAAATCAGTATGGACTTCCTGACCGCCGGGGAGATAAGAAATACAAACAGTGGGATAGTAATGTGGAGGAATACCATAAGTTATTGAAGCTGGATAAGTTGCCACAGGCAAAATAGACACTCCTCATGGGCTGTTTTTGGCTGGAGAAGTATTGAATCGCCTATTCGCAAACTATTATTACTAGTGCAGCATCCACTCAGTAATAATAGTTTATGGACAATCATTTTGTAGTTCACAACAAAAGAGTTACGAATCAAACTATAAAATCTATATCCAACAACACTTTAGAAACTAGATGGATGCTATACTAGAGCGTGTCTGAAAAATCATTCCTGCAATCTGCACACCTCAATTTACG
>CAVCBH010000132.1:0-3704 GCA_963600375.1 bacterium | reverse complement strand
TTAGGTGAATCCTTTCTGTGGAATTTTTATATGGTTTATTATGTACCGCTTACTAAAAAATAGCAAGAAAGGCGATAGAATTATGTATAACGGAAAAATGGAAACCATTTATGAATCAGAATATATGAATCTGTATGATTTACAGTACAGAGAGGGTGGTCATTACTATTGTGCCAGTCGAAGAAGCAAGGACAGAATGGTTGCACTGACACCAGATGAGGAGTGTGGAACCATGCAGCCAGATGCAGTAAGCTGCTTTGTTGTCCTTAATATCAAGGATCAGCCAAAGAAACTTCTCTTAAACTGGGAGTATCGTTATCCAGTTGGACAGTATATGTTAAGCGTTCCGGCAGGACTTATTGATAAAGAAGACTGGAATAATCCAAACGCCCTTGTAGATACTGCCATTCGTGAGTTAAAGGAGGAGACAGGAATCGAAGTACAGGAATCTGATGAGGTCAAAGTTGTTTCTCCATGCGTATTCAGTACACCAGGTATGACAGACGAAGGCAACGCTTTAGTATACATTTCTATCAACCGTGATGAGATTCCAAAAATGAATCATGACGGAGCAGAAGGTTCCGAAGTATTTGAGGGATTCTGTCTTGTAAGTAAAGAAGATGCAGAAGCATATCTTTGTAAGGGAAGAGACGAACACGGAATGTATTATCCGTTATTTACCTGGGCTGCATTGATGTTCTTTATGGGAGTATAACAGTATAATCCAAGAAGTTTGTTAATGAAAGAATTTTTCAGATTTATGAAAATGATATATATGGGTGATTTTACCGGGAAAATATGGTTTATGAGCGATATATCAAAGTGAATATCCCATATGTATAGAGGCTAAAAAACAGGGGGAGTTATATGAGAAGGATATTATTGATTGGAAGAAGTGAAAGTGGGAAGACGACGTTAAAGCAGGTTTTGCGAGGAGAGAACATTACCTATAAAAAGACGCAGTACGTCAGTCAGTATGACTGTGTTATTGATATGCCGGGTGAGTATGCAGAAAATCTGGATTTGTCTCATACGATTGATTTATATGCGGCAGAGGCAGATGTTGTAGGTATCGTTTTGAGTGCAACAGAGCCATATTCTTTATATCCTCCGAATGTAACACCGCTTGGAAATAGAGATGAAGTAGGCATTGTAACAAAGATTGACCACTGGGCTGCAAATCCGCAGCAGGCAGCCGAATGGCTGAAGCTTACCGGATGCAAAAAGATATTTTTTACGAGTGCTTATACCGGAGAGGGCATTGACGAGATTTTTGAATTTCTCCGGGAAGAACATGATATATGCCCAGTGCAAAAAGTTATGGATGCCCTTCATAAAGAAACATTTGAAAAGCATGCAGAGCTTCCTCATTATCACCTTCAGTAAACATATTGGAATATACTCTCGAATTGAAACAAGAATCTTTGACTTTTGTAAGTAGGGGTTAATTTATTCTTAAAGTATGTTTCAAGCACGCGATGCAGAATTTTCACCCATGATTTAAAATGTCTGATTTTGCGTTAGCTTTTGAGAAGGTACGGGATTTTGAGAGTAGATAAGTATTTTGAGAAGGAGAATGATTAATGATACTTCAGATTTTACTTTTATGTATTGGTTTTGTCCTTTTAGTAAAAGGAGCAGATTTTTTTGTAGATGGTGCAGCAGGGATTGCAGAAAAATTAGGAATTCCACAGTTGATTGTCGGTCTTACTATTGTGGCGATGGGAACAAGCCTTCCAGAAGCGGCAGTCAGCATCACTTCGGCGTTAAAGGGAAGTGCAGGAATTACCATCGGTAATGTAGTAG
Source organism: bacterium (assembly GCA_963600375.1). Classification (GTDB taxonomy): domain Bacteria; phylum Bacillota; class Clostridia; order Lachnospirales; family Lachnospiraceae; genus Anaerobutyricum. Next base: position 1,898 of record CAVCBH010000132.1, on the reverse strand, counting down.
GCAGTAATATTATGAATGTGCTTGTTATCTTAGGAATTACAGCCGTTATAACAAATGTTGCGATTCAGAAATCTACGTTATATTGCGAGATTCCATTTATGATAGGAATTACAGTATTAATGATTATTTTTGGAGCAACCAGACAGACAGTTAACTTTACCGAAGGTGTTATCTTTTGGATATTGTTTATTCTTTTTCTTGCCTATCTTTTTGTGATGTCGAGAAAGAATAAAGTTCCCGAAGAAGAAGCCAAGTATGAGATGTCCTATTTAAAATGCATTATTTTTATTATTGTCGGAGGAATTATGGTCGTTTGGGGAAGTGACTTTGTTGTAGATGCTGCCTCAGAAATTGCAAGAGCCTTTGGCATGAGCGAGCGTTTTATTGGTCTTACTATTGTAGCCTTTGGAACATCACTTCCAGAACTGGTTACCTCCGTAACAGCCGCTAAAAGCGGTAATGTTGGAATTGCCATTGGAAATATCGTAGGAAGTAATATCTTCAACATTCTTTTCGTTATCGGAACAACCGCATTGATTTGTAATGTACCATTTGAAAGCAAATTCCTGATTGACTCTGCGATAGCAGTTGGTGCAGGAGTTATCTTATGGCTTGGAACAATACGACATAAAGAACTTCGCAGACCATGTGGGGTTGTAATGCTCCTTGCGTATGCAGGGTATTTTTCCTATCTTTGTATGAATTAAATAGGAATTTGCCTGCGGCAAATTCCTATTTAGCACAATACCCCGCCGCATTACATGCTACATTCCAATAAGTGCTACTGTTACTAAAAGTACTGATTTTCACCATTCCAGCAGTCTGTGAAGTATGAAGAACCTTTCCGTTGCCAAGATAGATTCCGACATGATTAGAACTGCCTCGATGGAAAACAAGATCTCCGGCTGTAGCTTTTTTGAGAGAAGAGATAGAGTACAGGTACGAATGCATTAATTCCAGCTGCTCATAGGTCGTGTTGCCTATGTACTTGCCAGTTGCACTTTTGTAAGCATCACGTACTAAACTAGAGCAGTCGGCATACCCTTTCTGGTCACGTCTTGCCTGACTGTACTTGTCTCCGAGTCTGCCCTGGGCGTAGGAGATTGCTTTGGTTCTGTAGCTGCTTACGGAAACGGTAGGTGTTACTTTTACTGTTTTTTTAGAAGAAGTATAATTCTTTCCAACATAGGTACCATATACATACCCCTTTTTTCCAGAAGAAGTCTTAACCTTTTTCCATGCGCCTTTCGTAGCACATACTGTAACAGCCTGTCCTGCAGACAGACTTCCCTTTACACGGCCGTTAAAAGAAGGCTTTGCACGTAAATTTACACTACTGGCAGTAATGACAGCGCGGTAAGAGGAAGAAGTAGTGGCAGTGGATTTTTTCGTACTAGAAAGATAGGTCTTATAAATATATCCCTTTACTCCATTTGCATTGACTGCAATCCAGTTACCATGACTTCCAGTTTTCGTTACAGATGTACCGGCAGAAATTGAAGTAAGGATTCGAGATGAGCCGTCTGGCTTCGCTCTTACATTAACTCCATCTGTCGTATACAGACGCTGTGCATGAACAAAAGTTGTGGGAAGCATCAAAAAAAGTAGAAAAGAAAAAAGTATCGCCGTATGTTTTTTCTTGGAAAATACAGGCAGATGCACAACTTTTTTCGAATGTTTGTTTGCGTTCATAAATGACACATCTCCTTATATGTAGTTTATAATAATTATAGCACATTTCGCTCCAAAAATTAAGAGGGAATCTCCTGGAAAATATTACAAACCAGAGTGTATTTACCTTATAGTGAAATAGCGGAAAGTATATTGAAAGGAAAAGAAAAGTCATGATATTATTATATAAAATAAAGGACATTATTTATGAATGATTTTTTTATTAT
>CAVCBH010000131.1:0-8470 GCA_963600375.1 bacterium | reverse complement strand
AAGTGAATTTTCTCTCTTTTACCTCTTGACAAAAGTCACTTCATAACAGAGCGAGGATTGAATGCGAGCGTTTCCGCGAACATTCAACCCACAGCGATAGAGTCACAAATATAGGGTATGGGTTCTCTTCGGAGGTTCGTCTGTCTTAATAAAAACTCAAGCGAATCAGTCTTTATGAATCAAAGCCATAAATGCAAGATTCTTACATGCTGATGTATTCTCAATCGCATGGCACTGTCCCGGAAGAATCGTACATACATCTCCAGGGCCTACCTTTGTACGGCTTCCATCATCATCTACGAAAATTCCTTCGCCCTCTAAGATATAATATGGTTCTGTCTCACCAACGTGACGATGCCAGCCAACACTGGAATTTGGTTTTAAAACAACCTTTGCATATAACTTTCCATGTCCATACAAATCTTTTTCCGGAACGATTTCATGCACTTCAGCACAACCCTTTCCACCGCCAAGTTCCTGTTTCTGAATGATGTTTGCTTTTCTTACCATTTTAAAAATCCTCCTTCTAAAATTATAATAGTAATATTCACAACCATGTCGCAAACTAGCAACATCCAAAACGTTGCTAATCACATGGTTATTTCTTCTATCATATACTTATATTTTAACTACTAACTATCATTTATGCAAGATTAATATTCTCTTTCTGAAGCTGCTCGCAATAGAAGTTTTCTGATCTAATACTTTCTACGGCTAACACACAGGTAGTAAACACATATATTAAATCAGGGGGCTGTCACCTTGCGACAGCCCCCTGATGTGGATCAAGCTTATTGTTATTCATAATCTATTTGTGAGAGTGTTGAGACCGATTATTTCAGAACAATTATGCGCTTGAATGACCCCTTAGCTATTTCGCTATTTTAAAATCTTAGTCACTGAAACTATCTGACTTTAAATAGCTTCTATAATTATTAAAAAGTGTAATGATTGTTGTATTTAATAATTGTTAACGGTTTTTATAGATTTCTTCTGCTACACGGGCAACTGCCTTTTCCTGAAGGACGTTTACTTTATCTAACCGCTCCCACGGGAGATCAAGTTCTGGTCTTCCAAAGTGTCCGTATGCTGCGACTGGTTTATATTTTACCTTAGTGAGAGATAGGTTATTTATAATACCTGCCACACTGAAATCAAATACTTCATTTACAGTGTCTTCAATAATTTCCTTTGGTATTTCTTCTGTACCAAAGGTATCTATCTTTATAGATACTGGATGTGGGATACCGATTGCATAGGCAAGATTAATCTCGCACTTCTTACAAAATCCGGCAGCCACCACATTCTTTGCGGCATATCTTGCCATATAAGCTGCAGAACGGTCAACCTTTGTCGGGTCTTTTCCTGAGAATGCTCCGCCTCCATGTCTGGCAATTCCACCATAAGTATCTACAATAATTTTTCTTCCGGTAAGACCCACATCTCCTGCAGGACCACCAACTACGAATCGTCCTGTTGGATTAATATGTATCTTTACATCCGGTAAAAGCAACTCTTTCGGAATTACTTCTCTTATAATATGCTCCTCAATATCCATTCGAAGCTTTTGTACAGAAACTTCTGCATTATGCTGTGCAGAAATTACAACATCTGTGACACCAAGGATTTCTCCCTGATTATTATATGCTACTGTAACCTGTGACTTTCCATCTGGATAGAGGTATGGAAGGAGTCCTTCTTTTCTTACCTGGGTAAGTCGTTTACTGAGTTTGTGTGCCAGTGAAATGGACAGTGGCATAAGTTCCTCTGTATCATCACAGGCATATCCATACATCATTCCCTGATCACCTGCTCCAATGGTTCCGTTACACTGAGTAACTCCCTGGGCGATGTCAGGTGACTGTACACCAATATTAGTAATAATCAGACATTCTTTCCCGTCTATTCCTTTTTCTTTACTGTCATATCCTATTTCACAGATGACTTCTCTTGCCTTATTTTTAACATCAACCTTTGCGAAAGAAGCAACTTCACCAGCAATGAAAACCGTGTCTTCTGAAGCCATTGTTTCCAATGCTACATGGGCAGATGGGTCTTCCTCTAAATAGGCATCCAGCAAAGCATCGGAAATCATATCGCATACTTTATCCGGATGTCCCTCTGTAACAGATTCAGAAGTTAATAATGTTATGTCTTTGTTCATAGTGAACCTCCTGTACCGTTATGGTATATATAAGGGATACCTCGGCCGCCTGTATCGATTTATCCTCCGATCTTACAGGTTAATCCTTCTTTTTCTACTATTGCTTTTAATTCTTCCATAAATTCATTTTCCGGTTTCTTAACACCGACAAGACCATATTCTTTACCGAGCATTCCGTATTTATTACTGCCTAAATCATGATAAGGTAAAAGATGAATCTCATTTACATTATGAAGATAGGTAGTAAACTTTGCAATTGCTGCAATTACATTCGGACTTGCATTGAATCCTGGAATAACCGGAACACGAACGATCATCTTCTTTGCAAGACTGGAAATCAGTAATGCATTCTTCAGTATTATCTTATTATCTACTCCAGTATACTCTTTATGTACTTCCGGGTCAACATGTTTGATATCCATCATAACTACATCAAGCCATGGAACAATCTTTTCAATTACTTCCTCAGAAGCCATACCGGTTGTTTCGATAGCAGTCGTCCAGCCAAATTCTTTACAAGCTTTCAAAAGTTCTAAAAGAAACTCGTGCTGTACCATTGCTTCACCTCCGGAGACGGTGATTCCGCCTCCGGATTTTCTGTAGATAACACGGTCTTTGTACAGTTCTTTCATAAGTTCCTCTACTGTCATCCATTTACCGGACATTTCAAGGGCTCTATGATAGCAGACATCTATACATTTTCCGCATGCAATACATTTTGTATGATCAATCTTTCCTGGAACATTTAAATTAGAAGCACCAGTTGGACACACAATCTCACAATTTCCACAGCCGACACAGTTCTGTGCTTTAAACATGACGACTGGTTTCAATTCCTGCGATTCAGGATTACAGCACCATTTACAGCGAAGAGGACAACCATTTAAAAAGGCAATTGTCCTTACACCTGGACCGTCATTTACGGAGAACCTCTGTATATTAAAGACAAGCCCTTTCTTACCTGTATCACAATTTGGTTCCATATTATTCATAGGTACTTCCTCCAGATCATTTCAAAAATTATTATTTTAGAAACTCTGTTCTGTACGTGCAATAATGTCATCCTGAACTTCCTTAGCAAGTACTGTCCAGTGAGCGGAGTAACCAGCTACACGTACTACTAAGTCTTTATAGTTCTCTGGATGTGCCTGAGCATCAATCAATGTCTCTTTATCAATTACATTAAACTGTACATGCATACCCTTCTTATCAAAGTAGTTACGAACTACTGCTGCGAAGTTCAGAAGTCCCTGATCACCTGCTACTGCAGAAGGTAAGAATTTCTGGTTGTATAATGTACCATTAGAGATATTTAACTGATCAAGTTTTGCTACAGAGTTACCAGCAGCTGTAGGTCCCTTAACGTCATGACCCTGACGAGGGGAAATACCATCTGCAAGAGGAGCATTGCTGTAACGTCCATCTGGAAGAGCCTGTACATCTTTACCAAATAATACGTTGGCAGATACTGGATAACATCCTGCCTGATACTGACCTCCACGTGGGTTTTTATATTTCTCAACTTCGTGAGAGTAAACCTGTGTAGCTTTACGAGCACACATATCAACTTCATCAATATCATTACCGAAGCAAGGTGTTGCATCGAGAATATGTCTGATTCTGTCGTATTCAGCTCTCTGAGCATCACTACAGCTTGTGCATGCTGCTGATTTTGTATCTACGCTCATGCTTAAGTTGGATCCTTTTTCAGCAAGAATCTTCTGAACAACTGCATTAATAATGGATTCCATGCTGTCTTCTGAAGATACAGAAACGCTTTCCATAGCTGCTGCAGCTGGTTCAGCAGAATCTGTACTTAATCTTACGAATGGTCCATCATAACATCCAGCACCAAGTTCAGCACCAAAGTTGTTTTCCATAGCTTCGTAAATCTGCTGCATTGTCAGATCCTTATCTTCAAATACATGTTTCTTGATACAGTAAATTGCATCACCTGTATCTACGTTACCAAATGCCTGTGGTCCTGTGAAGTTATAGATAGCTCCACCTTCCATAACTGTTTTACCTCTTCCGATACAGTCATCAACTAATGCGGACATAAATGGTAATGGTGCTCTTTCTTTGTGAGCGATATCAACAGCATTATCTGCCTCAACTAATTTAGATACGAAGTACTCAATCTGAGTTTCATATGCTTCATATAAATCATCCATGGATTTCCATTCTGGCATAGGTTTTGTAACAGGTCCTAACTGTTTGCCATCACGGTTCTTACCACCATGAATAGCGATATCAAATACCTTAGCAACATTGAAGAATGCTGCATCATGCCATCCATCTGTTTTGTGTGGACACTGAGGTTCTACACAACCGATGATACAGTAATTACGAGCATCTGCAAGAGTTAATCCTCTGTTACATAATGCAGGAATGATAGCTTCATCATTATACATAGCAGGAACACCAGTACCAAGTCTTGAAAGCTCGCAAGCTCTTAATAAGAATTCATCTGGTGTCTGGTTATGAATACGAACTGAGAAAGATGGTGCAGGTAATTTAACGTGTGCTGCAGCGTCCATACACATATAGGAAACTGGGTTTGTAGCATCAAGACCATCTTCTGTCTGTCCACCAACACCAAAGTTCTGGAATACTGCGTATCCTGCGAATGCCTGGTCAGATACATCATCACGAGTTTTGTTTACATGGTTTAATAATACAAAGAGACAGTCAATTAATTCCTGAGCAAACTCTTTAGAAATGTTCTTGTCTGCTTCTAAGTATGGCCACATATACTGATCAAAACGTCCTGGAGAAATGGAATGTCCATTTGCTTCGATCTGTACTAATGCCTGTACAAACCAGAATGACTGACAAGCTTCATAGAAGTTTGTAGCTCCGTTTTCTGGAACACGGTCACAGTTCTTGGAAATCTGAAGTAATTCAGCTTTTCTTACTGGATCTGTACATGTAGCTGCCATCTCAGCCGCTTTTTTGCTGTATCTCTTAGCAAAGTTAATAGCTGCATTGTAAGAAATGATAACTGCTTCATAGAATGCTCTCTTCTGCAGATATTCCGGATCATTTGCATCAAGTTTGTTCATTGCTTCAACAACTTCTGCAATAACACCCTTGAAACCGATTTTTAATACTTTACCGTAATCAACACACACATGTCCTATACCACCGAAGTAGTAGTTACCAACTGTAAATACACCACCAGCCTGGCAGTCAAGACAATCCTGGCTCATGTAAGAAGTAGCTAACTCACTGGTAGTTTTACCTTTCCAGTACTTAAATACTTCATGAAGGATGTCTGCTGTTTCTTCAGTAATTACAAATGGGTCACACATACGAGTTGCCATTGTCTTGAACTCTTTTTCTACCCAGTCAAATGAGAACTCTGGACAAAGGTTTGTAGAACGAGGCTTTACGGAAAGAGCACCTACGATTAATTCGTTATCACGAATTACAACTGGAAGATTGTTAAAAATCTTCTCATTTGCTTTTGCTCTTCTCATAACTGCTGGCATACCTTCTGTCTCTTTGTAAGACTCTGTAATAAGTACGGCTCTGTATGGCTCTACTTCTGGTACTGCGTTAACAACTTCAGCTTTTAAGGCTTTAATACGTGCGGTTGGTTCTGTAAATCCTTTTGCAATCATTACAATTTTCCTCCTTCTTACTGACACATAAAAATGTGCAATGAAAATGTTTGAGAGATGATAACTCAAAAAAAATTATCCTATAAATCCTGTAAATCAACCACTACTGAGCTTTCATCTGTCTTGCATTATACAGGAAAAAATAAGCAACAATTAGGAATATCCGTGTCAGTATGTGGCAATTATCAACCGGATATTTTTTACATTTATACAGTTTGCACAACAAAAAGAAACGTTGTTGCTGCATTTTATTGCAACAACAACGAATTACATCTTTCGATATGAAACAAATTGGTATCATTGCCAATAAAATACCGGCAAAAAGCTCTCATTTCGCATTATTTTTTCAGTTGGAATATTCAATTCTCATTTTTGAACTATTCCGCACACATTTTATCCTGTTTTCCTTTGTAGGTAGTGTGTAAAAGTTTTTCGGAAAGAATACTTAATGGCTCTTTGAAAAATTCCTGATATATTGTTCCAATTTCCGGATTATCCATGGAATTTCTACGCTCTGCACGCTCATCTGCCTGGTAGAGTGACTGTATTCTCTTCTTTCTTACCTCATCTGACACCGGGACACTTCCACAATCCGGCTGTCCTGCTCCACTGATGCACCCTCCCGGACAAGTCATCACTTCTACAAAATGATATCCGCTCATGTCTTCTGCCAGAAATTCTTCTGCAGCCGCCGTTCCATAAAGGATACAAACACGAAGATTCTTGCCGGCGATTGTTACTTCTGCCTCTTTTCGGTTCTTTAAACCTCGTACTGGATGAAGTTGATAAAAATCTGACGAGGCTTCTTTTCCTTCTAACACTCTATATACAGTTCGAAGCGCTGCTTCCATAACACCACCCGTATTTCCGAAAATCATTCCGGCTCCGGTTCCTTCTCCCAAAACACTGTCAAACTTTGATGGAGTAATCTTATCTAAATCAAGACCTTCCTCCTGACACCACTGTACAAGTTCTTTTGTTGTGATGACGTAATCATTGTCACGCATTTCTTCTATATCAAGAAGCTTTCCTGCATCACATAATTCTTCTCTTGCGATTTCTGCTTTTTTTGCGGTACAAGGTGTTACTGCCACAGAAATAATCTTTTCCGGATCAATATGCTTTTTATGTGCAAAATACGTCTTGATAACCGCTCCCTGCATTCCAATTGGGCTTTTTGCAGAAGAAAGATGTGCCGTTTTATCCGGATGGAAGTTTTCCATATATTTTACCCATGCCGGACAGCAGCTTGTAAACTGTGGCAGAGGTCCTGTTCCTTTTAAAATACGGGACAGTAATTCTGAACCTTCTTCCATGATCGTAAGGTCAGCAGAAAAAGTAACATCAAATACATAATCGGCACCTAATGCTCTTAACGCTCCTACCATCTCATCTTGTGCAAAAGTTCCCGGTTCTTTTCCAAAACCATCTGCAAATCCCACCCTTACAGATGGAGATGTAGAAAAAACGACAATCTTATCCGGATCTTTGATAAGTTCTTTTACAATCTTATAATGCGGTCTGCCGATAATCGCTTTTTCCGGGCAATTTGCACTACACTGTCCGCAACCGATACACTGATATGTTTCACGAGGATTCAAAAGATATTTTGCTGCCACACCAATTTCTTCTTCACAAACCGCAAAACAATGACCACACTGGCTACACAATGCCTCATCCTTGATAATCGCAGAATTTTCCACATCTACCGGAACCATAAAAGGAGTTGTTCGGTTCATTAACATATGGCATCTCCCCCTTTATCAATTCCAAGACCAATTCTCTTTTCCTTAATAATCTCTTCAAATTTCTGTGCCGCCTCTTCTACTTCTGTCTCAATGATAAGCTGTCCTCCGGTCAAATCTTTTAATCCTTCTGTAAGGACATTCACTGCCACCTGGCTTCCTGTTACAAATGGAGATAATGCAAGATGCAGAGGGAATCCAAGTGCGAGCGCATAGGCTCCATCAGCTAACGCCTGCTCCTCAAGCCACTGTGGAGCACTGATTACAACCGGAAGCTGTGGAAGGTCTACATTAAGTTCTTTTGCTAATGCACAGGCAGCTAACTCGATTCGTCCAATTGCAAGACATGGACCAAAGTTAAGTACTGGAGGAACTCCAAGAGCTGTACAGATTTCTTTTAACCCTTCTCCACAAAGTTCTACGGCATCCATTGTCATAAGGCCGCAGTTTTCTAATCCTCCACAGGTGCAGCCGGCTGATAATACAAGAATATCTTTCTTGATTAACTCTTTTGCAAGTTCTACAGTAAATACATCATGTCCTTTCGCTCTTAAATTCGAACAGCCGACAATCGCAGCGATTCCTTTGATTTTTCCTGCGACAATCGCATCAATTAATGGCTGTAATGTACCACCTAAGGCAGCTACTAATGTATCTTCTGATAAACCGGTAATGGACTTGTCAAAACCATGCTGTGCCATAACATTGACACGCTTTTCTCCTTTTGCCGGAGCTGTTCCATATAATTTTTCTTTTCTGTTCTTAAATCCACATAAAGCATCTGCAATAATCTGGCTTGTGATCTTCTCTTTTTCTTCTGCAGTGTATGATAACAATTCTGCATTTGCCTTTTTAGCCACATCATCAAGACAGAGCATCTTAATATCTAACTGTTCACAGATTGGCTCAATTCCTGGAATCGTACAGTTAAATTC
>CAVCBH010000130.1:0-17990 GCA_963600375.1 bacterium | reverse complement strand
CTCCCAAGGGAAGTGGGTTTCCGCCTATGACAAACGAAAGGATTTTAATTATGAACAAATCAAAAAAATCTGTGGATATGCTTCACGGACCACTGGCTTTGAAAATTATTTTATTTGCTCTGCCGATTGCTTTAAGCAGTATGCTGCAGCAATTATTTAATGCGGCAGACACTTCTGTCGTCGGGCATTTTGCTGATGCAAATGCTCTTGCTGCGGTCGGTACTAATGGGGAAATTGTAGCTCTGCTCGTCACTCTTTCTACTGGTCTTGCCATAGGTGCAAATGTCCTTATTGCTCAATGTATCGGCGAAAAAAACACATCTATTATTTCAGATGTATTGCATACTGCTATTATGTTTGCGGCTATTATCGGGATATTTGCGGCTATTTTAGGTCAGTTTATCGCAATGCCTGTTCTTACAGCTATAAAAACACCGCAGACAGTTTTAATGCCTGCGGTAACATATCTTCGTATCTATTTTATTGGATATCCTTTTTTGATGCTGTATAACTTTGGTTCTGCAATCTTAAGAGCCAGGGGTGACAGCACTCGCCCCTTTATTGCCCTGACAATTTCCGGTGTAATTAATGTCCTTTTAAATCTTTTATTTGTTGTTGTATGTAAACTGGACGTGGCAGGAGTTTCCATCGCAACCGATATTTCGACAGGAATCTCTGCTGCTATGGTATTATACTGGCTTGCAAAAGATACTTCGGAGTTTCATTTTTCTTTTGCAAAACTCTGCATCCATAAAAAGCATTTGATTCAGATATTGATTATCGGTGTTCCTTCTGCTATTCAGGGAGCTGTTTTCTGCTTTTCCAATATTTTTGTACAGGCATCTGTAAACAGCTTTGGAGCGATTGCCACGGCAGGAAGTACAATCTCCATGAATTTTGAATACTTTGGATATTACATGACAACCGCATTCGGACAGGCCGCAACGACATTTGCCAGCCAGAACTTTGCTGCATCTTTAAAGAAACGCTGCCACAAAATCTTCTGGCTCTCCCTCCTGTTTTCCGTAATATTTAGTGCATTGATCACTGTTCCACTGACTGTATTTCGCGTGCCGGCATCCGGATTATTCACAACAGACAATGCTGTGATCAAAGCCGCCGCTTTTCGTATTATTATTATTCTTACTTTGCAGCCCATCTGCTGTTTTTACGAAATTCCAGCAGGATTTCTCAGAGGCTGTGGACACTCTACACTTCCCGCTATTTTAACAGTAATTGGAACCTGTATAGTACGTATTGTCTGGATTTTTACCGTATTCAGGCACTATCATACACTGAGAAGCCTTTTCATTGTATTCCCTATATCCTGGATAATTACAATTCTTCTCGTTCTTACCGGCTTCTATTTTTGTCTGCTACATCCAGCAAAATCTGCTACAGCATAGCCTTTAACTTCTTTACGGATATCATGAGGATTGAATGCAAGCCTTTAAGCAAGCATTCAGCCCTCATGTGATAGAGTCACAAATACAGGATAGCTTCTCCCTTTTGGAGCGTCGATCCTGCCTGTGGCAAATTCCTATTTCTCAATCTTCTCTGGTTCTGGATATTCTTCTCCCTGTGTATCCACAGTTACAGAAGCCATCACCTGTTTTTCATATGGGGAGTCCATGAAAGTCTTTACAGATGCAATCTTATCTACTACATCCATTCCCTCGATTACTTTACCGAATGCTGCATACTCGCCGTCAAGATGTGGCGCTGCCTTGTGCATGATAAAGAACTGAGAGCCTGCGGAGTTTGGCATCATGGAACGGGCCATGGAAAGTACTCCTGCTTCATGTTTTAACTGGTTTGTGAAACCATTGTTAGAAAACTCACCTTTGATGCTATATCCCGGGTTACCTGTTCCATTTCCAAGAGGACATCCTCCCTGAATCATGAATCCTTTGATAACACGGTGGAAAATAAGTCCATCATAAAATCCTTTTTTAACTAAGGAAATAAAGTTATTTACTGTGTTTGGTGCAATCTGTGGATATAATTCCGCTTTGATTACATCTCCATTTTCCATTGTAATTGTAACGATTGGGTTTGCCATTATAGTTCATCCTTTCTTTTTTGAAAAATGAAGCAAAACATTTAGACTTTCACTCCATTGTTTCTCATATTTTTATTTTAGAGCATTTTTCAGACACGCTCTAGAGCCTGTTTGACAAATGCTTTCTGCAAGATGTGCGTTACAATTTGCGAGAGATTTCGCCTGAATGAGGGCGGCGTAGCGGGGCTACGTCAACTGAACGAAGGCAAAATATTCTGCAAATTAGGGCGTACAGGTGGCAGGAATGATTTTTCAAACACGCTCTAATATCATAACATATTTTTTGATGATAGTCGATTCTTTACATTTTTCTCTTGTGTAAATTTTAAAAGTAGTATATAATGCAGATAGTAAATTTATGGAATTTAAGAAAGATTTATTACAAAAAACAGAATATTTTTACGAAAGGATATTTCACATGATGAATAGAAAATTATTATTTTTTGATATTGACGGCACACTCCTTGCCGGAGGTATTCCAGGATACATTCCAGACAGCGCCATTGAAGCTTTAAAACAGGCACAGGCAAATGGACATTATATATTTATTAATACCGGACGTACTAATAGTATCTTACCTGAATCGATCAGGGAATTTCCTTTTGATGGATATGTATGTGGATGTGGCACAGAAGTCATTCTTCATGGAGAAAGTATATATCATCATGAACTTTCCAGAGAAGTAAGACATAGCATGAAAGATATTTTAAAAGAAACAAAGATTCAAGGTTTGTTTGAAGGAAGAAAGTTCTGCTATTTTGATGACAGAGAAGATACCTTTCCTCCAATCAAACGAATTTGTTCTCACTATGCAGCCTGCGGTTCTACAAACCCGGTTCGCGGTTTAGATGATCCAGACCTTGATTTTGATAAATTTGTTATTCTTACAGATAAAAACAGCAATGTAGCTTTATTCAAAGAAAAAATAAAAGAACATTTTCACTACATTCAGAGAGAAGAAACGAATCCATACGGCTTCGCAGAAATCGTTCCAAAAGGCTGCACAAAAGCAACAGGAATTGATTACCTTGTTGAATATCTTGATGCATCTTTAGATGATTGCTATGTATTTGGTGACAGTACAAATGATCTCCCTATGCTCGAACATGTAAAAAACAGTGTTGCTATGGGAAATTCTTATCCAGAAGTACTTAGAAAAACGGCATATGTGACTACACCGATTGATAGAGATGGGATTAAAAATGCATTGAAGCATTTCGGGTTGATTTAATTTATCAGACAGAGCTGACAAAGTCGGAAAACCCAGGCATCTCTATTTGTGACTTTCGTCGCGGCGTGTTTGAAAAATGCTTTTTCAGACACACTCCAGTCAAAGACAGCCCTCTGTTTTGCCTGCGGCAACCACTATTTATAAACACGAATCTTGAATCCTGACTTAACTTCGAATCGACACTGATCCAGAACTTCCACCGTCTTCATTGCCAATTCATTAATTTCTGCTTCAGTATAACCGCAGTACTGAAGCAGCATTCTCAATTCTATTATGCATATCTCATCAATGTCTGCCTGTTTTTCATTTCCATGAATGACATTAATAATTTCTCTTTCAATTCCATAATCCAAACGGGATAATATTGCTATTTCTTTCTCTGTAAGGTTCGTATCCTGACGAATATATGCCCTGATATAATCATTCTCTGACTGTGTCATATCATCCGTGAATACTTCATTCATAAATATCTGAGCAGCAAATCTTCCATACTGTTCATTTTTAAGTAAACGATAATATCCAAAACTCTGAATATTATTTTGCAATTGTTGGGAATACTGCGATAGATCTATCGCTTTATCAAGTTCCTCATAAAATTCTTCCGTAATTTCCCGAAATATTTTTCTCCCCAACTGATGTTTTGTTTTGAAATAATAGGGAATCAGGGCCCTGTTAATTCCTGCTGCTTTACTGATATCGTCATACGTTGTTGCATCTAGCCCCTTTTCATAAAAGAGTTTTCTACCTGCTTTCCATATTTTTTTCTGTGTTTCTTTTCCTACTGCATAATTTGACTTCTGCATATTTAAACTCCTAAGAATCATATGTACTCTCGGAATCTTTTCAATAAAGAATTCTGAGACAGATTTTTGATATACAATGACATTTTCGCAATGCGCACACGATGTGTACAACGAGAAAATGAATGAAGTATATCAGAAATATAGCCAGAATGACTCATTTAAAAAGATTCCGAAAATACATTTATTTAACAATTTATACCTTTATATGTCAGTGTACCATTAAAAGGAAATAAATTCAATAGCAACATTACTACTATGCTAAAAAGTCCGGCAATACTCCCTGTAACTAATAGTGCTGTAAGTCCAAATTGAGATTTTATCCATCCGCTGAGTAACGTACCCACTGCAATCCCTACTCCTGAAGTCGAAACAGCTATAAGCGAGTTTGCTTTTGCCACATCCGAAGCAGGAAGATTTTCTATAATAAAATATACAATTAATGCATAGCTTAATCCATAACCAAGCATTTCAAATGCCTGACAGCCAATGACTATATAGATATTCGCCGCAAAAATCGTTCCTGCTGTTTGTAAGGTATTGAACACTGCAAACACAATCATTAATCTTTCCAGTGAAAACTTTTGTTTTAATTTCATAAATATAATCGCTGTAGGAACTTCGGAAATTGCCAGAACGAAATTACAAATACCGAAATCAAAATCATTTCCACCAACCCGGTATACTACATCATTAAGAAATGTATTTCCCATTTTATAGCTTACTAGTGCCAAAACTGATCCAAGTAAAAAAAGCGTGTATTTAGGATAATTTTTTAAAAGATATCCTATACTGTGTACTGTTTCATTTTCTGTTCTCTGCTCTGTACTGTTTATTTTATCTGCCGTTTGACAACAGGAATAATCTATACAGTCAAGCATTAAAAATAAAAAAATCAATATACACAATATTAAAATTTGTAATTTCAATATCTGATCGGCTCCATATTTATTCGAGAACTGACCAATTGGCAGACTGGAAAGTGCATATGTGAGAGAACCGGCTCCTCTTGCAAATGTATAACTGATATTCTGTCCATGATTAATATATTGTATAGAAACCAGATCGATAATTGCAGACAGACAATTTACTGATGCTCCCATAAAAAGAAATAAAATTAATGCTCCAAAAAAATCAACTGGCATATAATAAAATATTGCAATAACAATTACTCCTATAAACCCCAAAATACTTAGAATATATTTTAAAGATATATATTTTGCATATTTATCACAGATACAGGACAAAATTGTCTGAAAAATCATCATACTGATACATTTATCCGCATTTAAGATTCCAATCTGCATATCAGAAAACCCTTTTTCCTGTAAAACTGGTGTCATAAATCCAGAAAAAGCTGCCATAAAAATCCAGAAAGTCCCTTGTACCAAAGTATATTTTATCTGTATTCTTTTATTTATCTCTGACACAAATCTCCTCCTCTCTGGTAAATATACCCTTAAAGCCTTTGATGCCTGAGCGTATCTGAAAAATGCCTTATCTTAAAGATTTAAATCGGTCATATCTAAGAGGCTCGATATCACATACCGTTTCTTCTCCATCAACCATCTGGCTTAACATATAGCCAACTGCCGGTCCTGTGCCAAAACCATGACCACTCATCGCACATGCGACAAATAATCCTGGTACTTCATCTATTTCATCAATAACCGGTACTCCATCAGCTCCTATGTCCATCCAGCCGCCCCATGTCCTGACAATCTTAGCATCTTTCAGTTTAGGGACATACTGCATAATATTTCGACAGTTTGCTGATGCATTCAAAGAATTCGATTTATTTTTTCCATGATCAAATAGCAATGTTTTTTCCAGGCCTGTATTGCTTCCAAATACAAAAGAGCCATGATCACATTGATGTCCATAAACGGCTCCTGTCGCTACTCCAAGCATAATATCAAACATTTTAGGCTGCATTTCCGTAACAACACATTCCTCATAAAATCTCGTCATCGGAATATCTATTCCAACTGTCTTTGTGATAAAACGACTCTCGTATCCTGCAGCTACAACGATATCATGTGCCTCATATATAGTTCCATTTTCTGTAATAATGGTTCTTGCTCTGCCACGATAGGTTTTTATTTTCACTACCTTTTCACCTGTGATGTAGTGAACTCCCATCTCTCTTCCTCTTTTATAAAAAGCTAACGTTGTCTTCATTGGATTGGCATGTCCATCTGTCGGACACCAGCTGGCACCTACAATTTCATCAGATAAATGCGGACATATCTCTTTTACTGTTGCTGCATCTACCATTTCCACTTCCAGGCCACATTCCTGTGCCCGCTTTGTATATCCTTGTAAAATTTTTATATGTTCTTCATTTAAAGCAAGGCGAAGATTGCCTCCCTGATGATATTCTACATCTTCTCCGAGTTCTTCTGATAACGTCGGCCATATATTTTTTATTCCATAAATCGCATAAGGAAGTTCTCTTGAATCTCTTCCTGACTGTCTTACTCCACCTCCATTCCTGCTGGAACCACCATGTCCAATATGATCTTCTGCTTCAAGAACGATTACCTTTCTGCCTCGTTTTGCTAAATAATAGGCTGCAGCATTACCTACAACACCTGAACCAATAATAATTACATCTGCTGTGATACTCATACTCCACCTCATTTCCACATAAATATGCTCTTTTATTTGTTTCCACCGTCTTTTGCCAGAATTTCCATCTCAATCGGACGCATAGGACTTCTGGATAACGCTGGTTCTAAATCTAAAGGCGAAAGCCCCTGTTCTCTGGCCACGATACTTTTTACAATTTTGCCGCAGGTCTGACCCTGACATAATCCCATACCCGTTCTCAGGTATCGTCTTATCTCTGGCATTGTAAACATCCCTGCATGTACCGCTTTACGGATTTCTCCTTTTGTGATTTCTTCACACCGGCAGATAATCATATCGTCATCTTCCTGTGGTATAAATTCTCCAATATCTTTATTTCTATCATTAATCATAGTGCTTTTCCCCCTGCCTATCTCTTGAAAAAACGAACTTTCATTCCATATTCAGATGGAACTCTTATTGTCAGTAAAGTGGTATGATCAAATGCTTTTGCGCTTCTTACCGAAACTACTTCTGCTTCACAAAGTTTCTGGCCATTTCTTCCTAAACCAATTCCTTTCTCTCCTTTTTCCGGAAGAGGAAGAAATTCATATGGCATTGTTATCTCTGTAGAATCCTCTTCTTCTTTTAATAAGAAAATCGCCTGACCAGAACAGGATGCAACACACATTCCGCATCCGATACATTCTGCATCTGGATTTACAATAGGAAGTGAAGTAATATTTTCTCCTATTGTAATACAGCCTTTTGGACAGGCATCCTGACATGGATTACAAGGGATATTCTGGCTGCATTCCATAACGGGATGAATTCCCAGCTTCTGCACTACTCCAGGATAACGGGTTACTTCTTCATCTGTAATATAACCTTTTTCTAAAAGATTCATTGACAGTGGGATTCCCTCCTCTGTCTCACTCTGCAGCTTTCCTTTTTTATCAGGGCCAAACATTCCCTGTCTCAGACTTTCTAATGCCTTTCTGAATTCGCTGATTGCCTTATCCCGCTCTTCTTTTTCTATATATCCAAGATTTTCTGCGATTGCTACTCCGCTAATTCTTCCTTCGATCATTGCCGAGCTTGCTTCTTCAATTCCTGATACATCTCCTGCGACATAAACACCACTTATAGAAGTTTCTCCAAATTCATCACATACAGGAATAACACCGCCTCTTCTTGGATCTTCTATCATCTGGCAGCCTGCGGCACGAAGAAGCTGCGACATAGGAGAAAGTCCGACAGCCAGACATATGGTATCTACATCAAAATGTTTCTCTGTTCCCGGAATCGTTTTCCAATCTGGTCCAACCTGTGCAATCGTAACTCCTGTGACATATTCCTCTCCTTCTGCCTCTACAATAGTATGTGATAAGTAAAATGGGACACCGCATCTTGCAACTTTTGCTGCATGTACGCCATAGCCACCTATTCCTGGAGCAGCATCAACAAGTGCGACAACCTCACATCCGGCCTGCATTAACTGATAACTTACTACAAGACCAACATTACCGGAACCAAGCATAAGGATTTTCTCTCCTGGTTTTGTATGGTGCAGGTTCATCATCGTCTGGGCTGCCCCTGCTCCAATCACCCCCGGCAATGTCCAGCCACGGAACTGAATCATATTTTCACTGGCTCCTGTTGCTATCAGGATTGCATTTCCTTTTATATGTTTTATCTCATCTTCTATACGGAAGCAGAAGTAATGAAGCTTCTTGTAGAAGGAGATTATCTTGAAGGCGGACCAAACGGACAATCTCATGGAATCATGGTTTCTTTTCCAAAGAAATCTGACATCAAAGGATTTCCTCTAAATGATTCTCCTGACAGACGTTTCATGGCAATGCCTGCTTACCTCGGCGGTAAATTCCATATAATGGGTGAAAAATGGTACGGCTCCAATATGCATAATCAGAAAAATGGACTTCCTCGTTCTATTTTAATGGTAATGCTCAATGATGTTACCTCGGGAGCTCCAATAGCAATGATGTCCGCTAATGTGCTGAGTGCTGTCCGTACAGGATGTATGCCGGGATTAGCTGTCCGTTATCTTGCCAGAAAAGATTCTCGTGTTCTTACATCAATCGGTGCCGGCGTTATTGCTAAAACTTCTATACTAGCTGTTTTAAGTGAAATTCCTCAGATTGAAGAACTTAGAATCAAGGGAAGTACTCCAACTTCTAAAACTGCTGCTTCCTGTAAAGCATTTATCAAAGAACGATTTCCTGATTTAAAGATTACTATTTCTGCCACTTTAGAAGAAGCAGTATGCGGAGCAGATATTATTCTTGAATCTGTCAGTGAAGTAAAAGAAGAAGACAGACCCGTTCTTGAACCAGCATGGATCAAACCTGGCTGCACAATCATTTCATCTTCCTGTCTGATTGTTCCTGATGAATATGTAGCTAAAAATGTACGTATGGTTGTAGATAATGTCGGTATGTATGAAGGCTATTTAGAAGATAAAATTTCCTATTTAAATAAACATCCAGAAGAAGCAGAAAAGCAGAAAAAGAACCCAAAACATGCTCTAAGTATAGGTATGGCTTTCATTGATATGCGAGAAGCCGGTCTTATCAAAACAGAAGATATCGTTTCTATTGGAAAGATCATCTCCGGAGCTGTTCCTGGACGTACAAACGATGATGAGATTTTTCTGGCCGGATTTGATGGAATGCCCGTACTTGATGTTGCATGGGGTTATGAATGTTATCAAAACGCTTTAGAACAGGGAATCGGTACTTCACTGAATTTATGGGATACTCCATTTTTAGCGTAATTTTAAATATTTTGAACAGAATATACTCTCAGAATCTTTCCTGTACTTGCTTTTGCATCCACACAGAAAGATTCTGGGAATGTCTTAGATAAACAGGAGGATTTTATATGCAGAACTTTTTTTATGATATTCCCACAAAAGTTGCTTTTGGAAAAGGACAGATTGAAAAACTCCCTGAATTTATTAAAGAATATGGCAGTCGCGTTCTTATGGTATATGGCGGCGGCAGCATAAAGAGGAGTGGGCTTTATACTATCATCACTGCTCTCTTAGAAAAAAATGATATTACTTATTATGAATTATCTGGTGTAGAACCCAATCCCAAAGTCACTTCCGTAGACAAGGGAGCGGCTTTATGCAAAGAACACCATATCGAAGTTATTCTTCCGATCGGAGGAGGCAGTACCATTGACTGTGGAAAAGCAATTTCTGCTGCTGCATTTTACAACGGACCTGCCTGGGATCTTGTAATGGATAACAGTAAAGTAACCGAAACGCTTCCTATTATAGCCATTCCAACAATGGCAGCTACCGGTTCAGAAATGGATTATTTTTCTGTAATCTCCAACATGGAAACCAACGATAAAATGGATTTAAACAGCCATAGTTTTTACCCAAAATACTCCATTCTGGATCCGGAGTATACATATAGTGTATCCACCTATCAGACAGCCTCTGGTACTGCTGATATCATGTCACATATTTTTGAAATTTATTTTAATGGTGTTCCCGGTACTTATTTTCAGGAACGAATTATGGAAGGGCTTTTACGAACTTGCGTTCATTTCGGTCCTATCGCCTGTAAGAAACCTTACGACTATGATGCCAGAGCCAATTTAATGTGGACCTCTGAATGGGCAATTAACGGCTTAATCAGTTGTGGCAAGAGTGGTCCGTGGCCATGTCATGCGATGGAACACCAGCTCAGTGCATTCTATGATGTAACACATGGACATGGTCTGGCAATTCTTACTCCTGCCTGGATGAAATACACCTTATGCGAAAAAACACTTCCTTTATTTGTAAATTATGGAACCAGTGTATTTGGTATTTCTCCTTCACTTGACGATTATACCATTGCCGAAACAGCAATTGAAAAAACAAAGGAACTATTTGTCGAAATGGGTTTATCTACCACATTAAAAGAACTGGGGATTCCAGACAAAACCAAGTTTCAAATTATGGCTGAAAAAGCAGTTGCAGATGGCTTAGAGCATTGTCTTTATCCACTAACTACCGACGATGTTATAGCTATATTTGAAAGCTGCTATGAGTAGATTATAAGTTATAAAATGATAATCAGACAAATCGAAGAGCATCAACACAGATTGGAGGAGCATCATGAAAAAAATTGAAATATTTACAAGACCAGAAAAATTAGAAGGAATCAAAGAATTACTTACTGTTCATAACAGTCATGGAATGAGTACCTTTACTGTAATGGGATGTGGTAAACAGCGAGGATATGTAAGTGAAATGAACCTGCCAGAATTAAGTATTAATTTACTTCCTAAACTTTGCATCATCTCTGTCATTGAAGATGAGAATTTGGATGAATTATTAAATGACATCTATTCTATTATGGGAAGTGGTGCTGCAGGTGATGGTAAAGTATTCGTTTACGATGTCTATGAAGCAATGAGAATTCGCACTGGTGAACGTGGATCGGATGCCTTATAAGGCTTATTTTATAAAAAAGGAAGTGATACAAATGAGAGAACCTATCGTATCAATGGTAAATGTAGTAAAAGCATATGGAGATAATGTTGTTGTAAAAAATCTGAATCTAATGATAGAAGAAGGGGAATTTCTTACCTTTTTAGGGCCTTCTGGTTGTGGAAAAACTACTACCTTGAGAATGATCGCCGGGTTTGAAACGGCGACAAGCGGTGTAATAAAAATAAGTGGAGAGCGAATCGAAGATAAAGAACCATTTGAACGTGATGTAAACACTGTTTTTCAGAATTATGCTCTTTTTCCTCATATGACTGTTGCGCAGAATGTAGCCTATGGTCTTTCCCTGAAAAAAGTACCAAAACAGGAAATTAAAGAACGAGTTTCTGAAATGCTTAAACTTGTACAGCTTCAGGGATTTGAAAATCGTAAACCATCTCAGATGTCTGGTGGACAAAAACAGCGTGTCGCTATTGCAAGAGCTCTTATTAACCGCCCAAAGGTATTACTTTTAGATGAACCTCTCGGTGCTCTGGATTTAAAGCTTCGTAAACAAATGCAGGTAGAATTAAAACGTCTGCAGCGCAAATTAAAAACAACATTTGTATACGTTACGCACGATCAGGAAGAAGCTATGACCATGAGCGATCGTATCGCTATCATGCATAATGGAGTTATGGAACAGATTGATACTCCTGAAAATATTTATGAACATCCAAAAACCCGTTTTGTCGCTGGTTTTATTGGAGAATCAAATATTTTTGACTGTAATGTTGTCAGTACATCTGATTCTATGATCGAAGCATTTACTGAATATGGTAATTTAAAGACAATCGGTTCCGGATTCGACGTTAATGAATATATGTATATCTCCGTTCGCCCAGAAGATACTTTCTATTCAAAAACACCAGTTGAGGGATTTAAATTACCTGGTATTGTTAAAGATATTATTTACATTGGTTCTGAAATTAAAACAATTATCCAAATGCCAAATGGCAGTGAAGTAAAAATTGTCCGTTTGCAGTCCGACTCTGACTTAAAAGAAGGAGATACTGTTTACATCTACTGGGATCCAGAAGATTCCGTTGCTATCAAAAGCCGTGATAATAAGGTCTTTACTAATATTAAAAAGAAGGAAATTCTTATTTCTTGATTATAATAGACGAATCCAGGAAGAGAACAAATATAGATTTGTTCTCTTTCTGGATTCTGTTTTTTGCCATGCTACTTGCCTGCGGCAAACTCCTATTTCAACAAAATAATATGTTCTGCCGGCAGTTCCACCGTTTCCGGAACAGTTTCTCCGATTTCCTGCCACTCCTTTTTCGTGACTTTCCACCACAGCGGACTCGTACTTTTTCCACTTTTATTTTCCAGAATCAGGTACATTTCAAATGGTGCTTCAGAGATACGTTCTAACTGGCAGTCCATCGTATTCAACTTTACAGATTCATTTGAATCCGTATCTTTTAATTCTATATTTTTTAAGCCTGCACCCTTGGAAATTACCGGGCGGATTTCGTGTGCCCGGATTCCTACGTGGGTAAGGGCTGATGGAATCTCTGTTTGTTCCGGAAAAGTAAGTTTTACGTCCCAGTCAGATGCATATACTTCATGTTCTCCGGTTTTTGTGGCCTGGGAGATATTTTTACAGCCAGTGAGTCTTGCTGCATTTACAGTTCCCGGATTATCAAAAATATCTCTGGTCTTTCCAACAGTTTCTAATATTCCGCGGTGCATAATAACGGTATCTCTGCACATCTGATACACTTCATCTCTGCTGTGGGAAACCATAATAACACCTTTTTTAAACTGGTTCAGATAAGTCAGCATTTCCTGCATTAATTTTTCCTTTAAGTAAGCATCTAATGCAGAAAATGGTTCGTCTAATAATAAGAACTCTGGCTCGGCTGCCATCATGCGGGCAAGGGCGGCTCTCTGCTGCTGTCCACCAGAGATACGAACTGGGTAGGAGTTTTCCAGTTCCTTGATGTGGAACTGTTCTAAAAGGCGTTCCACGATTTCTTTTTTCTCCTGTTTTGACTTATTTGATGCCGCAAGTCCTGCCTCGATATTTTGCTTTACTGTCATGTGTGGAAATAATGCGTAATTCTGAAAAAGATATCCCACCTTACGTTTCTGTGGCGAAAGATTGATTCCTGCCTTTTTATCAAAAAGAACTTTATCATCAAGGACGATTCTTCCCTCGTCTGGTGTCTCGATTCCTGCGATACATTTTAAAGTCATGCTTTTTCCACAGCCGGAAGAACCTAAGAATCCGACAATACCTTCATCCATATCAAAATCGACAGCCAGCTCAAAATCTTTTAATTTCTTTTTAATGTGAACGGATAATGCCATAATCCTAGCCCTTCTTTTCCATAGAAAAATAATTCATACATACAACTACAATAAAGGAAATGCATACAAGAATCGCTACATACTGTCCTGCCTCGTCCATTTTTCCTGACGCAACGGCAGAGTATACTGCCAGCGGCAGTGTTCTTGTCTTTCCTCTGATATTTCCGGCAATCATTGCTGTTGCTCCAAACTCTCCAAGTCCTCTGGCAAATGCAAGAACTGCTCCAGAAATAACGCCTGGCCATGCAATCGGCATCTGTACTTTCCAGAAAATGTTCCACTCACTCATTCCAAGTGTTCTTCCTGCAGAAAGCACGTCAGAATTTACCTGTTCAAATGCTCCCCTTGCTGACCGATACATTAACGGAAAGGAAATTACAACCGCAGCCAATACAGTCGCTCCCCAGGAGAATGCGATCTTTACTGCAAAATATTCGATAAAAAACTTACCGACTGGTCTTCTCATTCCGAAAATATATAGTAAAAAAAATCCTGCCACTGTAGGCGGAAGCACAAGCGGCAGGGTAAACAACCCATCTAATATTGTTTTCATCGTCTTACTTTTAAGACGGAAAACAAGCTGGGCCGCAGCCACTCCCAGAAAGAATGTAATAATAATACTGAGAGCAGCTGTCTTTAATGATATAATAATTGGTGATAATTCCATTGTCATATAATCCAGCCTGTCTTTTTAATTATTTGTTAATTGTAAATCCTGCTTTTTCTAAGATTGATTCTGCTTCATCTGTCTGAAGGAAATCTTCAAAAGCTTTTGCTTCATCTTTATGTGTAGAAGCAGAAACGGTACCTACTGGGTAAATTACAGGTGTCTGCATCATAGAATCTTCTGCTGTTGCTACGATTTCTACTTCTTTGTCATCCCCGTTTGTATTCTCTGTCTGCGCATCTGTTGCGTATACGATACCTGCATCAGCACTTCCTTCTGCAACCCAGCTTAATACTTCTGTTACACTTGCACCAAGACTTGCTTTCTTCTCAACTTCATCGTAAACACCTAAGTTCGTAAGGATTTCTTTTGCGTATTTACCTGCTGGTACACTTTCTGGATCGCCGATTGCAATTGTATCGGCCTTTGTGATATCCTTGAAGCTCTTGATTCCTGACCTGGAATCCTTCGGTGTGATTAATACAACATCGTTCTTTAATAAATCAACTACTGTATCTTTATCTACAAGATTCTCATCTGCTAATGTATCCATGTTAGATGTTGCTGCAGAGAAAAATATATCTGCATCTAATCCGGATTCTATCTGCTGCTGTAAATCTCCTGAACTTGCATAAGTTCCTTCTACAGTGATTTCCGGATTTTCTTTCTCAAACAAAGGAATAAGTTCGTTATCGAAAGTAGCCTGTAAACTTGCTGCTGCCGCTACAAGAATCTTAGTCTTTCCACCTTCTGTTGTTCCTTCTGCTGCGCTCTTATTAGATGAACTTCCACATCCTACACAGGATAAAATCATACATGCTGCTAGAGCTACAGCACCGATTTTCTTCACAAACTTCATGTTTCTCATCATTTCCTCCTTATTTTGTAACATTATATTTCGTTTCAATCAAAATTATATTTTACAACAGGAGCTTTGTCAATGTTACTGTTAAATTTGTTAACCGACAGACGCTCCCAAAGAAAGAAACTGCCCATTTTGATTTTGATTTTTATTTCAACTCAAACTCCACAAAAAACAAATTTCAGGAAACAAACCAGTAATTTCGCCTCTGCCAAAGACAGCTTTCAAAGCAAATTACTAATTCACTTCCTGAATTTATCTCTTTTGTACTGAGTCAGACTAAAAATCAAATCCCTCAATTGTTGCAAAGTAATCTTCTGGTGTTTCCGCACGGCGAATCATTCTTGTGCTTCCGTCTTCCTGTAAAAGAATCTCCGCACTCTTTAAACGTCCATTGTAGTTATATCCCATCGCAAATCCATGTGCACCAGTATCGTGAAGTACAAGTAAGTCTCCCATATCAATCTTTGGAAGCTTTCTGTCGATTGCAAATTTATCATTGTTCTCACAAAGAGAACCTACTACATCATATGTGTGGTCACATGGTTCATTTTCCTTACCCATAACTGTGATGTGATGGTAAGCACCGTACATCGCAGGACGCATAAGGTTTGCTGCACAGGCATCTACACCGATATATTCTTTGTAAGTATGTTTTTCATGAATTGCTTTTACTACAAGATGTCCGTGTGGTGCAAGCATGAAACGTCCAAGTTCTGTAAAGATCTTTACGTCACCCATTCCTGCTGGAATCAAGATTTCTTCGTAAGCTTTACGAACCCCTTCACCGATTGCAAAAATATCATTTGGCTCTTTGTCTGGTGTGTAAGGGATTCCTACACCACCGGATAAGTTGATAAATCCGATATGAACTCCAAGATTCTCTTTCAGCTCTACTGCAAGATTAAATAAAATAGATGCTAATGCAGGGTAGTATTCATTAGATACTGTGTTACTTGCTAAGAAAGAGTGGATACCGAATTCTTTTACACCCTCTCTCTTAAGGCGCTTATATGCCTCAAAAATCTGTGGCTTTGTCATTCCGTATTTTGCATCTCCTGGGTTATCCATGATGTCTGTTCCTAAAGAGAAATATCCGCCTGGATTGTAACGGCAGCAGATTCTTTCCGGGATACCGCAGGCATCTTTTAAGAAATCAATATGTGTAATATCATCTAAGTTAATGATTGCTCCTAACTTCTTTGCAAGAATAAATTCTTCTGCCGGAGTTTCGTTAGATGAGAACATAATGGAATCGCCGTCCGCAAATCCACAACGGTCACTCATCATTAATTCTGTTAAAGAGGAGCAGTCTGTTCCACATCCTTCTTCCTGTAAAATCTTAAGAATTGCAGGTGTAGGTGTTGCCTTTACTGCGAAATATTCCTTGAATCCTTCATTCCATGAAAATGCTTTGTATAAATCACGGGCTGTCTGTCTGATTCCCTTTTCGTCATATAAATGAAATGGTGTAGGGTATTTCTCTACGATTTTATCTAACTGTTCTTTTGTAACAAATGGCTTCTTTTCCATCTTCTTTTCCTTCCTTTTTATTAACTGTTTTTTCTTGTATTTTTGCTTTTATATATATAAATCATTTCTCTTTTCTATCTCAATAAGCCTGATCTCATTCGCCAGAGCATCTTTTAGCAGCCTTACCAGATTCGGATTTGCTGAATATAAACACGTTGAAGTTTCCTCATCCTGAAGTTCTCCGGTAAGTGCATAACTGGAATCTGTGATCAGGCGAAGCTGTCCATCAGCATCTTCAGAACCACCTGCGCTTCCGGATAAATTCTCCGGCTTCTTTGTGTGATAAATAATCGCTCCATCCATAGAATAATCTTCATTTGTTAACAGGACAACCTTTTTCTTCTGCGCAATTAATTCTGACAATTCCTCCCGGAATAAATCCAGCACCGAAGCTGACACCGAAAGATATACCCTCTCTTTCGTCCCCTTAAGCATATTACGGAACTTATCCTCAATGTGCCTTCTTCCCCGTATTGTCAGATACTTCGCATCCTCCTGTTTCTGTCTTGGAATCTGCCGCTCCAATACTTCAGAAAGTTCTTCCATATAATGAAGCTTATTCGCACAAAACTCCTTTATTGAAACTGCATGATACTGGACTGCCTGTTCCTCTGCCATGTAAGCTGCTCCCTTATCTACCAGCCCCGCCAGCGCCGCATATGCATTTGAACGGGAAATGCCAAGCCGCTTCGCTGCTTCATAGCCACTTAACGCACCTTCTCCTAAAAGGAGAACATACACTCTGGCTTCCTGTCTGGTAAGACCAAAGCTCATGAGTAATTCTACATTATCCATTCAGACCTCACATTCTGATTTTGCTCTAAATAATAACAATTTATCAATAAGTAGTATCATTCAGTACCACTATAATTCATATGCTGGGATTTGTCAACTAGATTTTCATTTACGGAACTGCCAAACATGCGGTTACTTATTTTACACAGGCCCTGGCAAAAGAGAGTGAAGAAATTACAAAAGGAGCCGTAAAAGCAGGAATACTGGCTCCCGGGTATTATGATTACGGATTTTTTAAAAACAGCAAATGGCGGCAACACACAAATTGAACTGCCGGAAAAAACAAAAAAGGTATATCGTATTCCTGGTGATTATCCAGAAACAATTGCCCGTTATGTTGTTCCCAAAATGATTAGAAACCAGAAAAATAATGCAAGAATCATCTGGTTAACGAATAGAAGGGCATCTGTCCGCTTTTTGACTGCTGGATTTAGCAGACGAAAAGATATTGATTTATAATCTTCTCTATTTAGGAAATGTATAAGAGAAGAAGTAAGATAGAACGTCACACAATGCTATCATAAAATAATTTTTCTTCTATAAAAAATTCTCAGTTTATGATACAATAGCAGAGCTACCACCCCCTAGAGCGTGTCTGAAAAATCATTCCTGCAATCTGCACACCTCAATTTACGGT
>CAVCBH010000129.1:0-6005 GCA_963600375.1 bacterium | reverse complement strand
ATCAAAAGTGGTACGGTATCCCGTAAAGCAGGCAGATATTATGTCTCTGTTTTGATAGATATGCCAGATACAGAAAAACCACAGCTAAATACTTTTGGACTCGGAATTGATCTGGGTATTAAGGAATTTGCTGTGATGAGTAATGGTGTTGTTAAGAAAAATATCAATAAAACTGCAAAACTAAGGAAACTGGAAAAACAATTAAAAAGAGAACAGCGTTGTCTATCGAGAAAATACGAAGACTTAAAGAAACGCAACAAAAAGAAAGGAGAAGCTACTCGACAAAATATCCAAAAGCAGCTCTTAAAAGTACAGAGACTTCATTAAAGGATAAACAATATCCGTACAGATTACATGAATAAAACAATAGAGGAGATAGTAAAAACCAAGCCATCTTATATAACTATTGAAGATTTAAAGCTTTCTGACAGAAAATATATTTGCAAATGTGGGTATCACACAGACAGAGATTTTAACACAAGCCTTAATTTAAGAGATGCTTTGACTTACAAATTAGCATAATCAGGCATTTGTAAGTATGTACCGATGGCTTAGTCGGGAATTTATGACTGTGGAGTGTAGATGAACTTGTGAGTAGTATTGTTTATACAGTACCAAAGCATACACGATGAAGCAGTAAGAAATGTTTGTAAAAACTTTCTTTTCTCGATATGGATATGTTTGTCCATATTTTGAGTAGCAGAAACCTATATGGGAATTGTAGTTATAGGGGATGTATTTATTGAT
The DNA here is from genome assembly GCA_963600375.1 of bacterium. GTDB lineage: Bacteria > Bacillota > Clostridia > Lachnospirales > Lachnospiraceae > Anaerobutyricum. The sequence continues at coordinate 5,258 of CAVCBH010000129.1, read as the reverse complement.
ATTAAAGGATATTCTACAACGCCCTATATTCCATCGGGAAGAAATGCAGGAACCATCCTGCAGATTCATGGTGGGGTAGGAAGAAATGTTGTAGAAGATATCGCAAACGTGGAACTTCGCCCAACCTTTGTCAGTCTTGTTGATGATGATGCGATAGGAGATGAAGTTATCCGCAAGTTAGACCGTCATAAAGTAAATACAAAATATATGCGTAAAGTTAAAGACGGTATGGGAACATGGCTTGCCGTCTTTGATCACAAAGGAGATGTTGTTGCATCTATTTCCAAGCGTCCAAACCATCAGCCGGTTGAAGATATTTTGGATGAATACGGTGATGAGATTTTTAAAGATGCAGACAGTATCGTTATTGAAATTGATACCGACAGAGAAATCGTGAAAAAGACATTTCATTATGCAGAAAAATATGGGAAAAGAGTATATGCGATTGTATCGAATATGACAATCGCTGTGGAACGAAGAGATTTCCTTCGCCGGACATCCTGCTTTGTATGTAATCAACAGGAAGCTGGTATTCTTTTCTCAGAAGATTACAGCAAAATGACACCAGAAGAAATGACAGAGATTCTTGCAGAGCGTATCGCATCGGCACAGATTCCGCAGATGGTTGTAACGATGGGAAGCAAGGGAGCTGTTTTTGCAGGAGCGAGCGGAGAAAAAGGATTTCATCCAGCATTAAAAGTGGATGTTGTAGACACAACCGGAGCGGGAGATTCCTTCTTTGCCGGAGTATGTATTGGTCTTACATATGGAAAGAGCTTAAAAGAATCCTGCCAGATAGGAACCAGACTGGCATCAACGGTTATTACTACTTCTGAAAGCGTATGTCCAAGATTTATGCCAGAAGAATTTGGAATTAGCAAATGATACATTGTGATAAAATGCAAGAAAATACGAGGTAGTACAATGAAAAGTATCATTATTGGGATTGCCGGTGGCTCAGGTTCCGGTAAATCTACCTTTACAAACAGAATAAAAGAGCATTTTGGTGAGGATGTTGTCGTTTTATATCACGACAATTATTATCGTAGACAGGATGGTATTCCATTTGAACAACGAGTAAAAGTAAATTACGACCATCCGGATTCCTTAGAAACAGAACTTCTCGTAGAACATTTAAAAGAATTGAAAAAAGGAAATTCTATTGAGTGTCCGGTCTACGACTACAGCCAGCATAATCGGTCTAATAAAGTTGTCCGTATTGACCCGAAACCGGTTATCTTAGTGGAGGGAATTCTTCTTTTGGCCGATGAGCGAATCCGCGAGCTTTTAGATATTAAAGTATATGTGGAAGCCGATGCCGATGAGCGAATCCTGCGAAGAATCACTCGTGATGTAAAAGAACGAGGCCGGGATTTAGATGGCATCATTGAACAGTACTTAACAACAGTAAAGCCAATGCATTATCTTTATGTGGAACCAACTCGCTCGAAAGCAGATATCGTTATCAATAGTGGGAAAAATGATGTGGCATTTGATCTGTTTGTATCCAAAATTGAACAACTATTAAAATAGGAATTTGCCGCAGGCAAGGGAGACGCTCCCAAAGAGAGAAGATATCCTATATTTGGGAGCTGTTTTTTGTTGAACTGAAATAACTATTTTCTGTTGGAGTGATTTGAGGAATCGTCAGAAGATTATGGCTGTTAGGGAATTGATTTCTGAAGGACTGACACTCGAATTGTGGTTGTAATGTGCTGCAAATCTGTTCTTCTCCTTTAGATTTCTATGTCAATCTCTTGAATTTTAGTTTCCCAGGCAGCCTTATTCTCCTGTCTTTTTCCACAAATCTTTCCAACATGAAATAGTAATATCATTCACAGTCCAACGCCGCTATAGAAGTTTTTATCGGATTGCTCAAAAATATTAGAAAAGAACCATTAAAAAATTTATTGAATTTTGTTCCTTTGTGCTGCAGAATTTTGACCATAGAAACTTCGCATTCGTTTCTGCGAAGTTTCTGTACTATTGGGCAAAATGGAGCGTTTAGCACAACGGAACAAAATTCAATAAATTTTTTAATGGTTCTTTTAAATAGTTTTTCTGGCAATCCGACTACCACATTCTCTACAAGTGGCTTCTCCCTTGCCTGCGGCAATTATTATTCCACTGGCAATTCCTATTTGATCAATTCATTTCTTTGGCAATTACCAGATTCACTCCGGCTTTTTCATAAATATCTTTTGTATTTTCCGATAAGCCAAAATCTGTAATGACCATGTTCAGATCATCCAGTGACGCATAACTTGAGATAGAGGTTGTATTAAACTTCGTGTGGTCAATTAATGCGATGGTCTTAGCAGAAGATTTGACGCATCTTCGTTTGAGATCAGCTTCATAAATGCTGAAATCTGTGAGACCATTTTCCACGGAAAAACCGCGGGCAGATACAAAGGCAATGTCTGTATGAATCTTTTTCAATAGGTCTTCACCAAGTAATCCTTCAATAGAAGAAGATACAGAAGTTACGATTCCTCCGGTTAAAATAACGGTAATACCCGGAATATCTTTTAGTGCCATGGCAAGATTGATCCCATTTGTAATGACGGTAAGTTTAGTAAAACCAGAGAGTTTCATTCCAAGTGTGTAGCAGGTAGAGCTGGCATCTAAGTAAATACACATATGATTTTTTATTAATTTTATCGCTTTATTTGCGATTGCTTCTTTTTCCTTTTGATTCTCCAAAGCACGTTCATCAAAGAAGTATGCTCTTCCGGTTAATTCAATATTATCAAGATTCCTGTCATTATAAACAGCACCGCCATGTGTCTTTGTAATAAGGTTTTCCTTATCCATCTGGTTTAAATCGGTGCGGATTGTTGTAGTGGACACATCAAGAAGCTGACTTAATTCCTTTGTAGTTGCTTTTCTATTCTTATTCAGATAATCCAGAATCTTCTTCTGGCGTTCTAATTGCATCATGGTAGGTTCCTCCCAATATATATTTCGTATTTCCTTAAGAATATATAGTTGTTATATGTTTTAAGAATGATGTTTCATATAAAATACGGGTATAATCATTATAAATACTTGTTCGTTCGAATATTTTTATTCCCAAAAATATAACATTATGAAAATGAATTGTATATAACACATTAATTATACCTTGAATTATGAAATTATTCCAGTAAAAAGGAGAAAAAGTTAATATTCGAGGATAAAAGCAAGAAAAAATCTTTGTTTACTTATTTTTATTTATTTTTTCTTTCTTTTGCACTTGCATTTTCTTTTATAATGTGCTATATTCATATCATCAAACAAAGCAAAAACAAATGGAGGTTAAACAAATGAAATTTTTTGTGGATACTGCTAATGTAGCAGACATTAAGAAAGCGAATGATCTTGGAGTAATTTGTGGTGTTACTACAAACCCATCTTTAATTGCAAAAGAGGGAAGAGACTTTACAGAAGTTATTAAAGAGATTGCTTCCATCGTAGACGGACCAATTAGTGGTGAAGTAAAAGCTACAACAACAGATGCAGAAGGAATGATTAAAGAAGGATGTGAGATTGCATCTATCCATCCGAACATGGTTGTTAAGATTCCTATGACAGTAGAAGGATTAAAAGCTGTAAAAGTTCTTTCTAAAGAAGGAATCAAGACAAATGTTACATTAATCTTCTCTGCAAACCAGGCAATTCTTGCTGCTAATGCAGGTGCTACATATGTTTCTCCATTCCTCGGAAGATTAGATGACATCAGTCAGCCCGGAATTGACTTAATCAGACAGATTGCAGAAATTTTTGATATCTATGCATATGACACAGAAATCATCGCAGCTTCTGTAAGAAATCCTATCCACGTAACAGATTGTGCACTTGCAGGTGCTGATATCGCTACAGTTCCTTATAAGGTAATCGAGCAGATGACCAAACATCCATTAACTGATCAGGGAATTGAAAAATTCCAGGCTGATTACAAAGCTGTTTTTGGAGAATAGTACGAACGTAAACACAAAGAAATATAAATAAACAACAACACACATATGAAAACTATATAGGTTAACACACACGAATAAACAATAACACACAACACATATATAAGAATAAGGGAACAATTGGTAACGGACACACAGATAATGGACTAAACAGACGCTACTAAAGAAAGAAGATGCCCTATATTTGTAATCCAAACCTCGTTCTGAGACCACAAATATAGGGCATCTTCTTTCTTTAGTAGCTGTTTTTGTTAAATTAAATTTAAAAATCAAATAGATTCAATCCGATTTTCTCATCGTATTTTCTGTTAACTATTCCATCAGTAATCTGAATCTGTATTTCAGCAGTAGCACTGACGTAAGCCATACTTAAATGACCGCCAAATACATGTCCGTCTTTATCGCCGGCAGCCATATGAAGATGAAGATACACTTCGCCATCCTGTCTTGTGATAGTTCCGGTTAAGGAAACAATTTCATAAGGACCCTCAAAGTGAACAGGATGAAATTTCTTTTCTACCGTGTCAAAAACACCAGTAGTAAAGTCGTTAAGCGCACCTAATCCGTTAATTTGTGCAAGCTGAATCTCTTCTTTTTTTGCTACTTTTTCAATTTGTTCTATAATTTCTTCGCCAGGGTCAAGGCGGAGATAGACGGTATCTTTAAAACGTCTGTAATCCATGTGAAAGTCTCCTTTTGTAATGTTTATTTTCTTAAATTATAGCACTATTTTTCATCCATAGAAAGTAAAAAATAAAAATTGGTTTTGTAAGTAATATTCCGTTATGGAAAGTAAGAAGTAGAATATAAATTGAACAAAATCGCTGCACGATGGCTTGCGAAGGCTACGATGCAGTGATTTTGTTCAGTTAGAATTTTGTGATATAATTTGTTTTGGAAGAGTGATTTATAGTAAGTTCAGCAGAAAGGAGGAACTGAATGGCAAATATTATCGCAGTTGTCTGGGATTTTGATAAGACTTTGGTCAATGGTTATATGGAAGAACCGATTTTTGAATATTATGGGGTGAATTCTTCAGAATTTTGGAGGGAGGTCAATTCTCTGCCAGAAAAGTATAGGGTAGAACAGGGGGTTCGAGTGAATCCGGATACCATTTATTTAAATCATTTTATCCATTATACAAAAAAGGGAATCTTTAAAGGCCTGAATAATACAATGCTCTATGATTTTGGAAAGAATCTTCATTTTTACGAAGGAGTTCCGGAAATTTTTGAAGAGACGAGAAAGTTGATTGAAGAAGACTCTATTTATCAGGAATACGATATTAAAGTAGAGCATTAC
>CAVCBH010000128.1:0-8690 GCA_963600375.1 bacterium | reverse complement strand
ACCGTAAATTGAGGTGTGCAGATTGCAGGAATGATTTTTCAGACACGCTCTAACATATATCTTTTATCAGGTTGCTCAAAAAAAGCAAATAGAAGGAGTATCCTAAGGTTGAATTTTGTGACTTTGCGCTGTGGAATTTTGACTGCAACCTTGCGAGCTCGTTTTCGAGCAAGGTTGTTTTATCAGGCAAAATGGAACGTTTAGCGCAACGGAACAAAATCAAGCTTAGGATACTCCTTCTATTTGCTTTCCTTTGAGCAACCGACTACAAAGACCCTTGTAGCGGCGTCTGTTTTTTATCTACAGGTTAAGACCTATTTTTCGTCCCCCAACAACTTATGTTTGAGATCAAACAACTTCTGCGACAAATCCACATAAACCGTCTGTGGATTCATCAATCGTCTGTTCTCATCCCACAGTGTATCAAGTTCCTGCTGGCAGTATGACTTAATCTCCATCGTAGATGGGGAAGTGTAAACACACTGTCCATTTAAGAATACTGGAACAAGCATTTCACGAATCTGATAGCTGTCTGCCGGAAGCACTGACTTTTTCCATGTAGAAATCGGGTCAAAGATTTTTAAATCTTCTGCCGGATCAAATGTCTCGCCAACGAGACAGATTAAGTCTGCTTTAATCTTGCTGCTTTCTTTATCATAAATACGATAAATTGTTTTGTTGCCAGGGTTTGTAATCTTCTCCGGATTTTCGGAAATCTTGATTTTAGCGGTAAATTCTTTATCGCCAGGTTTCTTTATGGCTGCAAGCTTGTATACACCACCGAAAGCTGGGTTATCAGAACAGGTAATTAAGTTTGTGCCAACACCCCAGGAAGTAACAGTACATCCCTGTGTTTTTAAACTGTTAATTAAGTATTCATCAAGGTCACTGGATGCGGAGATGATCGCGTTAGTGAATCCGGCTTCATCTAACATCTTGCGGGCTTTCTTTGACAGGTAGGCAATATCGCCGCTGTCTAAACGGATACCCATAAGCTTAGAACTGATTCCTGCCTCACGCATCTCTTTAAATACCTGAATAGCATGTGGGACACCAGATTTTAATGTATCGTAAGTGTCTACTAAAAGGATGCAGGCATCTGGATACATTTTCGCGTAGGTACGGAATGCAGTAAGCTCGTCTGGAAAGCTCATGATCCAGCTGTGGGCGTGTGTTCCCTGTACAGGGATGCCGTAAAGTTCTCCGGCAAGTACATTAGAAGTTCCGGTACATCCACCGATAACGGCAGCTCTTGCGCCGAGTGTTCCGGCATCTGGTCCCTGTGCACGGCGAAGACCAAATTCCATAACACCGCCGCCGGCAGCATAATCAACACGGGAAGCCTTTGTTGCAATAAGACTCTGGTGGTTGATAATATTTAAGATGGCTGTCTCTACAAGCTGTGCTTCCATGATAGGAGCGATAACCTTTACAAGTGGTTCTTTTGGAAATACAACGCTTCCTTCTGGAATCGCATAAATATCTCCGCTGAAATGGAAACCGGCAAGATAGGAAAGGAAATCTTCCTTGAAAATTCCGAGACCTCTTAAATAATCAATATCTTCATAAGAAAATGACAGGTTCTTTATATAATCAATTACCTGGTCAAGTCCACAGGTAATGGCATAAGCGCTGCCAGATGGATTTTTGCGGTAAAAAACGTCAAATACGACCGTATCTTCGTTACCTTCGAAGAAATATCCCTGCATCATTGTAAGCTCATACAGGTCGGTCATCATAGTTAAATTGTTAGAAAACATAATTCATTTACTCCTCTGTCCCAATACGAACGGTTGGTTCTCCTAATTTGGTAATATATTCACTGTTTACATAGCCCTTATAGCTTTTTTTATCTCCGCTTAAAACTTCGACATACGCATAGTTCGTACCTGCGGCAAATTCAAGAACTTCAAGGTGAGTCATCGGCTCAAGATCAGTAATTGCGTCAGAATCTGCACTGGCTTCTGAACGAAGGGTAAGAGACTGATATACATCGGCCACATAAACGTTCTTATCTTTGGAATCTGCTTCTGTGGTAGACTCCGCTGCAGTTTCACTGTCCTCTACAGTAGAAGGCAGGGAAATGGATGCCCTTGCTTTCTGGCTTGGAATAGCAAAGTAAAGCAGGCAAAATCCGCCAAGGACTGTGCAGGCGACAACAATCGCACAAAGAAAAGATACAATGAGTTTTTTTAACATTATAGACTCCTTTCTGATTAAGGAGTATTGTAGCATAATCTATTGTAAAATGAAAGAAAATTTAAGGATTAACAATGTTTTACGGAACAGGGGAAAACCTATGTACATGCAATAGAAGAGTTCGATATGTATACATTAATAATGTTTTATGCAAAACAGAGAAATCTTATTAATATAATAGAGTACAAAAGTAACTGGCGACATTTTACCAAATATAAATAGTACAGGAATAAATGTAGTGATAAATACGGTAATACCGAATGAAAATTAGTTGACAATTTATCCCACCTAGTATATGATAATCTGTGATAAAAACGTTGATGGAGACAGTAAGAATTTTTGAACGCTTCAGTGAGACGGAGATAGTGGGAACCCGTTGTCAGTAGAGAATATCCGAATATCACTCCTGAGTTGCACTGCCGAAAGAGTTAGAATAAATTAGTATATCTATAGAAGGCAAGGCGTAATCGCATGATTTAGCAGAGTCTGTATAGAAGATGATATAAGATGGCAAGTAAGCAGTGACGGAATCTCACCGTTAACAGAGAAGCATATGTCAGTATGTACAGGTGGTATAATGATAGTTCAGGCTTTCATCCTTTTACTGGGGATGGAGGCTTTTCTTTTTGCCGGAAAGTCTGGTCTGCACATAGGGCATAATAATAAAAATTTATTTAATTCTATAAAAATTTTTAAATTTAACATTGAAGACATTAGATTAAGGAGGAAACATCGTGTATAAGAAAGTATCCACGAATCTCAATTTTGTAGAGAGAGAAAAAGAAACTGCACAGTTTTGGAAAGATCATGACATTTTTAAGAAGAGTATCGAAACAAGAGAAGGTGACCCTGTTTACACTTTCTATGATGGCCCCCCAACAGCCAATGGTAAGCCTCATATCGGACACGTTTTAACTCGTGTAATCAAGGATATGATTCCTCGTTACCGTACAATGAAGGGCTATATGGTTCCAAGAAAGGCTGGATGGGATACTCACGGACTTCCAGTAGAGCTTGAGGTAGAAAAGAAGCTTGGTCTTGATGGAAAAGAGCAGATTGAAGAATATGGTTTGGATCCATTCATCACTCAGTGTAAAGAATCCGTTTGGAAATATAAAGGAATGTGGGAAGATTTCTCAAAGACCGTTGGTTTCTGGGCTGATATGGACGATCCATATGTAACTTATAATGATAACTTTATCGAGTCCGAATGGTGGGCGTTAAAGACAATCTGGGACAAAGGTCTTCTTTATAAAGGATTTAAGATCGTACCGTACTGCCCTCGTTGTGGAACACCTTTATCTTCTCACGAGGTAGCGCAGGGATATAAGGCAGTAAAAGAGCGTTCTGCAGTTGTCCGTTTCAAGGTTGTTGGCGAAGATGCTTATTTCCTTGCATGGACAACAACACCTTGGACACTTCCAAGTAACGTAGCTCTTTGCGTAAACCCAGAAGAGACTTACTGTAAAGTAAAGGCCGCTGATGGTTACGTTTACTACATGGCAAAAGCATTACTGGATACCGTTCTTGGCAAGTTTGCAACAGAGGAAACTCCTGCTTACGAAATTCTTGAAACTTACAAAGGAACAGACCTTGAATATAAAGAGTATGTTCCATTATATGAAGGTGCTGCAAAGTCTGCAGAAAAACAGCATAAGAAAGCACATTTCGTAACATGCGCTGACTATGTAACAATGTCCGATGGTACAGGTATCGTACACATCGCACCTGCATTTGGTGAGGACGATGCACAGGTAGGAAGAAAGTACGACCTTCCATTTGTACAGTTCGTAGATGGAAAAGGTAACATGACAGAAGACACACCTTACGCTGGATTATTTGTAAAAGATGCAGACCCTAAGGTACTTGTTGACTTAGATAAAGAAGGTCTTCTTTTTGATGCTCCTAAGTTCGAGCATGATTACCCATTCTGCTGGAGATGTGATACACCACTGATCTACTATGCCAGAGAATCCTGGTTCATCAAGATGACAGCAGTAAAAGACGACTTAATCCGCAACAATAATACAATCAACTGGATTCCAAAGAGTATCGGTAAAGGTCGTTTTGGCGACTGGTTAAATAACATTCAGGATTGGGGTATTTCCCGTAACCGTTACTGGGGAACTCCATTAAACGTATGGCAGTGTGAAGGCTGTGGCAAGATGGATTGTATCGGAAGCCGTAAGGAATTAGAGGAAAAGAGCGGCAATCCAGAGGCACGTACTGTAGAACTTCACAGACCATATATTGATGCAATCACTCTGACATGTCCAGATTGTGGAAAGACAATGAAGAGAGTACCGGAAGTTATCGACTGCTGGTTCGACTCAGGAGCAATGCCATTTGCACAGCATCATTATCCATTTGAAAATAAAGAGCTTTTCGAGCAGCAGTTCCCTGCACAGTTCATTTCTGAGGCAGTAGACCAGACAAGAGGATGGTTCTATTCCTTACTTGCAGAGTCCACACTGTTATTTAACAAAGCTCCATATAAGAATGTAATCGTTCTCGGTCACGTACAGGATGAAAACGGACAGAAAATGAGTAAGAGTAAAGGAAATGCAGTAGATCCATTTGATGCATTAGAGCAGCATGGAGCAGATGCAATCCGCTGGTACTTCTATTCTAACAGTGCACCCTGGCTGCCAAACCGTTTCCACGCAGATGCAGTAACAGAGGGACAGCGTAAATTCATGGGTACATTATGGAATACTTACGCATTCTATGTACTTTATGCAAATATTGATGAATTTGATCCTACAAAGCACAGCTTAGAGTACGATAAGTTATCTGTTATGGATAAATGGTTATTATCAAGACTGAATTCCTGCGTAAAAACAGTAGATGACTGTCTTGCAAACTACAAGATTCCAGAAACAACAAAGGCATTACAGGCATTTGTTGATGATATGAGTAACTGGTATGTACGTCGTTCCCGTCAGCGTTTCTGGGCAAAAGGAATGGAGCAGGATAAAATCAATGCATACATGACTCTTTATACTGCACTTGTTACATTCATTAAAGCTTCTGCACCAATGATTCCGTTTATGACAGAAGACATTTACCAGAACCTTGTAAAGAGTGTTAATCCAGATGCACCAGAAAGTATCCATTTATGTGACTTCCCTGCAGTAGATGAGGCAATGATCGATGAGAAACTTGAGCAGGATATGGGGGAAGTACTTGATATCGTTGTACTTGGACGTGCTGCACGTAACGCATCCGGAATCAAGAACCGTCAGCCAATCGGCCAGATGTTTGTAAATGGAGAGGCTGCTTTAACAGACTACTACAAACAGATCATCGAAGGAGAGCTTAATGTAAAAGACGTTATTTTCAAGGATGATGTATCCGACCTTACTGATTATACATTTAAGCCACAGATGCGTATTCTCGGACCAAAATACGGAAAAGATTTAGGCAAGATCCGTAATATTTTAGCTAATCTTGACGGAAGTGCTGCAAAGAAAGAATTAGATAAGAATGGCTTTTTGACAATAGAGTTAAATGATGGTAAAATCAATTTATTGCCGGAAGAGTTATTAATTGATATGTCACAGAAAGAGGGATACGTTTCTCAGACAGATCATGGAGTTACCGTAGTACTCGACACTAATCTGACACCGGCACTTTTGGAAGAGGGATTCGTAAGAGAAATCATTAGTAAAGTACAGACGATGAGAAAAGAAGCCGGCTTTGAAGTGACAGACCACATCACTGTATACGAAGATGGAAATGATAAGATTAAAGAAATCATGTCCAAATACACTGATGAGATCAAGAATGATGTATTGGCAGACGATATGCGCTTAGACGTAGAAGGTGGATATTCCAAAGAATGGGATATCAATGGAGAAAAAGTAAGGTTAGGTGTCGAGAAAAGATAATTTAGGAGGATCAGTTCATTGATTAAAAAGGATACTTTCGACAAAGAAAAGTTCAAAAAAGAGTTAGAGGCTAATGTCCGTATGCTGTTTCGCCGTAAACTTGAAGAAGCAACACCACAGCAGATTTATCAGGCTGTTGCATACTCTGTAAAAGACGATATTATTGACAACTGGATCGAGACACACAAAGCATACGAAAAACAGGACAAGAAGATGGTTTACTACATGTCCATGGAGTTCCTTATGGGTAGAGCTCTTGGAAATAACATGATTAACCTTCTTTGCTATGATGATGTAAGAGAAACATTGGAGGAGCTAGGACTTGACCTTAACCTCATCGAAGACCAGGAGCCAGATGCAGCACTTGGTAACGGTGGTCTTGGCCGTCTTGCAGCTTGTTTCCTTGATTCTCTTGCAACACTTGGATATCCGGCTTACGGCTGTGGAATCCGCTACCGTTATGGTATGTTCAAACAGAAAATCGAGAACGGTTATCAGGTAGAAGTGCCAGATAACTGGTTAAAATATGGGAATCCTTTTGAAATTAAGAGAGATGAATATGCAGTAGAAGTTAAGTTTGGAGGTTATGTAGACGTTGAGATGCATAACGGAAGACAGAAGTTTGTTCAGAAGGGATACCAGAGTGTAAGTGCAGTACCATATGATATGCCAATCGTAGGTTATGGCAACCATATCGTAAACACCCTTCGTATCTGGGATGCAGAAGCAATCAACAACTTCAACTTAGATTCCTTCGATAAAGGTGAGTACCAGAAAGCTGTAGAGCAGGAAAACCTTGCAAGAACAATCTGTGAAGTATTATATCCAAACGATAACCATATGGCAGGTAAAGAACTTCGTTTAAAACAGCAGTATTTCTTTATTTCTGCATCTGTTCAGAGAGCAGTAGCAAAATATAAAGAAACACATGACGATATCCGTAAGTTCCATGAGAAAGTAACATTCCAGTTAAATGATACACATCCTACAGTAGCTGTAGCTGAGTTAATGAGAATTCTCGTTGATGAAGAAGGTTTAGAGTGGGATGAAGCATGGGAGATCACAAGAAAGACCTGTGCATACACAAACCATACTATCATGGCAGAAGCTCTTGAGAAATGGCCTATCGAGCTTTTCTCCAGATTACTTCCCAGAGTTTACCAGATCGTAGAAGAGATCAACCGTCGTTTCGTAATCGAAATCCAGAACAAATACCCTGGAGATCAGGAAAAGATCCGCAAGATGGCAATCCTCTATGATGGACAGGTAAGAATGGCTCACCTTGCAATTGCAGGAAGCTACTCTGTTAACGGTGTTGCCCGTCTTCACACAGACATCCTTAAGAAACGTGAGTTAAGGGATTTCTATGAGATGATGCCGGAGAAGTTCAACAACAAGACAAATGGTATTACACAGAGAAGATTCCTTCTTCACGGTAACCCATTACTGGCAAGCTGGGTAACAGATAAGATTGGTGATGACTGGATTACAGATTTATCCCATGTAAAACATTTAAAGGTGTACGTTGATGATGAGAAATGTCAGCAGGAATTCATGAACATCAAATACCAGAACAAGGTACGTCTTGCAAAATATATCAAAGAGCATAACGGAATCGATGTAGACCCTCGTTCCATTTTTGACTGTCAGGTTAAGAGATTACATGAGTACAAACGTCAGTTGATGAATATTCTTCATGTAATGTACCTTTACAATGAAATCAAAGCACATCCGGACATGGATATCGTTCCAAGAACATTTATCTTCGGAGCAAAAGCAGCAGCTGGTTACTACACAGCGAAGCTTACAATCAAGTTAATCAATGCAGTAGCAGACAGGATTAACAATGACGAATCCATCAACGGAAAGATCAAAGTTGTATTCATTGAAGATTACCGTGTATCCAACGCAGAGCTTATCTTCGCAGCAGCCGACATCAGTGAGCAGATTTCCACAGCTTCTAAGGAAGCATCAGGAACAGGTAACATGAAGTTCATGTTAAACGGTGCTCTTACATTAGGAACAATGGATGGAGCTAACGTTGAGATCGTAGAAGAAGTTGGCAAAGAAAACGCTTTCATCTTCGGTTTATCTGCAGATCAGGTAATGGAATACGAGAAAAACGGAAACTACAATCCAAGAGACGTATACAACAACAATCAGGACGTTCGTCAGGTACTTACACAGTTAGTGAACGGATTCTATTCACCAGAGAACCCGGAACTGTTCCGTGCCCTTTATGACGCACTCCTTGAAAAAGACACTTACTTCACATTATTAGACTTTGATTCTTACAAAGAAGCTCATAACAGAATCGATGCCGCTTACCGCGATGAACAGCATTGGGCCAGAACAGCAATGCTTCAGACAGCATCCGCAGGTAAGTTCTCCTCTGACCGTACGATTGAAGAGTATGCAACAGAGATGTGGCATCTGGAGAAAGTGACTCTGTAATTCGTTAAATGGACGAATAAACAGACGAACCCCAAGAAAGAAGAAATCCTATATTTGTGACTCTGTCACTGCGGGTTGAATGTTCGCTTGACGGCTCACATTCAATCCTCGCTCTGTTATGAAGTGACTTTTGTCAAGAGGCAAAAT
>CAVCBH010000127.1:0-2414 GCA_963600375.1 bacterium | reverse complement strand
GATATTACAAATGTGAGGTCACTTCATATTATCTAAGGCCACAAATATAGGGTAGCTTCTCGCTTTGGGTGCTGTGTTTTGGCTGTTGGAGTAGAATTTCATGCTAGAGGATTTTGTGATTTATCTCTTTTATGGTTCTTCTGTTTTGTTAATTCGCTAAAACAGAAATCAATTTATCAACTTCCTCCTCTGTGCTGCTCCAGCTAGTGCAAAAACGTACACAGATATGCTCTTCATCTACAATGTGGTCAAATTCGTAAATGAAATCTTTTGCGAGTTTTTGTGCCATTTCATTTGTAAGAATGACAAAGAGCTGGTTAGTAGGACTGTCCATATATAAAGGAATCGAGGCTTTTATAAATCCTTGTTTTAGTTTTGTGGCAAGTTCATCCGCATGTTTTGCAAGCTCGAAATAAAGTCCATCTTTGAATAAAGTATAAAATTGTACACCGAGTAGCCAACCTTTAGCGAGGATTCCTCCACTTTGTTTCATATATGTACGAAAATGATTCCGCAAATCTTTATTTACGATTACAAGAGCTTCTCCAAATAAAGCACCGCATTTTGTGCCGCCAATGTAAAATACATCAGCGATTTTTGCAAGGTCTTCTAAAGTGACATCACACTCGCTGCATGAAAGCCAGTAACCAAGTCTTGCACCGTCAATATAGAGATACATGTGATATTGGTCACATACTTCACGGATTTCCAAAAGTTCTTTCTTGTTGTAAATAGTTCCGTATTCTGATGGAGAAGAAAGAAATACAAGTTTTGGTGCGGTCAGAAATTCAGCTTCTCCATGATTATAGTAATGAGATGCTGTTTGTTGAATGGCTTCTGCTGTTAATTTTCCCTCCTTTGCAGGCAAAGACAATATTTTATGACCGGTATGTTCAATAGAACCAGCTTCATGATGATTGATGTGTCCATTTTCTGCACAAATGACACTTTCGTAAGGACGTAAGGCAGCGGTAATTACTGTAATATTTGCCGGGGTGCCGCCAACCATAAAGTGAATATCCACATCTGTATTACCGAGATATTTCCGAATTTCGTCAGCACCTCTTTGGCACCATTCGTCTTCGCCATATCCACCATAAGAATTCTCATTGATTTCCTGAAGTGCCTGAATAATAGAACTATGAGCACCGTGATTATAATCATTATTAAAACGTATCATTTCCAATCCTCCAATTATATTTTTTACTTTTCAAATTGTAGTATATCGCTTACAATGAGAAAAAGATAAAAAAATATTGCCGATTTTATTATATATATTGAGGTTTTAGCTATGAAATCAAAAAAATTAAAAATAGTAGAAGGAAAGCATGCCGTTGTCGAACCACAAATTATGCAGTATCCACTGACATATTTCAAACAAGAATTATCAAAAGAAACATACGAAATGATTGACTGGCACTGGCATAGCGGAGTCCAGTTTTGTTATGTTACTTCTGGTGAAGTAATGATACAGACAGCGCAGAAGACAGTTATCTTAGAAGACGGAGAAGGTATGTTCATTCATGCACAGCAGGTACATAAAGCAACGAACCAAAGTGCAAGGGCAGAATATATTTCATTAAATTTACCCATTCATTTTTTTGGCTTAGAAGGAAGCGAGATGTATCATCGTTTTATGGAGCCAGTTTTATACGCCAAAAATATGGAAGCGATTGTAATCAGAAAAAATGATGCAAACATGGAGAAACTTTTAACCAAACTCAGAATTTGTGCAGAAAAAACAGTCAGTGAATCTGCCATCTATTCCTTAAATTTAATCGCAGATTTATTATTACTATGGGAAGAACTACTTCATCAAATTTCCATTATTGATTTCCCACAACAAAAAAAGAATACCACAAATAAACGGTTACAGGAGATTCTGGGATACTTGCAGGAAAACTATAAGAAAAAGATAACCTTGCAAGACATAGCACAACATATAAATTTAAGCCAGAGCGAATGCTCCCGATTTTTCAAAAAAGTAACAGGAGAAACACTATTTAAATATTTACTGAAGTTCAGAATAGAAAAAAGTATAGAACTATTAAAAAATACAGACATGACAATAACAGAAATAGCATATGAAACCGGCTTTATAAGCCAGAGTTATTATGATCAGAGATTTCAGAAGATAAAGGGAATTTCCCCTTTGAAGTACAGACGAATTATAGAAAATAAATCTGATTTGTAGAGGCAAAGCTGACGAAAAATTAGGATTTATTATTGACAAAATAACAACCATCTAAAGAATTCATAAACCATTCAGCAAAAAATTCTAATTTCACTTCAACAGCCAAAGTCAGCCGCCTTGAAAATTTTTTGCCGGATTGCTCAGAAAAAAGTAAAAAGAAGGGGGATTCTAAGCTTGAATTTTGTGACTTTGCGCTGTGGAATTCTGACTGTAACCTTGC
>CAVCBH010000126.1:0-22341 GCA_963600375.1 bacterium | reverse complement strand
AAAACTAGATCTAACAATACTTTAGAAACTAGATGGATGGAACACTAGAGCGTGTTTAAAAAATCTGTAGTAATACTTAATATGTCCTTGAAGGGAAATGTTTCTTTTCTTACAACATCTTTTTCTTTTTAAAATAGCCAACACATAAAATAACAACTGTGAGGCTTAAAATAATGACTCCTGGATATCCCGTTTTTAACTCCGGCATATTTTGAAAGTTCATTCCGTACCAGCCGGTGATCAGAGTAAGTGGGAAAAAGATTGTCGAAATTACTGTAAGAAACTGCATGATTCCATTTTGCTGTGTATCAACCTGGGCCTGATAAGCATCCCATATCTGCTGTGCATATTCTAACAAATGTGCCGTTTTTCCAAGCAAACGGTCTGCCCGGTCCGTAATTGTTCCAAAATATTTCAGTTGCTTTTTTGCAAAGAAACCATTTTCATTTTCTTCTAATTCTTTTCCCATATCCATAATTTCATCATAATAGCTTCTAAGGGTTAACAGTTCCCTGCGAATCGGAAGAAATTTGCTCTGGAATCCCTCCACCCTGCCATCCATAATTTCTTCTTCAAGCCGCATCAGTCTTTTTTCGTACTGACCAAGAAGCTCTAAATCCCGACTGACAAATTCTAAAATATAATTATAAATAAATCGTTCCTTTGTCTCTCCTTGCCGGGACTTTTTTCTCTGGATTCTTCGAATCAAACGATAAGAAAAATCATCATCGTCCACAATAACCATATGTTGTCGGTTAATAAAAAATAATATTTTATACTGACTTCCCAAAACATCTAACAATTTCGGAATGCAAAAAGAACCTGCAAGACATTCCTGCTGTGTCTCCAATTTACAGAATCCAACCTCGGAAAGATTTAACTCTCCTTCATAAATCATTCCCGCCTGTTTCATAACTTTTCTTGCTTCAGCGGATGTTATCAAAAAAATCGATGGAATATCTGTTTCATTCTCTGCTTCCAGCTCAATAATCCGCTCTCCCAGAGCATATCTCATGCATTATTCACCGCTTTCTGTGCATTGATATACGCCTGCTCATAGAAAAATTCCTGCGAATTCAACGGAGTTTCCTGTGCTTCTGCAATTTTATAATTACCTCGGCTGTCCTCCTGCCTTGCTTTCTGGTTATCGCTAAGCATTGTGATAAACATTTCTTCTAATTGCATTTTCAGGTCTTTATCGTAAATCGGTGCTGCAACTTCCACTCGTCTTAATGTATTTCTTGTCATAAAATCTGCGGATGCTATATAAACTTTTTCTCTTTCCTGTGTTCCGAAAATATAAATACGGGAATGTTCTAAGAAACGACCGACAATACTTCGAACCTGAATATTTTCTGTCTTTCCTTTTACTCCTGGAATCAGGCAACAGATTCCACGGATAACCATATCTATTTTTACACCTGCCTGTGAAGCCTCGATTAACTTATCTATAATTTTCTTATCGGTAAGGGAATTCATTTTCAGACCAATATATGCTTCTTTTCCTTCTTTCGCATAAGCAACCTCATCATCAATCATTGCTAACACTTTATTCTGAAGACATCTTGGTGCTACAAGTAAATGTTCTACATTATCCACGGTTTCTTCCATAGATAACGCCTGGAATACCTTTGCTGCCTCAAGACCAATCTCTACATTGGCTGTCATAAGAGAAAGATCTGTATATAATCTTGCTGTCTTTTCGTTATAATTTCCTGTTCCAATCTGTGTATAATATTCTACCTGTCCTTCTGTCTTTCTTGTGACAAGGCATAATTTTGAATGTACTTTATAACCGCCTAATCCATAAATCACACGGCATCCTGCTTCTTCAAGTCTTCTTGACCACTCGATATTGTTTTCCTCATCAAATCTTGCCTTTAATTCTACAAGAACGAGAACTTCCTTACCATTTTCTGCGGCATCAATTAAATATTCTACAATTTTACTGTGTTTTGCAACACGATATAAAGTCATCTTAATCGAAATAACATCCTTATCATTTGCCGCTTCTCTTAGGAAATTAAGAAATGGCTTCATACTCTCATAAGGATAGGAAAGTAGTTTATCTTTTTCTCTAATCTGAGGAAAAATAGATTCATCTTCCTTAAATTGTGTAGATTTTTGCGGCACTCTTTTCTCATAAAACAACTCAGGAATCTTTCTTAATGTATCCTGAATCTCAAAAACAAAAGAAAGATCAAGTGGCGCCTGCACCTGAAATACATAATCGGAATCAAGCTCTAAATAATCACAGAGTACATCTACGATTTCTCCGTCCATCTCTCTGGTAAGCTCTAAGCGAACCGGGGTCAGTTTCTTTCTGCGCTTAATCAGTTCCGCCATAAAATCTCTGTAATCTAAATCTTCATCATATAATGCATCCGCATCAATATCCGCATTTCTTGTCACGCGAATCAAAGATTTTGCCTTAATGTTATATCGTTTAAACACTTTCGGAATATAATGTAAAATTAATTCCTCTGCCAACATATATGTTCCCATTGTCGGCAATTCAACTAATCGCTTAAATCCTGTATTACTGCATGGAATAATACCAAGTTTTTCCTTTCCACTCTTTGTCTGCAATACAACAACCGCATAAATCTCGTTATTCTTTAAAAATGGAAATGGCTGTCTCTTCCCTACAATTGTCGGTGAAATAATCGGCATAATCTCACTGAGAAAATATTTTTCAAGATACTCGCTCTCCTTTTTTGAAATTTTCCGAAAATCAACCAGCCTTACCCCATACTCTTCAAGCTGTTCCATAAGCGCATCATAAACTGCATCTTTTCTGCGATTTAACTTTGTTACCTGATGCAGCACTGCCTGAATCTGCTCCTTTGCTGTCATTTTTGTTTTATTATCACGAAGCTTTCCGCTAAGTAACATCTGATCCACTAATGATCCCACACGCACACGGAAAAATTCATCTAAATTACTCTGATAAATGGAAGCAAAAGTCAACCTCTCACATAATGGGACTTTTTTATTCTCCGCCTCTTCTAATACTCTCTCATTAAACTTCAACCAGGATAGCTCCCTGTTCATGTATACTTGCTGACTCATTTGCTATTTCCCTCCATAAAAATCTTATTATACTTTTCATCTTTTTGTCTTATAACCGGGTCATAGTAACATGAAGAAGTAAAATCTGACACTGTACTTGCGTAAAATAGAGGTAAAATAGTAATTCTGAATTTACTCCAGCAGCAAAAAAACAACTCCTAAAGAGAACAGATCGCCTATATTTGTAGTCTATGAGCGGGGATTGAATGCAAACCCGGAGGCGAACATTCAATCCTCAGTGATAGAGTCACAGATACAGGATGTATTCTCTTTTGGAAAGCGACTACTTAGTTGAGTGTCTCTCTCTTGCCTGCGGCAAATCCCCATCTATGATATATTTGTTTTTCAGCGATACGATGTAAGAGCAAATCCCCTCAGCCTGTAGTTTATTTCTTAAACCAACCACTTTTGCAAGAGTTTTTTCATCCAGTACATCTGCCTGATTAAAGACAACACAAAATTTCTGTAAAGAGATATTTTTACAAAGTCCTTTTGGAGAAAGACAAAGCCAGTATAAAAAATCAATGGTAACGGTATTTGCAGGTTGCAATGATTCTATAAACTGATTTTGTGAAAAAGATATTTCGGGAGTTTTATTTATTCTGTGGGATTCGTAAAGGGTATGGGGGATATCAATCGTTTCGTTCTTTCTCTTCGCAGAAATGCATTCCTGAAGTAATTCGTAACGAAAAAGAGTTTCTTTTATCGGTTTTCCGAGACAGGAAAGACCGATTACGCCAATTACGGTATCTGTTTTTGGAAAAAAGACCGGTTCTCCTTCTTTTGGAAGTTTGATAGGAAATCTTTTGGAACCATCGCCCTCACATAAAATTTTCAAAGATTCATGAGCAGTTTTTATAGAATACTTTGTAGAAAATTCAGCAGTTTTTTTGCAAAAATCTATAGAAGGACTTCTCCATTTGACGTTACCATTTATTAGCTTTTCAGGAATTCCTAAAGCAACGAGAGGAAACTCATCAGGCTGTTTTTGAAAATTAGCAAAGACTTCTGCTAATTGTTCAAAATTTTCTGTTTCTATGCAGGCCTTCTCAGAAAGAAAATCTGGCTTCATGATGTGTGTTGTCGTTGTAAGAAGTGTCGAAATCCTCTGATTTGCGAACTCTTTTCCAAGGGTATTCATAAGAGAAGTTTTTCCACCTCCCCCGACAAAAGTGAGGATGCGGCTGTCAGTAAGTCCAAGAAGAGTGGAGAGATCATAGTTAAAAAAATGTTTATTCAAAGTGATGCTCCTTTTTCCAAAAAATTTATTAAATATTTGACCTGAAAGTCGTTCAATAGTATAGTTAACATTGTTTACTCATATTCACTATGAAATTTGCGATTAAAAATGAATTTATTGTAATTATTATAGCACAGAGAAAACAGAAACAGAATATTGGTAAGGCATTTAGAAAATTACACAGGAATTTTCGGAAATTTAGCAGTTAGATTTTTCCCTGAAAAATTGAATAGAAACAGGATTAATAAAGATAAACAACGAGGAGTACACATGTATACATTTGAAGATTGGAAAAAGAATTTAATTATTGTTCGAGGAGGAGGAGATATTGCGACAGGAACGATTTATAAATTATATCAAAGTCATTTTCCTGTATTAGTACTTGAGATTGCAAATCCAAGTTGTATTCGTCGTACAATTAGTTTTTGCGAGGCGGTATTTGATAAAAATGTTGAGGTGGAAAGTGTAACAGCCAAACGAGCTGATTCTTTAGAAGATGCATTTACCATTTATGAACAGTGCCAGATTCCTGTGATGATTGATGAAAATGGATGTATGATACAGGAAGTACATCCACCAGTTGTAGTTGATGCCATTTTGGCAAAAAAAAATCTTGGAACGAAAATAACAGATGCACCTGTGGTCATTGGAGTCGGTCCTGGATTTTGTGCAGGAAAAGATGTGAATGCGGTAATTGAAACACAAAGAGGGCATAATCTTGGCAGAGTTATTTATGAAGGAAAAGCCGCTCCGAACACTGGCGTTCCCGGAATGATAGGAGGCTATACAAAAGAGCGAGTTATCCACGCACCAGCAACTGGAAAGTTACACATTTTAAGGCAGATAGGCGAAATTGTAGAGCCAGGAGATATTCTTGCTGATATTGAGGGAACCCCAGTAAAGACAATGATCGGCGGCGTAATTCGTGGCATGATTCGAGAAGGCTATAATGTAAAAAAAGGATTAAAAATTGCTGATGTAGACCCTCGTGTAAAAGAACAGGAGAACTGCTATCTTATTTCTGATAAGGCAAGATGTGTGGCAGGAGGAGTGTTAGAAGCGATAATGCATTTATTAAAATAGGATTTTGCCGCAGGCAAAAGAGACGCTCGCAAAGAGAGCCTATCCCCTATATTTGTGACTTTAGTCGCGGCGGTTTGAATGCTCGCTTATGCGCTTCGCATCCAAACCTTGCTCCGAGGCCACAAATATAGGGGATAGGCTCTCTTTGCGAGCTGTATTTTGGCTGGGGATGGAATTCCTATTTCATGTTGGAGTGATTTGGGGAATCGCCGGAAGATTATGGCTTTCTGTGGAGTTGGCTTTCGAAAGACTGACACTTGTATTGTTGTTCTAATATGCCCAAAATGATAATTTTTTCTATTGATTCCTGTTTCAATCCTTTGAAATTTAGTTTCCCAGGTAGGCTTATTTTCCTGCCTTCCTCTTCAAATCTTTCCACTAATTTGCTCGAGTAGCCAAGAAACAGCAGTCTGAGAATCCAATCCGACAAATTAGTGAAAAGATTTATGGAAGAAGCCAGAAGAAATTGTGGTTTCACCTCCAGCCCAAAAATGGATTCTCTTTTGGGAAGCGTCTATTTAGCTGAGAGCGTCTCCCTTGCCTGCGGCAAACTACTATTTATCTAACAGCTCTTTTTCGTCTACTCCTTCTAAAACTGGAGCATCTTCTGCCAAAAATTCAATAACATCCTTATCAAGGCATCCGATTCTCGCCTGAGAATAAACATAATATCCTGCATCTTCGAGTCTCTTTCTACCCTTCTGGAAAGACTTTTCAATTAAGATTCCAATACCGGATAATTCTGCTCCGGATTCTTTTATGAGGCGGCTGGCTCCCATAGCGGCTTCTCCGTTCGCAAGGAAGTCATCAATTAATAAAATCTTATCATATGGATTGATGTAATCCTGATATAATGTCAGCTCATAACTTGTTCCTTTTGTAAAGGAAGTTACTCTTGTCTGATATACCTTTCCATTTAAGATTTTGGAAGTCTGTTTCTTTAAAATAATCATAGGAACATTAAGATATTTTGCTGTCATTAAGGCAGGGGCAATTCCTGAACTTTCGATTGTAAATACCTTTGTGATTCCATAGTCTTTGAAATGCTCTGCGAAATCTTTTCCAAGGGCATCCATAAATTCAGAGTCTACCTGATGGTTGATAAAACTATCTACCTTTAATACAGTTTTTCCTAATGCTTTTCCATCTTTTTTAATTCTTTCTTCCAGTAATTTCACTTTTTTCACCTCATATTATATTTTTCCAGATTTATTTTATCCTCTTTGTAATCCATATCAGATAACTCTCGCTCAGATACATAAACTTTATGTATGAGTTCCGGATGCTGTTTTGCAATCCGTTTTCCTCCTTTGTCCCCTGTAAGTGCCATAAGTTCTCCAAAGAGCGTTTTGGGAAATATTACAGGATTCCCCTCTCTTTTCTTTGTTACGCACATATGGATACCTTCCGGATTTGTGTAAAAGCTTTTAAAAAGCTCCTGCAAACTTTTCTTTTGTAATAATGGCTGATCACAGACCATAAAACAACATCCAGCATATTCTTCATAATCTTTTTGCTGCTTTAAATACTGAATCCCCAAATGAATGGATTCAGAAATCCCTCGCTCTGGATGTTCATTCCAAACAATGTTCATTGTCGGAGCATTTTCCCTTACATATTGTGCAATTGGCTCATACCTGGTTGCGATAATTTTCATTTCCGCATCGCAGGAAGCTACCAGATCTACTGCATAAGTAAAAAGCGATTTGTTCAAAAACATTTCTAACAATTTATTAGAACCAAACCTTTCGCTGTAGCCAGAGGCCATTATTACGATAGCAATTTTTTGATCGTGCGTATTATATTTCATTCTCTAACGCTTCTTCTTTATCTAAAAGCCCCATCATAACCTGCTCGGCAGTAATCGGAAGAGTACGGAACCGAAGTCCTGTTGCGTTATATACTGCATCTGTGATTGCCGGCGCCGGTGTGTTGATTACGATTTCTCCGATAGACTTCGCACCAAATGGACCTGTCTTTTCATAGCTGCTCTCAAATTCTACTTTGATATTTCCCATGTCAAGACGTGTAGGAATCTTGTAGGACATAAAGTTACGATTCTTCAACTTTCCGGCTTCTGTGTACTGCACATCTTCATAGAGTGTCATTCCAAGTCCCTGTACCAGACCGCCTTCTGCCTGTATACGAGCAAGGTTCGTGTTGATAACTGTTCCGCAGTCTACGGCAGCTACATAATTGATTGGTGTAATCTTTCCGGTTTCCAAATCCACTTCAATCTCAGCCGCCCCTGCCATAAATGGCGGTGGAGATACCGGAGATGTATGGGATTCAGTAACTTCTATCATCCGTCCATTTCCTGCTTCTAAACTGGTAATTAAATCTGCTAATGTCATGCTATGCTCTGGATTATCATTCTCGCTGATCGTCTCTCCATCAAAATCTACTTCATTTGCCTTAAGTCCCATAATTGCCGCTGCTTCTTCACAAATCCTTTTTCGCATAGATTCACATGCTTTTACAACAGCTCCTCCTGTAACATAGGTTGTACTAGAAGCATAAGAGCCACTGTCATACGGAGACTGGTCGGTGTCTACACCATGCACGACAATATCATCTATATCACAGCCAAGGCCATCTGCTGCCATCTGTGCAAGAATTGTATCACAACCAGTTCCCATATCTGAACAGCCAATCATCAATGTATAAAATCCATCATCATTTAATTTCAGTTGAACGGAGCCTACGTCAACGCCGCCAATACCAGAACCCTGCATTGCCATAGCCATACCTACAGAACGAACGGTATGTGGCCCTGTCTTTACATATGGATACTTTTCATCCCAGCCAATCATTTCTTTTACTTTGGCAACGCATTTGTCAAGGTTACAGGAATTCGTTGTCTCACCAAAATAGTTGGTTAAAACATCTCCTTCTCGCACCATATTCATTTCACGGATTTTAATCGGGTCTATATTTAACTTATGTGCCAGCTCATTCACTGCGGATTCTAAAGCAAAAATCCCCTGTGTCGCACCATATCCACGGTAAGCTCCGGCAGACAGTACATTCGTATAGACAACTTCTGTCTTAAAGCGGAATGCCTCCATGTTGTAAAGGGATAAGGACTTTGTACCGGACAAGTCAACCGTTGTCGGACCATGTTCTCCAAATGCTCCTGTATTAGAAAGGGTTGCTAAATCCACTCCACGGATTCTTCCATTCTTATCAGCGCCAAGACGGACATGAACCTGCATTTCATGACGTGGTGAACCATGAATAAAACATTCTTCTCTCGTAAATACAAGCTTTGCCGGTTTCCCTGTTTTATATGTGACAAAAGCCGGATAGATTTCCATTACCGCCGTCTGTTTTGCACCAAACCCACCACCGATTCGAGGCTTAACGACTCTGACTTTGGACTTTGGAATATTAAGCCCTCTGGCAATAATTCGTCTTGCGTGGAATGGAATCTGTGTGGAGGAAACGACTTTAATTCTTCCATAAATATCCATCGATGCAAAGGCACAGAATACTTCCATCATTGCCTGGCTGACCGCCTTTGTGTGATAGGTCTGATCAATAATATAATCACACTCAGAAAGAACTTTGTCAATATCCCCGTTCCCTCTGCACTGGGAGGCACAGATATTTCGCTTTACATCATTGCCAATATCACTCTTTACTACATAATTATCTTCTGGATGAATGATGATCGGATTGTCAATTGCCTTTGTAAAATCAAGAATCGGCTCCAATACTTTGTATTTTACCTTGATTCTTTTCATTGCCTGGCTGACACAGTTCTCATCTTTTCCGGCGATAATCGCAACCGGGTCTCCATTATATCTAATATGCTGGTCAAGAATCAGACGGTCATCCGGACTTGGCTCAGGGAACGTCTGTCCTGCCTGTGTATATCTTTTTTCCGGCACATCTTTATAAGTAAAAACAGCCTCAATCCCGGGCACTTTTAATGCCGCTGCTATTGAAATATCTTCAATCCAGGCATGTGCATGGGGACTTCTAAGTAACTTTACCACCAGACAGTCTGCCGGCGCAAGATCATCTGTATAAACTGGACGGCCAGAAAGGAGTGCTTTTGCGTCTTTCTTTATGATTCCTTTATTTACAAATCTGGTATTTTCCATCTTTCGCACTACTCCTCCACTCCAAAATATTTTGCAAGGGCTCGATACTGTCCCTGATATCCTGTGCATCTGCATAAATTACCAGATAAATATTCCTTTACCTGCTGCATTGTCGGGTTTGGAATTTCTCTTTTTAATGCTAACACATTCATAATGAGTCCCGGGCTACAGTAACCACACTGGTCTGCTCCCTCATTTGCAAGATAATCGGAAAATTCTGCTGCTTCTTCCTGCACTCCTTCTAAAGTTGTAATCTTATGCCCTGCCGCTCTTACTGCAGGAACACTGCAGGAAAGAACCGGTTTTTCATCCATCCATACAGTACAAAGACCACAGTTACCTGTATCACAGCCTCTTTTCATACTTTTATAACCCTGTCCTCTTAAAAAATCAATCAACATCTGGTCAGGAGCAGTTTCTGCCTGAAGCTTTTTTCCATTTATAAATAAATCTATTATCATCTGTCTACTCCTCCATGAGCCTGGAAATACAATGGTCGATCAACACTTTTGATAAATGCTTTCTGTACTGCTCGCTCCCCCGGATATTGCTTCCATACTGAAGCTTTCCGATTACTCTCTTTGCATAATCCGCTACCTCTTCACTGGAAAATGCATCAGCAACTACTTCATCCGTTACCACTTCCGCGTGCTTTGGTCTTGCTCCAAGAACCGTCTCAAAACCAGTTTCTGTCTTTGCCACAGCACAGGTAATTGTCGGAAAATCCGTTTCTGTCATACGAAAACTTTCATATGCTGTCTTTCTTCCGTCTTTCTTCACATAAAGATGTGTCAAAATATCGTTATCTGTTGGCATATAAATAAATTCTCTTAAAGGAACTTCACCTTTTTTATAAAGAATGACGTGTGTATCACAGGCTAAAAATGCAGTCAATACATCGGAAAAGCCCAGTTTCGGAAAAATACTTCCCCCCACTGTCGCACAGTTTCTAAACTGTACTCCTACAATATGACGAACCGCTTCCTTAAATAAATTCTGAAACTCCTTATTCAAGCCTTCATGTGTCTCAATATCATGCAAGGTTGCCATGCAGCCAATCCGAAATTCCCCCTCATCTTCTTCTATCTTATCTAATCCAAGCGAAGACAAGTCAATCGCATTGATAATATTTCTGCTTCCCATCTTCAGCCACAGGTTCCCTGCAATAATAATATTATTTCTTCCTTTTTGATTCAACTCCCATGCCTGTTCGAGAGACTCTGCCATAACATAATTTCTTATTGTGTGCACTCTAACTCTCCTTTGTATTCATTTATCCGATTATAAGAAAGAACCCTGCTTCACAGGATTCTATGCTAATTTATTATACATGAAAATCTTTATATTTTCCATACCCGAACACAATCCTATATAAAAATACTAAAAATCTTCTTTAATATGCGTGGACTGATATATGCTTCTATGTAACACCCCACAAAAAACAACGCTATTATAAGCAAAATTATGATAATCCTGTCTTTCAGTAATGTATGTGTTCCCATTCTTTTTCCTCTTGAAATCGCCGTATAAAAGTTTCCGATCACTGTATTGCGAAACAGATAAATGTATACAATGACAAAAATCATACCATAAAAAAAATATTGTGGAAACAAAAAACCAACTCCACCAACCAAGCCTGTCCAACCATATTTTAATACCATTGCTGAAATTAATATTCCAGCAAATACAGAAGTCCCATAATCAAACAAACAAAAAATAATATACGGCGAAAATAACAATAATCCTGCAAAAAACAATAACAATTGCCGAAAACGCACAAATACTACATATGAACAAAATATAGATAAGTCTATATTCTCAAGCATTTTCATATATTCTGTAAAATCAAGAAAATCAGAAACTTTAAACACCTGCATTTTTACCGTTATATTAAAAAAAAGTGTTCCGGTAACCAATCCTGCTATATACAAAATCCCAAGAACTCTTTTTCCTTCGATAGTATAATACATAAACTCCCCCCTGAAATTATATTTATTAAAATATATTCATCAGGAATCATCTTATGATTTCTAATTTAGTTTAAAAAACAGACGCCACCGAAAGGCCAGCTACCTGCCAGAAGTAATTTTAGTTGCTGCGCGTTGAAGCATTTTTAGTGCAAGTACTATGAAATATTTGTAATAAAAAAAGCAAAATTTCTAAAAAGAAATTTTGCTTTTATTTTAATCTGTATCAGTCTTGTGCTTATAAGATAAATATCTTACTTTGCGTAATCAACTGCTCTCGATTCACGGATCACATTGACTTTAATCTGTCCTGGATAACTCAATTCATTTTCAATCTGTTTTGAAATATCCCGTGCTAATAAAATCATGTCGGAATCACTTACCTGTTCAGGAACTACCATAATTCGAATTTCTCTACCGGCCTGAATGGCAAAAGTTTTATCAACTCCTTTGAAGGAATTCGCTATGTCTTCCAACTGTTTTAATCTTGTCGTATAAGTTTCCAATGTCTCCCGTCTGGCACCAGGTCTTGCAGCAGAAATTGTATCTGCCGCCTGCACAATACAGGCAATCAGGCTTGTTGGCTCAACATCGCCGTGGTGAGATTCCACCGCGTTAATTACGACAGGGGATTCCTTGTACTTCTTACATAAATCCACACCTATTGAAATATGAGAACCTTCCATCTCCTGATCGACAGCCTTGCCGATATCATGGAGAAGACCAGCTCTTTTTGCCAATCGTACATCTTCACCTATCTCTCCAGCTAATAGACCGGATAACTGGGCTACTTCGATGGAATGTTTCAATGCATTCTGTCCGTAGCTTGTTCGATATTTCATCTTACCAAGCAGACGAACCAACTCAGGACGAATTCCATGTACACCGACTTCTAATACCGCTGCCTCTCCTTCTTCCCTCATTGTCTGCTCTACTTCATTCTGTGCCTTTTCCACCATCTCTTCAATCCTTGCCGGATGAATTCTTCCATCAACAATTAACTTCTCAAGAGCAATTCTTGCAACCTCTCTCCGAACCGGATCAAAGCTTGATAAAATAACTGCCTCCGGAGTATCGTCAATAATGAGATCGACTCCTGTTAATGTTTCTAAAGTACGGATATTACGACCTTCACGACCGATAATTCGTCCTTTCATCTCATCGTTAGGCAGTTGAACTAAAGAAATTGTTGTCTCAGCTACATGGTCTGCCGCACACTTCTGAATTGCTGTTACGACATACTCTTTCGCTTTTTTGGATACTTCTTCTTTGGCCCTGGTCTTCATTTCTTTGACCATGACCGCCATTTCCCTTTTTACGTCATCTTCGACAGTTTTAAGCAGATAATCTTTTGCTTGTTCAGAGGTTAATCCTGAAATTCTTTCCAGTTCCTGCAGACGTTTTTCATGTAACTCTTCCACTTTTGCTTTCTGTTTTTCGAGAGCGCTTTCTTTATGAGCAAGCGACTGTTCTTTCTTCTCCAGTACATCAGATTTACGATCAAGTGTTTCTTCTTTATTAAGAACACGTTTCTCATATCTCTGAAGCTCCATTCTTCGTTCTCTACTTTCCTTCTCAAAGTCGTTCTTCGCCTTGAGTGCCTCTTCTTTCGCTTCCAATAATGCTTCTCTCTTCTTTGCTTCCGCATTCTTTAAAGCGTCATCAAGAATCTCTCTTGCTTTTTCCTCCGCACTTCCCACTTTTGCTTCTGAAACACTCTTACGGTAAGCAATCGTTGCAAAAACAGAAATAACGGCAGTCAGAACAACTGCGATCAGAATAGCAATCACAGTAATTGGCGACATATCTACAGGAGCACCTCCTTATTTAGTTTTCATTGTACAAAAGTACAACACTTAGATTCTATACTTATTTTGACAAAAAGTCAAGTATAATATGAATCCATTATAAAAACTGCACAGATTATTCGGTTGTTTTGTCCTATATAATATTACTTATGCCAAAATTTTAAATATATTCAAAAAATTCTTTGTTACTGCTAATCTTCTTACACTTTCTGTTGTTATACTTTGAAGTATGCATGCGCCGTTACACTGATATTTAAAAATACATCCTTAATTTACCAGAGCGTGTTTGAAAAATACTTTCTGTCATTCTTCACACCATCTACATAGTCACAAGACTTCATATAAGTAAGCGTATCTTCATTAAAAAAAATCTACTGCATCACTTGCCTCTTCGGTCTCCTCAATCCGTGTCATAGCTTCCCGAATTAACTCTCCGGCATAGCCCTTTCTGGCAAAATGTGCATATACTTTCTGTCTGGAATTAAAATCAAGTGCAGTGAACTTCTTCACATACTTTCTGACCTGCATCAGTATATCTTCCATCTGCTGTCCACCTTCTTCTTCAAAAACGGTTTCTAACACTTCAGAAGGAATTCCTTTCTTCTGGAGTTCCATCTTAATCTGCAAAAAGCTCTTTCGTCTCTTTTTAAAATAAATATAATCTCTGGCATACTGCGCATCATCTACATAGCCACAGGACTTCATATAAGCAATCGTATCTTCAAGCGACTGGGTATCTGTAAGAGACTGCTGGAGTTTCTCTCTCAATTCCCTCTCTGTCTTGTCTCTCTTCGCTAAAATTGCAATCGCACGATGCTTTGCTCTTGGCAAAGCGTATTGAAGACGAATCCTCTCGAATTCGTCTTCCTCTACTTCGCTTCCGTCTTCTAACTTCAGCTTCTTTATCTCTCCGGGATAGAGAAAAATGCCCTCTCTTGCTCCCGGATCTACGTAAACTTTCTTCTTATCTGTTTCTGTGAGTCTGATTCTATAAATCATCTTTATTCTTCCGTTGTAATATTATCAAACTTGCCGCTTTGGTTCTCAGCCCCTGATGTACTGCCTCCCTGTGGTGCGGCTACTACTGCATCTGTTGGAAGATTATAGTATTCTCTCACCTGAACTTCTACTTCCGCCATAATCTCTGGATGCTCTCTTAAGAAAGTCTTAGCATTCTCTCTTCCCTGACCAATCTTCTCTCCTTTATAAGCATACCATGCACCACTCTTTTGTACTGCATCAACCTTAACTGCAAGATCAATCAGATCGCCTTCTCTGGAAATTCCCCGACCAAACATAATATCAAATTCTGCTTCCTTAAATGGAGGAGCCACCTTATTCTTTACAACCTTAACCTTGGTATGGTTACCGATAATCTCACCACCCTGTTTGATTGCCTCCACTCTTCGCACATCCATACGAACAGAAGCATAGAACTTAAGGGCACGTCCACCTGTTGTAACCTCTGGATTACCAAACATAATACCAACCTTCTCACGGAGCTGGTTGATAAATACTACGGCACAGTTCGAACGGTTGATTACACCTGTAAGCTTTCTCATTGCCTTAGACATCAGACGGGCATGCAGTCCTACCTGCTGATCATCCATATCTCCCTCAATCTCTGCCTTAGGAACTAAAGCTGCAACTGAGTCAACGATAACAATATCGAGAGCGCCAGATCGAATCATCGTCTCTGCAATCTCCAATGCCTGCTCTCCATTATCTGGCTGAGATATGTAAAGATTATCAATATCTACACCAATCTTCTTCGCATACTGTGGATCAAGAGCATGCTCGGCATCTATAAAGCCAGCAATACCATTTCTCTTCTGTGCCTCTGCAATCATATGAAGAGCAACGGTTGTCTTACCACTGGACTCTGGTCCATAAATCTCAATAATTCGTCCTCTTGGAACACCACCGACTCCCAGTGCCACATCCAGACTGATAGAACCAGTCGGAATCGCCTCGATGTCTATATTCGCGCCGGAATCTCCCAGCTTCATAATAGAACCCTTTCCATAGTTCTTCTCTATTGCGGCTACCGCATTATTCAGTGCAGCGAGTTTCCCTTCTCTGTCATCTCCAAGATACTCTACTCTGCCTGCGTTCACATTCTCTTTCTTACTTGCTGCCATGCTATTCTAATCCTTTCTAACATAAAATCTATAAAATTGATAAAAATTCTTTCTCGTATCGTTAGTATAGCACATTCGTTCTCAAAAAACAAGTGTTCGCAAAAATTTGTTCGCATTTTATTTTTATCGATTATCTATCTTTTCCGGATACAGATCATGATTTACAAGACGGTCTGTTGCCACCTTTTCCCACATTGTTCCCGGCTTTCCATAGTTCGTATATGGATCAATGGAAATGCCTCCGCGTGGAGTGAACTTACCCCATACTTCAATGTACTTGGGATCCATCAGTTTGATAAGATCCTTCATAATGATATTTACACAATCCTCATGAAAATCTCCATGATTTCTAAAACTAAATAAATATAACTTTAAAGACTTACTTTCTACCATCTTTACATCAGGAACATAGGAGATGTAAATGGTGGCAAAATCCGGCTGTCCTGTCATTGGACAAAGACTGGTAAATTCCGGGCAGTTAAACTTTACAAAATAATCATGATCCTGATGTTTATTGATAAAAGTTTCTAACATTTCCGGCGCATAATCCTGTGGATATTTTGTTTTCTGATTTCCAAGGAGAGTCACTCCCTGTAATTCTTCTTTTTCTCTGCTCATAGGTTTCTCCATATTTTCTCTAAAAAATTCTCTTTACAAAAACTTTCCCTGCACTCCAAAATCATCACAATACTGGAATGTCGTATATACATTTTCTTTTGGCACTTTTAAATCTTCTTCCATAATCTTAAAGATTGCCTCATTGAACTGCTCACAATCTGCTCTTGTCACGCCAGTTTTAAATATAACATTTACATAGGCTCCATATTCAAGGAATTCTCCGCCTTTATAAATATGTTCATCTGAAGAAATAGACACCATAAGTCCTGCTGCTGTCTTTCCTGGTACTGTTGTGATGGCTTCTCCTAACTTTTCTGTCAGAATTCTCTCCTGTTTTCTTGATGCCTGTTTTGCTAACTTTACTTCAATATATGGCATAATAGTATCCCCCTTTTATTTTTCTAATATCTCCATTCATTTCTATAAATAAGAAATTGAATGAAGATTTTATATTTTATTTTGTATTTTAGTGTAGTTCCAATATTACAGTATTAATAATTTTTTTAAATTTAGAATGAATCCGAAACATGCAGATTCCGTTCTAAATTCATCTACTTCTTTTTAGTGTAATTCCGGAGCCGCATTCTTATAAGTAGTAAAATGATAGATCAGATCAAAACAATATTTTTCCTCACTCTTTTCTACCATGCTCCAGTTCTCTTCTTTATCAAGATTCGGCATCCAGGTATCTGCCTGATATGCATAATCCAGACAGGTAATATAAGCTGTATCACAATATGCAAGCAGCATACGGTAAATACTTTCACCACCTGTTACAAAAATTCTTTCTGTATCATACTTTGAAAGTTCTTCCCACAACTCTTCCTCGTTATGAACAACGATCGCACCTTTTCCATTATAATCTTTTTCATGTGTTAAAACAATGTTTACTCTGTTTGGAAGTGGCTTTCCTCCAGGAAAACTTTCTAAAGTCTTTCTTCCCATAATAATGACATTACCTGTTGTCATCGCGCTGAAGTTCTTCATATCTTCTGAGATGCGGACCAAAAGTTCCCCATCTTTTCCAATCGCCCAGTTTTTATCTGCCGCTGCAATAAGCTTCATCTTCATTCCTCCATCTCGTGATTAAAATTCACTATATTCTGAATAATTATATTTCTCCTGAAAATTTTGTTTTTTATCTAAAAGTTTCATTTTTGAACTTATACATTATCTTAAATAGCAATCGGAATGTTCTTTATCTGTGGACCTGCCTGATAATCTTCAATGGTAAAATCATCCACTGTAAATTTATAAAAATCCTTCACTTCTGGATTCAGAGCTACTTTCGGAGCAGGATAGGTTGGTCTTTGTATTAATTCCTTTATAATTGGAATATGGCGGTCATAAATATGTGCATCCGCGATCACATGAACTAATTCTCCTGGCTCAAATCCGCTTACCTGTGCAATCATCATAAGCAGGGCTGCATACTGCACTACATTCCAGTTATTTGCTGCTAAAATATCCTGAGAGCGCTGATTTAAAATCGCATTCAGGCGATTTCCCGTCACATTAAAAGTCATGCTGTAAGCACATGGATACAGATTCATCTCATGAAGATCTTCATGTACATAAATATTGGTCATAATTCTTCTGCTAAATGGGTTCTCCTTTAAATCAAATAAAACTCTGTCTACCTGATCCATCTCTCCCTCTTTATACTTATGCTTTTTGCCAAGCTGGTATCCATATGCCTTTCCGATAAAACCATGTTCATCTGCCCACTCATCCCAGATGTGACTCTTAAGATCATGTACATTATTCGACTTTTTCTGCCAGATCCATAAAATTTCATCAATGGCAGAGCGAATATAGGTTTTTCTGAGGGTAATTGCAGGAAACTCTTTTGAAAGATCGTAACGATTTACCACACCAAACTTTTTAATTGTATAGGCATAGGTTCCATCCGGCCATTTTGGTCTTACCTTTTCCCCTTCTGTACTGTATCCATTCTCAATAATGTCATTACACATATTGATGAATAATTTATCTGCATAGCTCATATCGTGACTTCTCCCTTCTTAAACCAAGTATTTTTTATTTGCCTTTTTATGTTCTTGTGTATTTTCTATATTGCGCCCTCCTATTTCTACGTCTCTTGCGCTTTCTCTACACTGTCTTTTATATTTGGATATTTCCTAAGTATATTATACTCTCATATTTTATATCATTTTGTTACTTTTTATATTTCTTGTTCTGTTTTATATTCACACAACATGAATATAATAATAATTGATTTTCTTTTTAAAAAGTATTAGAATAAAATATAACAATCATACCAATACTTTCATTCGGAAGATTCTTCATGGGTATGCCTGAGGAGTCTTGACCGATTGACTACAGAAAGGGCGTAATTATGAAAAAACATCGTATTATTTCAATTGCGTTATCCGTAATCGGTATCGCAGCAACACTGTCTCTGATAATCTATCTGTTAAAAGACCGCATCAAAGATTGTCCAATCTGCGGTAAAGATTCTTTTGAAGAATCAGAAGAAGATATCTTTGATTCCGATCTTGATGACTTAGAAGAGTTTGTTCCAGTAGAGAAAGAAGAAGAAAAACCTTCTTCTCAGACAAAGATTCGCCGTGGATATATTCCATTAAAGTTCCACACTCATGATGAGGAAGCGGAAGCGTAATCCTTTAACAGAATCTATAATATTGATTTTCACAGGGCTGCAAAATTATCTTGCAGCCTTTAACATTTCCTTTAACTCCTCTACACTGAAATTATAATGAGAATTACAGAAATGACAGTTTACCTCAATTGGCTTTCCTTCTTCAATCATATCTGTAAGCTCTTTCTTTCCTACACTGATTACCGCTCTTGAAACTCTTTCTTTAGAACAATTACAATAAAATTCTGTAGGGATCTTATCTTCAATTGTCATATCCATTCCCTCAAAGAGCTCTGCCATCATATCTTCCGGTGTTTCTCCTCTGTCAAGGTGAGAAGTAACAGAAGTAAAATCTTTTAACCGCTCTTCTAATGCGGTGATCACTTCATCACTGGCAAAAGGCATCATCTGAATCATAAATCCCCCTGCCTGTCTTACGGTATTCTCCTTATTCATGAGAACACCTAATGCCACAGATGTTGGAATCTGTTCAGAGGAAGCAAAATAATAAGTTAAGTCTTCTGCAATTTCTCCTGTTATCAGATTGGTCTGTCCTGAATATGGCTCCTTTAAGCCCAAATCTTTAATTACAGTGAGTACACCATTCCCAACTGCCCCACCTACATCAAGCTTGCCCTGTGCATTTGGTGGAAGCATAACATCTTTATTATAAACATAACCCTTCACTCTTGCCTTTGCATCAGAAGTTACAACAAGACCGCCCATCGGACCATCTCCCTTAATCTGAACAGTAACAACATCACTGTCATTTTTACACATGCTTCCCATCATTGCTGTTCCTGTCATCAATCTTCCAAGTGCTGCTGTAGCAATCGGACTTGTGTTATGAATCTGTCTTGCTTTCTCTACTAATTCCTTTGTATTTGCAGCAAAAAAACGTACCTGCTTATCCGCTGCCATTCCTCTTATAATATAATCACTCATTCTGATTCCTCCTGTTTCTTCTTTCCGTTTTCCTGAGCAACTACCAAAATGCGTCCGCTGTCCGGCTGTGGAGTCTGCGCTGTATATTCATCATATGCCTGTAAAAATACAAGACCGCTTTCCTCTAACAATTCCTCTATTTCTTCCAGCGTATATCCTCTCTGCACATGTTCCTCCTGGAACTTCCGGTAGATATTCCCTTCTTCCTGCACAAAAACCTTAAGGTCTATGTCATTTAAATGGCTCTCTTCATCATACTCATTAAACCAGATAAAACTTACATCTTCCCGGTCTTCTGCAATCACCGTCTCACCAATCATCTCACGATATTTATATTCGGTATTGAAATCAAACACAAACAAGCCTTCCGGGTCAAGATAATTATTTACCAAACGAAAAACTTCTCTTAGTTCCTCTTTTTCTGTAACGTAATTAATACTGTCGCACACAGAAACTACCGCTCTTACCGTACCATACAGTTCAAACTCTCTCATATCCTGTAAAAGATACAGAAAGTCTCCCAGAGTCTTTTCTCTGGCAATCTGAAGCATATCTACAGAGTTATCCACCCCAATCATATCATAGCCGGCATGTCCAAGTAAGGTCATAAGCTTGCCTGTCCCGCATCCAAGCTCCAACACCAGCCCATCTGTTATCTCTTTCTCCTGCAAAATCTTTATAATAAATTCTGACCATTCTTCATAAGGCACATTATCCATGAGTTCATCATAGACCCTTGCAAAATTCTCGTAGCTTCCCATTTTCTTTTCCTCGTTTCGACACTTATACTATTTATATCTCTTATAATAACGGTGCAAAGATTCGTAAAATCCCCTGCAATAACAGAAATAGCATACTTTTTTTGCACATCTGCGCTGTAATCTGATTACAATCCTTTAATGTGTCTAATATATCCTGTTTAATATCCATTACTGTATCACAATCATATAAGAAAATTCCATTTTCAAAATGCAGATACAAGCTGCGGTAATCCAGATTAATCGTTCCCACTGTAGCAATCTTATCATCGCAAACTGCACATTTTGCATGAACAAATCCCGGTCTGTACTGAAAAATCTTCACCCCACCTTCTACAAGCTGTGGATAATAGGACTGTGTTACAAGGAATATCGTCTTTTTATCTGGTATTCCCGGTGTGATAATCCTTACATCAACACCTCTTTTTGCTGCCAGAATCAGTGCAGTAACTACCTCATTATCAATAATAAGATATGGAGTAAAAAAGTAAATGTATTTCTGCGCACTGTTAATCAGATTAATGTACACACTTTCTCCTACGAATTCAGAATCAAGCGGATGATCCGAATATGGAAGAACAATTCCTCTTTTCTTTTCAGAAAGTGGCACTACATCAGAAAGAGAAAACTTCTCATAGTTAAGTCTTTCTCTTTCCGAAGCAAAGGCATTCCACATCTGCAAAAACATCTGTGTCATACTGTAAACTGCCTTTCCCCGTATCCTTACTCCGTTATCTTTCCAATAACCGAATCTCTGTTTTTCATTAATATATTCATCTGCGAAATTAATTCCACCTGTAAAAGCAACATTACCATCGATTACAAGAATCTTCCGATGATCTCTGTTATTAAATACGGTAGAAAAAATAGGAATATATCTGTTAAATACAATACACTTGATTCCTTTTTTGCGAAGCGTATCTGCATAATGCGATGGAAGATTAAAAATGCATCCCACATCATCATACATCACTCTTACATCTACTCCAGCCTTTACCTTTTCCTCTAAAATGTCAAGAACAGTGTTCCACATAATACCTTCTTCTATAATAAAGTACTCAAGATAAATATATTTTTTCGCTTTTCCAAGTTCCTTAACCATAATGCGAAAACATTCCTCGCCAGAAGGATAATAATCTACTTTAGAATCCTTATAGGCGGGAAAGCCGGACTGATGTTCAAGATAATAAACCTGTGATGCAGTACTTCCATCTGTCTGCCTGAGTTCTTCTTCAATCTTCGGATCAGCTTTTAAATGTTTCTCACTCTCTTCAATCATAGGCTCTAACTTTCTTCGAAGATAAGAGATTGGCTGTTTCCCACCGATTGTCAGATATAAGAATCCTCCAAAAACTGGAAATAGCAAAATAACAATCACCCATGCCAGCTTGATAGAAGGATTATCACTTCTATTCATAATGTATATCACTACTAAAACACTGAGAAGCTTAAAGGCCACTGTAATATGCTGACTGTAAGATGTAAATTTAACAAACAATCCAATAAACCACAAAACCTGCAAAAAGATAAGAAAGGTCACAATAACAATACGCTGCGATAACAACTTAAAAAACTTACGCATTCTCTCCTCTTCTTTCCTCTAAATTCACGGGAATAAACTTTTTCAGTGAAAAAGAATACAAATAAACCTCGCTCACCCTTTTTCCTAAAATCTGTTCAAGGGCTGCTTTATAATATAACATCTGATTCCCGTATCGGTCAAGAAGCTTACTTTCTTCTCCTTCTTTAATTCGATCTGTTTTATAATCAAGCAGACATAAAGATTCCCCCATATCTGCACAGACATCAATGACTCCCTGCACGACTACTGTATCTTTTGCCTGTGTGTCCGGATTAATAAGCGAAACCGGTAATCCTACTGTAAATGGAAGCTCTTTTCTCACCTTTTTATCAAGATCCAGCTTGCGTATTCTTTCTCCGGGCTCAGAAAAAAGAAATGCCTCAATCCCTTTATAC
>CAVCBH010000125.1:0-8780 GCA_963600375.1 bacterium | reverse complement strand
TCATGAACTTGGTCATCTTCTTTTCGGACTTTTATTTGGATACCATGTTGACCAGATCTGCCTTTACCGCACAACAAAAAAGGCAATGCGCTCTGGAGGTACGCTTGGCTTTGTAAAAATGCACCACGAAAACCGGTCCTTTCTCCAGAAACTTCAGGGAGACCTCGGGCAGTTTTTCATCGGAATCGGTCCTCTTTTATTTGGTCCTGCAGTCATTTATATTATCAGTCGTTTTCTCCCACACAGCATCCGTACATTACCAGATTCTTTCCAAAAAGGAGGAACAATTTTCTTCAAAGCCTTGCAACAATTACAAGCTTCTGATATAATCTTCCTGTTTACATTCCTTTATATCATTATGGGAATTTCTTTAAATATGGAATTAAGCAGGCAGGATATGCACCTCGCCTGTAAAGGCCTGATTTTTCTTGAAGTTATATTTCTCATTCTTTCAGGTCTTTCTGTTTTATTTCACTGGAATCTGCAATATGGTATTGATATTCTCTTTCGCTGGAATCTTCTGATTTCTTCTATCGGGATTATTTCTGCCCTCGTTGCAAATCTGATTTCTCTGATCTAGCGCTTATAAATTATCACAACTATTTAATGCAAAGGAGTATTATATATCATGTCAGTATTCAAAAAATACAAAAAGAAATTTATTTCAAAGTTAAGAAGAATCCGCAAGCACTACCGTTATAAAGTATATTTTCCTAAAAAATATGAGTCTTACTGCAGTGAGCCGGTACAGGAGAATAAAGTCCTCTTCCTGGAAATGCGTTTCACCACACTTTCTAATTCTTTTCAGTATTTATATAAGAAGTTAGAAGAATCCGGCGAATACGATTTAAAATGTTCTTATGTACAGTTTAACTTCATTCGGGGTCGTGAATTTACAAAGCGTGTAGATGAGATGTTAAAAGAACTTGCAACAGCCAAATATGTTTTTGTTGATGATGCGTCCCTGATTCTTTCTTCTATCCCATTAAGAAAGGAAACAACCGCGATCAATCTCTGGCATGCCTGTGGTGCATTTAAGAAGTTTGGCCGCAGTACAGCAGAATTAAAGTTCGGTTCTTCTGCTGCTACATTAGACAGATATCCAAACTATGGTAACCTTACTCACGTAACAGTCAGTAGTCCAGAAGTTATCTGGGCATACGAAGAGGCAATGCACCTTCCAAAAGGAATCGTTAAGGCAACCGGTGTCAGCCGTACTGACTTATTCTATGATAAGGACTTTGTGGAAAGCCGTAAACAGAAATTATACGAAATCATGCCAGAAGCAAAAGATAAAAAGGTTATTTTATACGCCCCAACCTTCCGAGGCCACGTTGCCACAGCCTCCTCTCCAGACCGCATTGACTGGGAACGCTTTTGCCGAGAACTTGGTGATGAATACGTTATCGTTTGCAAACACCATCCATTTGTCAAGAGACCACCAATTATTCCAGAAGAATTACAGCATTTTGCAAGAGATCTGACGAAAGACCTTTCTATCGAAGATTTATTATGTTGTGCAGATATCTGTATCTCCGACTATTCTTCCTTAGTATTTGAATATTCCTTATTCGAAAAACCAATGATCTTCTACGCATATGACTACGATAATTACTGTGACTGGCGAGGATTCTACTATGATTACTCCGAATTCACCCCAGGTCCGGTTGTTCAGGAAGAAGATGAACTCTTAGATACGATCAAACATATTGATACAAAGTTTGACAAACAGAAAGTTATTGCTTTCAAAGAAAAATTCATGGGAAGTTGTGATGGACACGCAACGGAGAGAATTATTGAATTGATGAAGGAGAGTTAATTTCTGGCTGGCTAAACAGACGCGCCCCCAAAGAAAGAAGATACCCTATATTTGTGATCCTAGAACAGGGATTGGATGTGAGCCTTAAAGCGAACATTCAACCCACAGTGATAGAGTCAAATATAGAGTATCTTCTTTCTTTGGGAGCGTCTCATTAGTGCCAACCTTGCCTGCGGCAATCAGCATCTATGACATGCTACTTCGTGGTTTTTTCCAACAGTTTTCAATTCCGGTTTTTCCTCCCGGCATTTCTCCGTACAATGCGGACAACGATTATGGAATGGGCAGCCTTTTAAATCTTCGGTTGCTCCAGAAGCTTCGCCCTCTACTGGGGTAATTGGCTTACTGAAATCCATATGGAGATCAAATACCGATTGCAATAATGCTTTTGTATATGGATGCAATGCGCCTTCGCTTACCTGGTCTCCCGGAAGAATCTCGACGATATTTCCCATGTACATTACCGCAATTTCATGTGCTATGCTTGATATCATTGCCAGATCATGGCAGATAAATCCGATAGCGATATTTTTTTCTTTTTGTAGTTTTACAAGAAGTTCAAGAATTGTCTTTTGCACGGAAACATCTAAAGCAG
Source organism: bacterium (assembly GCA_963600375.1). Classification (GTDB taxonomy): domain Bacteria; phylum Bacillota; class Clostridia; order Lachnospirales; family Lachnospiraceae; genus Anaerobutyricum. Next base: position 6,366 of record CAVCBH010000125.1, on the reverse strand, counting down.
AGGTAGATTCATCACAGAAAATGATTTCCGGCTCTAATGCAATCGCACGGGCAATACCGACTCTCTGACGCTGTCCTCCACTCATATTATGCGGATAGCGGTCTGCAAAGTCTCCCGGCAATTCTACCATTTCTAAATACTTTCTTGCAACGGCATCTTTATCTTTCTTTTTGATCAGTCCGAAATTCATAAGAGGTTCACAGATGATATCACGAACCTTCATTTTAGGATTGAAAGAGGTAGATGGATTCTGGAAAACCATCTGTACATTTCTCCGGTTTTTTCGGAGTTCTTCCCCTTTCATCTTTGTGATATCTTTTCCTTTAAAGAGGATTTCCCCGGATGTCGGTGTTTCAAGCTGTACCATCATCCGCATAAATGTAGACTTTCCGCAGCCGCTCTCTCCTACGATTCCCAGAGTCTGTCCTTTATAAAACTTTAAACTGATATCATTATTTGCGATTAAGTGTTTTCCTTTGGTCAGAGGGAACTTCTTTGTCACATGTTTCGCTTCTAAGATAACATTTTCATTAGACATATCTTTCCCCCTTTAATGACGGTACGGCTGCAAGCAGATTCTTTGTATATTCTGACTTTGGATTATGTAATATGTCTTCTCTTACACCAGAATCAACAACTTCGCCATGCTTCATTACAAGCAGTTTATCTGCCATGTAAGCAGCTACACCAATATTATGTGTCACAACAATAATTCCTGTACCAAAAGTATCTCTAAGCTCCATCATCTGACGGACAATCTGCGCCTGTGTTGTTACATCAAGTGCGCTGGTCGGTTCATCCGCTAAAAGAAGCTTTGGCTGAAAAGTCATTGCCATCGCGATACCTACTCTCTGGCACATTCCTCCGGAAAGTTCAAATGGATAACTTTCCATAATTCGCTTTCCATCTGGAAGATGCATCTTCTCTAACATCTCTACTGACATATCAGAAGCATCTTTCTTGGAAACATCTTTATGTGCGCGAATATATTCCACATATTGACTTCCAATTTTACGAATAGGGTTTATCATCGCTCCAGAATCCTGAAAAATCATTGAAATCTGCGTTCCACGCAAATCTTTCCACTGTTTTTTTGAATATTTGAGCAAGGATTCTCCCTCAAAAAGAATATCTCCTTTAGTTACCTTTCCACCACCTGGCAAAAGGCCTAAGATGGAGCGAATAACGGTAGTCTTTCCACTTCCGCTCTCTCCTACGATACTACAAATTTCTCCGGGCTTCATCTCAAGATGAAACCCGGAAATCGTCGGTTGTACATTATTGCTATATGTGACAGTTATATCCTGAACATTAAGCATAAAAACCTCCTATTTTGCTGGAGCAATATCTGTTGTAAGCCAGTAGTAATCGGCTGTATGAATATCTGCACCAGTAACTGTCTTATCACTAATCATAGAACTGTTATAATATCCATGAACAACAACTGCTGCATCATCAATTAAGATCTGCTGTAACTGCTCAATGATTTTTGCACGTTTTGCTTCATCAAACTCTGTATCTAACTGCTCATATAATTTATCATATTCATCGTTCTTGTAGTTACAGAAGTTTGCATCGGACTTGCCGTACCAGTTTGCCATATACTCAGTAGGATCACCGTTACCTACTGTAATCCAGTTAGAGTCACATAAATCGTATTCTCCTGCTACCATCTTGTTCCACTCTCTGTCGGCGTCCATAGAATTAATCTTTACTTCAATTCCGATATCAGCAAGCTGTGTCTGGATTGCCTGTGCAAAATCAGAAAGTCTTCTGTTTTCATAAGTAATATAGTTGATAGAAATCTTCTTTCCGTTCATTTCACGGATTCCATCTCCATCTGTATCTTTATATCCTGCATCATCTAAAAGTTTTTTCGCTTTATCTACATTGTAAGTGTAAGGATCTTTTAAGTTGTCATATCCATATGCAAGGCTGGATGGAAGTACGGAAATACCTTGTGTATATAAACCACCTACAGTAACTTCACACATTGTTTTGTGATCTAATGCCATCTGTAATGCCTGTCTTAATGTGTCATCTCCTAAAATACCTTTTTCATTGATATAAGCAAATCCAGTACGAACACCCTGTCCGATAGAAACATTGAAGTTACCATCTTTCTTCAGTGTATCAAGATCAGAAGTAGAAGTTACATTCTCTACAAGGTTAACATCACCGTTCTGTAATGCTAATGCTTTATTATCTTCACTTAAGAAATCAATTTCCACGTTGTCATAAGGAACTTCTCCGTTCCAGTAATATTCGTTCTTTACAAGAGTTGCTTTTGTCTTAGAATCAAAGCTTGTTAAAGCATAAGGGCCTGTACCGATTGGATTTTCTGCCAAGTCATAATCTCCACTTACATCAAGAACTACGAATACAGGATATGCAAGGTCTTTTCTAAGATCTGCTTTTGCCTGTTTTAATACAACTGTCAGTGTACGAGCATCGTCATCTGGTGTGATGGACTCATAATCCATAAATTTAGATGGGTTAGAAGAACCTTTCTTGTTTGCATAAAGAACATCCCAACATGCTTTGATTGCAGAAGGAGTTACATCATTACCATTAGAGAACTTTACACCATCACGGATATGGAATACCCATGTTTTGTTATCTTCTGTAGAATATTCATCACAAAGTGTATTTTCTACAGTTAAATCATCTTTATATTTAAAAAGACATTCTCCAATACCATAACGGCTGTTACACCATGCGGAGTTGATAATATTTGCAGGGTCTAAAGATTCAGAGTAAGAAAAACATCCAAACTTTAATGTTTTTTCGCCGTCACTGCTTTTCTTGCTGCTGCCGCCACATCCGGCAAGCATAGTAACTGCCATTACCATGGCAATCATGATTCCTAAAAACTTTTTCATTTTTTTCATAACATATCCTTTCTTATTTTGTTCTTTATTTGTATTTGCATATTTTAATGTTGCATCTTCATTGCATGTTCTAAAATTCTGCAAATAGGCTTACAAATTTATACATAATCTTCTTCTAAATAATTATCTCCATTACCTTAAATGTTATTATAAGCTATCTTTTTTATATTATTCCTTTCTTACATCAAGGACATCGCGAAGACTATCCCCTAACAGATTAAAGATTACTACTACAATAAAAATAGCCAGTCCTGGATAAATCATCATCCAAGGAGCATTCTGCATATACGTTCTTCCCTCGTTCAGCATAAGTCCCCACTCTGCTGCAGGAGCAGCTGCACCAAATCCCAGAAATGACAAACCTGCCAGTTCCAGCATCATTCCACCAATGTCTGTCGCAGCCGTAATTACCAATGTAGGGATTACATTCGGCAGCATATATCTTCTTATAATATAGCCTGTCTTTGAACCACCTACAATCGCCGCATATACATAATCTTCATGTCGTATTTTCATGACAAGACTTCGTGCAAGCCTTGCATACTTTGACCAACTGACGATTGCAATCGCAATAACCGCATTTTTGATACTTGCCCCCATAATTCCCGCAACGGCAATTGCAAGAACCATTCCCGGGAAAGAAATCATCATATCGGATATTCTCATGATAACGGCATCTACCCAGCCGCCAAAATATCCTGCCAAAGTTCCGAGTATCGTTCCAACTACAAAAATAATTGCTACCAGAACCAAAGTGGAAGAAAGAGAAATTCTTGAAGCATAAATTACTCTGGAAAAGATATCTCTTCCTAATTTGTCTGTTCCAAACCAATGCTCACTGCTTGGAGCCTGTAACGCATTCTTCAAATTAGAAACATACGGATCTTGTGGTGCGATGACCGGTGCAAAAATAGCAGCCAGGATAAGAATGATTACTAATAAAAGGAAAAAGGTAAATTGCTTATTCTTTTTTATGAAGTATGTTACTTTCTGCATTTCATTCACCCCTTTTCATTCCGTCGTATTCTCGGATCTACAAAAGCATAGGAAATATCTACGAGTAAATTAATTACCATATAGATTAAGGCTACCCAGAGCACATATCCCTGAATTAAGGAATAATCATATGATGTGATTGCCTGTACTGCCAGATTTCCCAGACCTGGATATGTAAAGATTACTTCCACAACTGCTGTGCCACCTAATAAATTACCAAGAGATAATCCAAGCAGAGTAACTAATGGAAGAAGTGCGTTCGGAAATACCTGTCTCCAGAGAATGTAACTCTCTGACATTCCTCTCGCACGTGCTCCTGTCACATAATCTTTATTTAATTCTTCTAAGACAGCTGTTCTTACCTGCCTTGTATACTTTCCAGTCATTGCAAATGCTAATGTAACTGCTGGCAAAATAATCTTTTCAAAACCATCGCCTGTTGAGATAACTGGAAGTAAACTGAACTTTAATGCTACTACATAAAGCAGTATGAGTCCTACCCAGAAGTTCGGAATGGATACTCCCAAAAATGTGATACCTCTTACAAGATAATCAATCCAGGTATTCTTATAGACCGCCGATAACATTCCAAGCGGAATAGAAACAAGCAGCATAAGTATTAATGCCGAAAACGCCAGCTTTAGTGTTGGCAATAACCTCACAGATAAAAGTTCTGCTACTGGTTTCCCGTTAGAATAGGAAGTTCCAAAATTTCCATGAAGAACCTTTGTGAGCCACCGCCCGTATTGTACCAGTATCGGATCATTTAATCCTAACTTTTCTTTTTCCTCATTCAGTTCCTGTTCCGTTGGGACCATACCGCTAGCTGCGTATCTTGTCCGCACCGGATCACCAGGTGCAAGATAAGTAAGAATAAAAGTAAAGAAACTGATTCCAATCAGCACAATAACAATTTGAAGCAGTCGTCTACCCAATTGTTTTGCGTTCAAACTTTCTCCTCCTTTGACCTGATATACTAACATTAGATAGTACATCAATATGAAATTAACATTAAAAAGTATGGATTTTAAGATAGAAAATAATTCTAAGACCCTGTTGTATGACAAACGGAGACAACAGACTGTTACAATTCTGCAATCCCAGAATATTACCAAGAATGGTTTGTAAAATTACATAATTCAAAAAAATAATTCTATCTGCACAAAAAAATTATATGGATTGCACAATTTTCTACATATATTCATAACACTTAGCAATAATATCATGCTCCTCTTCTTCTGTCAAAGTGTAATTTTACCTTTTTAACTACTTATTTTGACAATTTGGCATCTTTTTCGATGTGTTTTTTTGCACTATATACAACTTTATATTACCTGCCTTTTCTATTCAAACAAAAAACTATCAAAAAGGATGATTTTTTTTGCGATCTCGTTAATATTTTTGATTCAATATTGCTATATCTTCTTTTCTATATTGCTATATCTTCTTTTTTATCTTATAATAAAAAAAGATTATTTCATATTGGTACAGGAGGCACTTAACTTATGCAAAACATTAAAGAAAAAAACTTAAATTTTACGGAGATTCTTTCTAATGAACCAGACAATATTGTTTCATTAGATGTATCTTCCGTAAAAACGTTACAGATTGGTTATCAGGCAGAAACGCTTTTTTTACACAAAGCAACCGATGATCAGCTTACAATAAAGGAATATATAAATGGTCTTTCCGGCAGTGAATATTATGCAAAAGTAACCGGAAACCGATTTAAAACAACCATTCGATACGGTCGAAGAGAAACTGTAAATCCTGCTACCTGTATAGAAATTTTTCTTCCGGATTCCTACAAAGGCGAATTACTTCTCTCCTCCCAGTATGGTAATATCATGACAGATGCCGACTGGAACGTAGAACGATTTGCCGCAGAAACAACAGAAGGTTCTATTTCTTTAAATACCATCACTGCTCCACGAATCCGACTGGTTTCTTCTGTCAGTCTGATTCATATCGCAAAAGCAGAAGGATTTACCGATATTCATTCTGTTTCCGGAACCATTATTGCTGACAACATCGCCGGGGGTGCAAAGCTTGCTACTTCATCAAGTCCGATTCAGGCTACATTTGCTTCATTAAATAATATTGTAGAATGTGAAACATTAAATGGTAATATTCAACTTATCCTTCCTGAAAACACTGGCATGAAAATTGATGGAATCAGCAAACGCGGTAAGATTTTTTCTGATATCAAAGGACTTTTTATTAAGGAAAAACCAGGAAATGTGCAGAATATTACGGGGATTTTGGGTGAAAAACCATTCCAGGATGTGAGAATCTCAACGATAAATGGGAATATTTCTTTGAAATAATTTATTCTGCCGTGACGAAAGCCACAACCAGGGATTCTTTATCCTTCCGGCAGCATCTGTAGATTGAGAACCAAACAGAAAGAGCCAGTAAAGTGCAAAGCACTTCACTGGCTCTTTTTTATATCATATACCTTCAAAACCACACACAAACT
>CAVCBH010000124.1:0-4133 GCA_963600375.1 bacterium | reverse complement strand
GTGTGCAGATTGCAGGAATGATTTTTCAGACACGCTCTAGAGCGAGGATTGAATGTGAGCCGTTACGCGAACATTCAACCCGCAGTGACAGAGTCACAAATATAGGATTGCTTCGCTCTTTGGCGGCGTCAACTTTGCCTTAATGAATGAAAGGATTGTTTCTTTCAAAGCGTCAGCCTCGCCTTAATGAATTAAATAGTAATCTATCCATTCATCTAATGTTAATGGTATATAGTCTGAATACATACAGAAGCAATTAATCATATTACAGGGAATCGGCATCGGTTCTTCATCATATTTACTCTGTCTTTTTGTCTGTCTTGTAATCTCACAGAACTGCCTCACAAGCTGCTCATCAAGTGTATCATGCACATGACCGTAAAGCATATAGGTGAGTGGTTCTCCTTTTTTATTTCTGCGATATTGTCCGTTATAACAGAATATCGGATAGTGAGATAAGACCACTTTGCGGCGGTTATCATGCATTTCTGCATAAGGTTTTATCCAGACAAAGCGTTCTTTGTTGAATTCATTTTCCTTTAAATAATTGTCATGATTTCCTCTTATCATGTAAAGTGTGCCGTTAAGCTGATTTAACACTTCATTCGTTTCTTTCGCTTTTCCCACAGAAAAATCGCCAAGAATCACAACCTCATCTTTAGCTCGGACTCTGCTGTTCCACTGTTTTATCATATAGGCATTCATCTGGGCTGCATCTTTAAATCCACGACAGTCCATTTGGGTATTCAGGTTTTCATGGAAAAAATGCAGATCTGAAATATAATAACGCATAATGGGATTTGCTCCTCTCTGAAAAATTATGTCTGATTTAGTTCTTTGAATGGGCCGATGGGTGGACAGACGAGTCCAGGAGATGAAATTATCCATATATGTGACTTTCGTCGCGGCGTGTTGAATGTTCGCTTCACTCGCTCGCATCCAACACTTGCTCCCAGGCCACATATATGGATAATTTCATCTCCTGGACTCTGGCTGTGACTCCTCTGGTTTTCAATGAATTAAATCTGATTCATTTATAAATATATCATAAATATAGTATATTTTTATTACGATAGTAGCAACTGGGAGGATTTGAGGTTAAAAACTGAGGTGTTCTGCTTATTCGAAAGATATTGTAAGTAAATAATTTTTCTATCTCTTTTAAAGACTACTCTGCACTTTAAATACATCTATCTTTATAAATATATTTAACTGCCATTACAACAATGTAATTCAGTTTAAGCAGAAAACATCAATCTAAATTCACAAATCTCCCTCCACTTTATCACAATCAGAAAAAATATCAATCCACATAAAAAAACAAATCAAAGACTTCTGTCCCCATCCTCAAATCCCACTAGAGCGTGTCTGAAAAATGCTTTCTGCAAGATGTACATCACAATTTGCGGGAGATTTCGCCTGAATGAGGGCGGCATAGTGGGCTACGGCAACCGAATGAAGGCAAAATATACCGTAAATTGAGGTGTGCAGATTGCAGGAATGATTTTTCAAATATGCTTTATGATAACTGTCCAAGAATTGCAGGAATTAACTGTTTCTTTCTAGATACTACTCCTGGAAGTTCTGCTGCGCTGTTTTCTACCGTTGTTTCAAATGCATTCTCGATAACCTCTTTGCACATCTCTCCTACCATTAATAACTCTGTAGATTCATTAATGATATCTGTCATCATAAAGAATACCATGTCAAGTCCATAGGAAGTACGAACTTCTTCCATGTAAGGCAGAAGTTTTTCTTTACATGCAGATAATTCTTCTTTATTCATAGAACTAATCTGTCCTACACCAAAGTTAATATTGGAATCATTGAACTTCTTGAAATCCTGATAGAAGATTTCTTTTGCAGACTTCTCTCTTAAATTACTTCCGGCATCAAACATATCTCTTGCATATTTCTCGATGTCAATATGTGCGATTGATGCAAGCTTCTCTGCAATAATACGGTCAAGTGCAGTACATGTTGGAGAGCGGAACATTAATGTATCAGAAAGAATTGCAGAACATAACAGACCGGCAATTTTTTCAGGAATTGTAATATCATTCTCCATGTACATCTGTGTGATAATGGTTGCAGTACATCCTACTGGCTGGTTTCTGAAATATACTGGAGAATTTGTCTCAATATTGCCAAGGCGATGATGGTCGATGATTTCTAAAATCTCTGCCTCTTCAAATCCATCTACTGCCTGTGCCTTTTCGTTATGGTCAACAAGAATAAGTTTCTTTCTCTCTAAGTCTAATAAATTACGTCTGGAAATCATTCCTACATAGTTACCCTGGTTATCTGTAATAGGGAAATCACGGAATCTTCTTTTTGCCATAATCTCCTGAATATCATCCACATAATCTGTTGTGTGGAATGTAATCAGATTATCTGTTGTCATGAAATAACGGACTGGCATACTGTGGTTAATCAGTCTTGCTACAGTATACGTATCATATGGGCTTACGATAATGCGGCAACCGTGTTCTTTTGCCATCTTACGGATGGTCTTAGAAACAGTAGCACCCATACATACAACGATACACTGTGCATCCATCTCGATTGCACAAAGCTGAGATTCATAACGGTTTCCAAGGATAACCATATCCTGTGGTTCAATGTATCCTTCCATCATATCCGGGTTTGCAGCCGCAATCAAAACATGACCTTCCTCAAATTCACCATCAAGATCACCAACAATCATCTCGCCGTCAATTGTCTCTACGATATTACGATAGCTTGTACCAGCTTTAGATAAAATCATGTTATCATATACATCCATATCTGAATAAGCGATGTCACTGACTGTAATAATTCCGGCAAGCTTCTCATTTTCAAGAATAGGAAGAGAAACGATACGTGCGCCTCTCATGATATCCCAGGCCTTCTTCAAAGATAATCCCGACTCGATACCTGTTGTTTTACGAATTTCGATATCTGTAACCTGTGGGCGGATGTCATTCACATATAATGGAGCTTCCTGTTCAAAATACTTTAATACATACTGTGTTTCTTCATTAACATGTCCTGCTCTTGTTGGGATATATTTTGCTCCCTCTTCCTGCTTCTGACTTAATTCATTCTTAAGATAGGCATAAGAAATTGCTGAACAGATACTATCTGTATCTGGATTCTTATGACCGATTACATAAACATTATTCTTTTTACTCAAATCCACTATTTCCTTTCTTTTTTATAGTTTTCATTTATAACTATTCAGAATTTGTAGAAAATCTACGGTATTCTGAACATCTTACTATACTGTCAAATACATACATCCATGATATTAACAAAATTAATTTAATATAGATATGATGCATTTTTGTCAGCTGATCATTTATAACATCTTACGTGACATTCTTCCCCACCTGTAGGAGACCACCGAAAAACTAATTTTGCATACAATATATAGTACTGTAAAGCCAACAAACAGGCTTTAGAGGTCGGAGTCTTCTTGCTGTAAAAGGATAAAAAATTATTTTTATAAAAAGTTATTCTCTCTTTTTTTGTAAAGAAAAGCTATTCTTTCCCACCGTCTATAATTGTAAACAACTTTCTTCTTTTTTTCAATTGTTTCTGATGAGATAATCGTTTATATTCTGCTCTCGAGTATCCTTTATACTCAAACACAGGAACATTATCAAAGAGCTGTCTCACTGCCTGGTGCGCTTCTTCTTTATATTCTGGCTTTTCAAATGAAATAACACTTAACTTTTCCTGCAACTTTTCGTAATTACAGCCATTCTTAATCAGAATCAGCAAAGTTCTTACTAAAACAGTTGCTCTGTAATAATTCAGTTCCATCTTATCCACCAGTAAACTCGCAAGCTCACTGACTCCCACCCAGCGGTTATCAATTCCAGCCGCGTCACTGACATAAATTAAGTCTTCCAACTTAATTGGTTTATACGGAAGTTCTTCATGTTCTCTGATATATTGAAGCAACATATCTGCATTATCCACATTCAAATACTGAAAATACTCATTCTTGCCTGTGATATCTTTAAGAATCGCTCCAAATGACCACATAGAACTACGGCACTTAATAAATAAAAGAAAATCATCATAAGAAACGACCTTCTTCGAAACCTTTAAAAATAATGAATATAATATTTTCGTCTCTATAAAGC
>CAVCBH010000123.1:0-2030 GCA_963600375.1 bacterium | reverse complement strand
ACATGTTTCATGACGCATTGGTGTCTTTCGCAGAAAGACGGGATATAATTATGAGCGAATTTGAAAATAACAACGGATTCCATAATGAGAATTTAGAGGACAATCAGATAAATGAAGTAAGTAATAACCAGGGATACAACAATGATGGAAGTGCTATAGATGTGACACCAACAGAGGAAACAGTGGCACATGAGCAGGCAGGAAGTCATAGATATTCTTATAAAGAGCAGGGAACGGGAGAAAGTTCTGAAGGCTATAATAACAGTGCAGATTATAATAGTAATTCCAATACTGGTTATAGTAATAATTACAGCGATTCAGATGACCGTTACAGAAGTGCTTACAATAACAGTTATAACAATGATTACAGCAATAACAATGAAACTTATTATGGAAATATCCCACCAGAACCAGATAAGAAACGCAGACAGCGAAAGAATGGAAATAATAGTGGAATGGGTAAGAAGGTCGCAAAGCTTGTTGCATCCGCAGCAGTGTTTGGTTTAGTAGCCGGAGCTTGTTTTGTTGGCGTTTCTGTAGCAAAAGATAAGCTTTATCCTTCTGTAGCAGACAAGATTGAGACAACATCAGGAACAACAAGCACAAAGAGCAACACTTCTTCTTCAGGAAGCAGTTCTAACAGCCAGAACGTAGCAAGTGTGGTAAATGAAGTAATGCCATCCGTTGTATCTATCACAAGTACGATTCAGTCTTCAAGTTATTATGGATTTGGCACACAGGAATCCGAAGGAGCCGGTTCAGGATTTATCATTGCAAAGACAAAGGATGCACTTATGATTGCAACAAATAACCATGTAGTATCCGATGCAACATCCCTTACTGTAGGATTTGTAGATGATACAACTGCGAAAGCAACTGTAGTAGGAACAGACTCCAGCGCTGACCTTGCAGTTATCACTGTCAAATTAACAGATATCAAAGATTCTACAGCTTCTAAAATCAAAGTAGCAACACTCGGAAGCTCCGATGATTTAAAAGTAGGAGAAGAAGTCGTAGCAATCGGTAACGCATTAGGCTATGGACAGTCTGTTACAACCGGTGTTGTAAGTGCTAAGAACCGTGAAGTATCCTTAACAGATGGAACAATGAACCTTCTTCAGACAGATGCAGCGATTAACCCTGGTAACAGTGGTGGTGTACTTATTAATATGGACGGTCAGGTAATTGGTATCAACAACGCCAAATTAGAAGATACATCCGTAGAAGGTATGGGATATGCAATCCCAATCTCTACAGCTAAAACAATCTTAACAGATTTAATGAATGCCAGTAGCGTAAGCACCAAAGATGCCGCATTCCTTGGAGTAGTAGGACGTGATATTAACGAATCCTATTCAAGCGCTCTCGGAATCCCTAGCGGAATCTATGTATCTCAGGTAGTAAGCGGTTCACCAGCAGAAAAAGCAGGAATCTCTGCAGGAGATGTCATTACTAAGTTTGAGGGCAATAACGTATCAACCATGTCGGGATTAAAAGAAAAACTTGCCATCAAGAAAGCAAATACAAAGGTTAAGATTACATTTAAGAGAGCAAATCAGAGTGGAACATACGAAGAAAAGACAGTAACCGTAACACTCGGTAAAAAGAGTGACTTCAGTGATGTAACAACAGATAGTTCTGCTGACAGCAGCGAGTCCGATAGCAATTCCAACAATGGAAACAGTAATGGAAACAATAACGGAAATAATAACGGTAACTCTAATGGTAATGGAAACTCAGGAAACAGCAACGGTAACTCGGGTAACTATGGCTACGGTTATGGCAATGGAAACAGCGGAAACAGTAACAGCGATTCTATGAATCCATATGAATATTTCTTTGGAAATAACTACTAAGGAGAAGTTGTTACAGATCAGACGCACCCACAGTGATAGAGTCAGAAAATCGAACCTCGCATTTTTATAGAATTGCGGAGTTCGATTTTCGTCTTAAAACAGAGATTTCGCTTTTAAGAGTAAGTGGTAGATAGTCCGTACCTTGATAAAATTTTAGACCGCCAAACGGCGGTC
>CAVCBH010000122.1:0-60116 GCA_963600375.1 bacterium | reverse complement strand
ATACCGTAAATTGAGGTGTGCAGATTGCAGGAATGATTTTTCAAACACGCTCTAAGATGTACTTATTTAAAATTCATGCAAAGATTTATCTCTTTAGTAAAGCTTCTCTAACACTTCATCATCAATCTTAAATGTATGTTCCTGTGCCGGAAAAGAGCTGTCCTTTACTGCAGCATCATAATCTTTAAATGCCTGTGACATAATCTCCCCTACATTTGCAAAGCTTCGCACAAACTTTGGTGTAAAATCAGAAAACATAGAGAGCATATCTGCATAGACAAGAATCTGTCCGTCACAGCCTTCACCTGCCCCGATTCCAATCGTAGGAATGTGTAATGCCTCTGTTATCCTGCGGGCAAGTTTGGCTGGAACACATTCTAAAACAACTGCAAATGCACCGGCTTCTTCTACTGCCTTTGCATCTTCGATAAGCTGCTGTGCTGCCTCTAAAGTTTTTCCCTGTACTTTAAATCCACCAAATGCATTGACGGACTGTGGAGTAAGTCCAAGATGTGCCATTACTGGAATAGAAGCGTCTGTAATTGCCTTAATCTGTGGGCACACACTCTTTCCACCTTCTAGCTTCACACAGTCACACTGTGTCTCTTTCATAATCTTTCCAGCATTTACAACTGCATCATAAACAGAAGTCTGATAAGAAAGGAAAGGCATATCTACTACAACTAAAGAATTCTTTGCTCCTCTTGCAACAGCAGCTCCATGATGAATCATATCTTCTACTGTTACAGGGATTGTAGTATCATATCCTAAAATAACATTACCAAGGGAATCCCCAACTAAGATTCCGTTAATTCCTGCAGCATCTTCTAACTTTGCTGTGGAATAATCGTATGCTGTCAGCATGGAAATCTTTTCACCTTTATCTTTCATTGCCTGAAAAGTTGTTACCGTGTTCTTCATTATATACCTCCTGATCTGCTGTCCCTTACATCATTGCAATGCAACCCTTATACAAAGTCATCGTTTCATAAAATCATCATCTGATAAAATCATAAAATGACTTGTGTTTAAACAGCCTTACTCATTTCCGAGAATGTCTTTAAGTCTTCCATAATCTCTGCCTGGATTCTTTTTTTCTCCTATAGAAATAAGAACTTCTGATAAAAGACGATAGATCATCTGCTGCTTTTCATTGAGACAATTCAAATGCTTTTCAACAGTCTTTACATCGGCTCTTTCCACCGGACCAGTGAGACTATTTACAGTTCCGCACTCCGCAATATGCTGCATATTTCCAAGCATAATCGGAGCTAATGCCTTAAGCGCACTCTCTTCATCAAATCCACACTCCTGCATCAGATCTAAACTTTCCTGTATCAGCGCAACCACATGATTACTGCATACGGCAGCAGCACAATGATATTTTACTTTATCTTTTGCTGCAATATAATGCACCGGATTCCCAAGATTCTTAAAAATCCCGGCGATTTCTTCCCGATGTTTCTCATCGCCTTCTATTACAAAATACGCATGTGACAGCTCTTTGTAAGAATTGTATTTATCGCTGACTGCAAAGAGCGGATGGACAGAATATCCGAAAGCACCACATTCATCAATTCCGGGAAATGCATCTCCGGATGATAATGCACCACTGCAATGACATATAAACTTTCCCTCAAGGGGCATATCCTTAATCTGATTCCATACTATGGTAATCAGATCATCAGGAACAGTAAGAAACAGAGTATCACTTATCTTTACAATTGTCTCCAAATCTTTTATAAAGGTCGTCGCCGTAAAGGTCGCCGCCTCTCTTGCAAGATTCTCATTCACATCGTAATATCCTGTTACTTCCAGATTACCTAATCTGAAATACTTACCAAGGGAACACCCAACTTTCCCTGCACCTATAATTCCTGTTCTCATATTTATCACCTTGCCTTTCGCATGGTGATACTCCGAGTCTTATTCCTAAAGGATATAAGCTCAATGCCTGTCGGTTACACGCGGTATGGTTTCGCTTCGAATACCATCCATAAATTACTAACCCACTATATCATTTTAAAACACTTTCGTAAATAGATTTTTTAAAAAATTGATTATTTTTTAACACACAATTTTAATCCACCAGATTGTAGGGTGGGAAACAGACGCTGCTGTGGGAGAATGTGTGGCCGGATTGCCGGAAGGATTATTGAGAAGAAGCCCTAAAAAATTTATCCCATTTTGTTCCGTTGTGCTGAACGCTCCATTCTGCCTGATAAAACAACCTTGCTCGAAAACGAGCTCGCAAGGTTACAGTCAGAATTCCACAGCACAAAGTCACAAAATGGGATAAATTTTTTAGGGCTTCTTTTCCCCATAGTCTTTAAGCAATCCGGCAAAAGTTTCTTGTGACAGCTGTTCACTCCAAACCCTAGAGCGTGTCTGAAAAATCATTCCTGCAATCTGCACACCTCAATTTACGGTATATTTTGCAGAAAGCATTTTTCAAACACGCTCTAGAAATGAGTTGAAAAATATCCGAGAAAGAAAATTTAAAAAACACACAATTCCACTTTCCCACTTGCCTTAAAGTAGAGCACTCAAAGAATCTGCTAAACCGTTCTAAGACCATGCACATCCATAAAATTCTGCTTTTACATGTGGGCAGCAAAAAAACAGCTCCCCAAGAGAGAAGAGACCCTATATTTGTGGCCTTAGAGCGAGGATTGAATGCGAGCGCATAAGCGAACATTCAACCTACAGTGATAGAGTCACAAATATAGGGTCTCTTCTCTCTTGAGGAGCGTCTGTCTATCCCACTCCCAAAATCAGAATCCTACAGATACTTCTTAAGAGTCTCTACTTTATCAAGCTGCTCCCATGGGAGATTAAGATCATTTCTTCCAAAGTGTCCATAAGCCGCTGTCTGCTTATAGATTGGTCTTCTTAAGTCAAGCATCTTAATAATTCCTGCTGGTCTTAAGTCAAAGTTCTCGCGAATCATATCTACAAGTTTATCTTCTGCAATCTTTCCTGTTCCGAAAGTATCCACCATAACAGATGTAGGCTGCGCTACACCGATAGCATAAGATAACTGAATCTCACATTTATCTGCAAGTCCGGCTGCTACGATGTTCTTAGCTACATATCTTGCAGCGTATGCAGCAGAACGGTCTACCTTTGTGCAGTCTTTTCCAGAGAATGCTCCACCACCATGACGAGCATATCCACCGTAAGTATCTACGATAATCTTTCTACCTGTTAATCCACTGTCTCCGTGTGGTCCACCGATTACAAATCTTCCTGTAGGGTTAATGAAGAACTTTGTATTCTCGTCAACCATATCCTGTGGAAGGATTGCATCAAAAACGTATTTCTTAATGTCTTCATGAATCTGTTCCTGTGTTACTTCAGGATCATGCTGTGTAGAAAGAACAACGGCATCGAGACGATCTGGCTTTCCATTCTCATCATATTCTACAGTAACCTGTGTCTTTCCGTCTGGTCTTAAGTATGATAAAGTTCCGTCTTTACGAACCTTTGTGAGCTGTCTGGATAACTTGTGAGCTAATGCGATAGGATATGGCATATACTCTTCTGTTTCGTTGCTGGCATAACCGAACATCATGCCCTGGTCTCCGGCACCGATTGCTTCTAATTCTTCATCGCTCATCTTGTTCTCTTTTGCTTCAAGTGCCTTATCAACACCCATAGCAATATCGGAAGACTGCTCATCTAAAGCAACCATAACACCGCATGTGTCTGCGTCAAAACCATATTTGCCTCTTGTGTATCCAATTTCTCTGACTGTATCACGAACAATCTTCTGAATGTCAACATAAGCATTTGTTGTAATCTCACCCATAACAAGTACAAGACCTGTTGTCATTGCTGTCTCACAGGCAACACGGCTCATTGGGTCTTTTTCCATTAAAGCGTCAAGTATAGCGTCAGAAACCTGATCACACATCTTATCTGGATGTCCTTCTGTTACGGATTCTGATGTAAATAATCTTCTTTCCATTGTACTATTCATCTCCAATTCTTAGTTTACAGTACCTGTTTTATAAATAAATTTGTTGGTTTCTTTCTCGGAATCAACTTTTTCAATCAATCCTCCGAGAGCGCGAAGCTTCTCATCAAATCTTTCATATCCTCTTTGAATATAACCAATCTGAGTTACCGTTGTGTAGCCTTCCGCTGCAAGTCCTGCAATAACAAGTGCAGCTCCAGCACGGAGATCTGGTGCTGCCACCGTCGCTCCTGTATATTTTTCAACACCGTGGATAATCGCAGTGTTGCCCTCTACCATCTTAATATTGGCTCCCATACGGCGAAGCTCTTCCACATAGCGGAAACGATTCTCAAAGATACTCTCTGTAATCGTGCTTGTTCCTGTGGAAAGTCCCAGTGTAATTGCCATCTGTGGCTGCATATCTGTAGGGAATCCCGGATATGGAAGTGTCTTAATCTGTGTATGACGCAGACGCTGTGTTGCCACAACTCTTACTGCATCGTCAGACTCTTCAATCTCTGCTCCAATCTCTATCAACTTTGCAGATATTGTCTCTAAATGTTTAGGAATTACGTTCTTGATAAGAACATCTCCCCTGGTAGCTGCTGCTGCCATCATGAAAGTTCCAGCCTCAATCTGATCTGGAATTACAGAATACTCTGTATCATGGAATCTCTCCACACCTTTGATGCGGATTACGTCTGTTCCCGCACCGCGGATATTTGCTCCCATGCTATTTAAAAAGTTGGCTACATCTACAATATGTGGCTCCTTTGCGGCATTCTCAATTACAGTATTACCCTGTGCGAGTGATGCTGCCATCATGATATTAATTGTTGCACCAACAGAAACCACATCCAAATAAATGCGGCTTCCAACAAGCTGTTCTGCCTGTGCAATAATCATTCCATGTTCAATCTTAACTTCCGCTCCGAGCGCACGGAATCCCTTAATATGCTGGTCGATTGGACGGCTTCCGATATCACAGCCTCCCGGAAGAACAACCTGTGCTTTTCTGTATTTACCTAAAAGAGCACCAATCAAATAATAAGATGCTCTGATCTTTCTAATGTATTCATTATCTACAATTAAATCTCCGGTGGAATCTATATTCTTTCCACTGATTACAACTTCATTATCTCCCTTACGGTCAATCGTTGCACCAATGCCTTCCATTGCCTGTAAAAGGACATTAGTATCTCTCACATTCGGCATATTATCAATAAAACATTTTCCATCAGTCATAATGGCTGCTGCCAGAATTCCCAACGCTGCATTCTTTGCTCCACCAATTACAACTTCACCAACTAACGGATTACCACCTTTAATAATATACTGTTCCATTTCGCACCTCTATAATCTATCTCAAATGTTATTATTCTTAACACTAATTTTCAAACTAAAGTAAATCCAAATAAAATTCCAGGTAAAAAATTCTCTCTAAAAAACAAAGCAGGAAAATTCTAAGTAAAATATTCCCTTCAAAGAAATATAAACATTGAATTTCCAATAAAAATATTTTCTCCAAAAAAATCCAAATAATAAAATCCTGACCCTAAAATAGAATTTCTATTCCAAAGATTACTCTCTTACAAAAAAATAAATTCAAAATAAAATTGTTATAACTATTTATAATCGATTTGTAAAAATACACCTTTATTATCTTTTTATGCAATCGCTTTAACTCTGAATAGCTATAAAATGTCTGTAATCCTGTTTCAAAAATTCCTGTCATGATATTTTATATCTCAAACAAATATGTACTTTTCTTCACAATTCAAATTAAACCTAGAACCATTTTATTATATCATATCTTCTTATTTATTGTAAATCAGAAATTGTCACAAAATAAACGTCTTAATTTATCTGTTTTTTCTCTTTTTTTTCTTTTTACGAACAGAATATCCAAATGTCCCTAAAGATTCTCCCAGTCCGAAATACGTACCATGAGAATATACAATTGGCGCTGCTTTTTCAAGATGAAAAGTTCCTCTTTCATCCATATAAGTATCATCTACCGTCACATGAACAACATCGGCTATAAACATAGTATGGGAACCGAGTGCCACTTCTTCTCTGACACGACACTCAATATTGACCGGGCTGTCCTCGATCACAGGGGCATTGATCTTCTTCGCTTCCCCTTTCGTAAGTCCAGTCTGCTCAAACTTATCCATATTCCTTCCAGAGCGAACCCCACAGAAATCTGTTGCTTTCGCAATTCTTTCTGTAGTCAGATTCACCACAAACTCACCCATCTCATGTAAGGCTTTATAAGAATGTCTCTGTGGACGAACAGAAATGTAGAGCATGGGCGGATTGGTGCATACCGTTCCTGTCCAGGCAACTGTTATAATATTATCATTCCCCTCTTTATCTCTCACCGATACCATAACTGCCGGAAGAGGGTATAACATATTACCCGGCTTAAAATCTAACTTACCCATACTCTGTCCTTTCTATTACTGAAATGATTATAAATATCAAAAGTATTTTAACTTATTTTTCCAAAACCATCCACCAATTACAAAATATAAATTGCAAAAATTCCACTGTAAGTAATTAACAATCAATTAAATCGACTTCTTAATTGACTGTCTGATCTCCTCTAACTGCTCTGCAGAAATCTCCTGCTGTGACCAGTTAAGATTCAGTCCATCTCCTTCATAACGAGGAATCAAATGTAAATGAAAATGATTTACAGTCTGTCCCGCAACCTCTCCATTATTCTGAACAAGATTCAGTCCATCGCACTTTAACGCATCTCTCATTGCTCTTGCAATACAGGTAGCCAGTGCAAATAACTTACCGGCTGTCTCTCCATCCAGATCATAAATATTGTCAAAATGTTCCTTTGGTATAATCAGACAATGTCCCTTTGTTGCCGGATTCACATCAAGAATTACTGTGAAATGGCTGTCTTCATAAACTGTAGCAGAGTGAATCTCTCCTTTTGCTATCTTACAGAATATACAATCTTCTTTCATTACTAAACACACCTTTCTTTTCTTAATATCTAATATTATAAATATATATTAAACCCTTTAAAACTTAAAAATCAATGTCGTCAGTGGCGGCACAGATATCTTAATAGAATATGGCCGCAGATCCCAACATTCAGGGATTGCCTGCACTTCCTGATTCTCTGCACGTCCCTCACCTCCAAATTCCACAGCATCGCTGTTAGAAATCATGGTATACTTTCCAAGCTTTGGAACACCAACCTGCCAGGACTCCCTTTCTTCTATACTAAAGTTACATACAAACAACAGATTATCTCTGCCAGAAGGAGATCTTCTGACAAATGTAAGAACAGAGGATTCCACATCCATTCCATTAATCCATTCAAAAGAAGCCCGTACCGGGTCATATTCATAAAGGGCAGAATATTCCTGATAAATCCGAAGTAGTGACTTCACATATTCCTGTGAAGAAATGTTCTCATGCGAATGTAAATCCCACGCCTTTCTGCCTGGCACTCCCATCAGATAACCATAAGACATCCTGACTCCTGTTAACTTATCATAATCACATGAAGGCTTCTTGTCAATGAAAGATTCATCGAAAAGATTATTTTTCTCTTTATTGATTTCTTTATTAAGGAGTAAAATCGCATGAGAAAAGTCACCCTTCATCAGTGGAGCAGAAAGCCGCATATACTCCTGCTTTCTACTGTCTGTATCTGTAGAAAGATATCTTTCTACACCTGCTTTAAGATTCACGTTCCATTCAAAATCAAAAAAGTCTTCTTCTCTTTTACCGGATATTTCTTCTCCTATAAACAAAATACTACTGTCTTCCTCTTTTATCACTTCTCTTGCCTTCTCCATAAAATCAGCAGAATTCTCACTCAATCCTCGAAATACAAATCCATCGATATGATATTCTTTTATCCAGAAAAGAATATTAGCAAGTAGATAATTGATTGCCTGCGGATGCTTTCTTTCAAAGAGATGCACCGCTCTTCTTAAATATTCCGGAGAGATTTCCAATAAAACTCCGGTATTCCTTTTATGTGACCGATTAACAAAGAAGCGCATCGTATCTGGTGTGTTGCCATAAAATGCCGGTTCAAAAAATCCTTTCTGCGCTCCAATTCTTTCTCCTTCCGGAGTTCCCCGAAGCAAAATATGTGTATGTCCCATGTCCTGCACGATTTCCGGCACTTTTTCATCCGGCGAATCTAATTCACTGATTCGAACATCACATATGGACATCGGAACTTTAAACATATTTCCATGATATCGTTCTGACAGCCATCTTGAATCTTCCCAGCGAAATCTGCCAAGATCGAACATTCTCGAAGCACCATTTTCCTTTTCCTCGTTCATGACTGCATACGGGTCAACCATCTGCGTCACTTCGCCCTGTGCATTTTTTACTTCAAATTTATAAAACTGTCCACAAGAAAGTCCTGGAATAAATAATTCAAAAATATCTGAGTTCTCCAGTTTATGCATCGGATACAACATTCCATTCCAGAAGTTGAAATCTCCAACCACACTGACTCGTCTGGCATTTGGCGCCCAGACTGCAAAATACATTCCCCCGGCATTTCCAATCTTCATTTTATGGCATCCCATCTTATGGTACACCTCATTCCAGCCACCTTTCGAGAACAGCTTCTCTTCTTCTTCTGTGATAATTCCCTCATAACTGTAAGGGTCATTGCACGTATAAGTATTCCCGTCACGAAATGTCATATGTATCTGATAAGAAAAAGGTCTTTTATGAGGAAGAAACAGCGAAAATACCGGCTGTCTCTCCACTGTGTCCATAACGTAATGACTGCCATCTTCTGAAATAACTTCCATCTCTACTGCATCAGGATGATAGGCAGAAATAACCTGTCCCTCTAAGATAAAATGTCGTCCCAGTAAATCTCTCGGCTTGCTGCAATTACCAAAAACCAATTCCATAACCTGGTCTTTTTTTACGACTTCGCTGATTTCATATCTCATATCATTCCCTCCTCTTTTCAGTTACTTTTTTGAAAACAAACATTCATATATAATATATTCAAAAATTCCTGCCAACATTCATAATCAAATATATAAATGTATTGTTACTCGATTGAATATACTTTGCATGATTTCGCTTTGTATAACTTCTAATAATTATTTATATTATAATTTTTTTAAGTAAAAAAGTCAATAAATGTAAAAAAAGAAGAAATCCCAGAAACAGTAGCTTTTCACTGTTTCTGAGATTTCTTCTTCATTTATAGCAACTAAATTAGGGAATTATTTTTTCTGCGATCGGTATCTTCATGATAGATATTCTCTAAGATACCGGTCAATGACTAACGGCAACTTATTTACATATTTTCAGACATTTGCTTGTCACTTATTATACGTTTATTGTTCGTTTGTTTATTATTTAAACAATTATGATTATTTGCTTTCTACTGGCTTTCTTAAAAGACCAAGCATAACTGCTCCAACGATAGAACCGATTGCCAAAGCGATGATATACATTAATGCATGTCCTACTACTGGGAATACGAAGATTCCACCGTGAGGTGCCATCAGTGTACATTTAAACGCCATGGATAATGCTCCAGCTACTGCAGAACCGATTACACAGGAAGGAATAACGTGGAGGGGATCTCCTGCTGCGTATGGAATTGCTGCTTCGGAAATGAAACAAAGTCCCATGATTGCGTTAACTGGTGCTGTCTTTCTGTCGTTGTCTGTGAATTTATTTTTAAATACCCATGAAGCAATGGCAATAGCGATTGGAGGAACCATTCCACCTACCATAACGGCTGCCATGATCATGTAACCTGCGTCTGTCTGGTATGCTAAGGAAGCTGTACCAAATACATAAGCTGCTTTGTTGAATGGACCACCCATATCGATGGACATCATACCACCAACAATTAATCCAAGCACAATACTGTTTGCTCCAGATAAGGAGTTTAATGCGTTAGCAAGTAACTGGTTTAACCAGGAGAAGAATGGGTTAATTGCAAACATGATCACACTGATCAATAAAAGACCTGCAACTGGATAGATCAACATTGGTCTGAGTCCATCCATAGAATCTGGCATTTTCTCTGTAAGTTTTTCTAAACCCAGTACCAAATAACCTGCTAAGAAACCTGCAAATAATGCTCCGATAAATCCACCGGAAATTACTGTGATATCTGAGTTAAAACAAGAAGCAAATGTTGTTCCTGCACTTGCGATCGCACCGCCTGCAAAACCAACCATTAAACCTGGACGATCTGCAATACTCATTGCAATGAAACCTGCAAGGATTGGAAGCATAAAGTTAAATGCTACACCGCCGGCTGTCTTAAAAAACGCTGCTACTGGTGTGTTCATACCAAAGTTAGATGGGTCAATGGAATAATCATCTAACAGAAAGGCAATCGCGATGAGAATACCACCACCGATAACGAATGGAAGCATGTTAGAAACACCGTTCATCAGATGTTTGTAAATCTGACGTCCAATGCTTTCATTTCCATCAGAAGAAGTGCTTGCTGCCTTACCACCTTCATGATGGTAAATTGGTCCATCACCTTTTACAGCTCTCTCAATTAATTCCTGAGATTTATGAATACCATCAGAAACTTTTACTTTGATAACTGGCTTACCATCGAAACGAGCCATCTCTACATTTTTATCTGCTGCTACGATAATTCCGTCGCAGGCATCAATTTCTTCCTGAGTAAGAACATTTTTTGCTCCACCGGAACCATTTGTTTCTACCTTAATAGAAATTCCTAATTCCTTACCTTTTTCCTCAAGTGCTTCTGCTGCCATATAAGTATGTGCAATACCTGTAGGACATGCTGTTACAGCAAGAACCTGGTATCCGGCTTTCTTTGCAGGTACTTCGGCTGCCTGTGCTGCCTTATCTTCCTCACCGTATTTTTCTGTTTCCTTTTCATCAATTGCTGCTAAGAAAGCATCAACATCTTTTGCGGATAATAACTTTTCACGGAAAGCAGGATCCATTAAAATAGTAGACAATCTGGATAACGCTTCCAAGTGAACATCAGAACCTTCTGCTGGAGCCGCAATCATAAAGAAAAGATTGGATGGCTCTCCGTCAAGTGCTGCGCAGTCAACTCCGGATGGTACGGTAATTGCTGCGATACCTGGATTGATAACTGCTTCATTTTTTGAATGTGGAATACAGATTCCCTCTGCGATTGCAGTAGGTCCTTCAGATTCTCTTTTCATGATTCCTGCCTTAAAAGCAGCTTTGTCTTTGATGTTGCCAACTTCTTTGTGAAGGTCAACGAGTAAATCAAGCATCTGTTCTTTTGTACTAACTTCTGCATTAAGAACAACTGCCTCTTTCTTTAACAAATCGACAATTCTCATAATTTTTTCCTCTCTAAAAAATTCAAATCGGTTTTTGTTTTATCTCAAGTTCCTGTTCCATCCAACTTCAATTTCTATCACATTCAACTTTTTGAATATAAAATGATAACAGGATCTTTCTAATAAATTCAAAGCATATTCGCTGATTTGATTCAGCATTTTAAAACTTTATTCACTAATCTGTTTCAGCATCTTTTCATACATTTCCAGAGATGCAAGTCCCTCGGAAAATGCGGTTGCGCTTCCTGCGGCTGTACCGCTCTTTAATGCTTCTTCGTAATTTCCACCACGAAGATATCCTGCGACAAATCCTGCCACCATAGAATCTCCTGCGCCAACGGAGTTTACTACTTTGCCCTTCGGTGTTCCCATCTTAATGTTCTGGTCATCTTCTGTGATAAGAATGGCTCCGTCTCCAGCCATGGAAATCAATACATTCACAGCTCCCATTTCCTGAAGCTTCTTTGCGTAATATACGATATCCTCATCTGTTTTACATACTGTTCCGAACATTTCCCCAAGTTCGTGGTTATTTGGCTTAATTAAGAACGGATGATATTTTAAAACATTAAGAAGTAAGTCTTTTGTCGCATCCACAACTACGCGGATTCCTTTGGATTCAAGTCTTGCAAGAATCTTCTCATAAATGTCTTCCGGTAATGTGTTTGGAATACTTCCTGCTAATACAAGAATGTCCTCTTTCGTAAGAGTATCAAGTTTTGCAAAAAGTTCATTGATTGCCTCTTCTGTAATTACTGGTCCCTGTCCGTTGATTTCTGTCTCATCGCCATGTTTTACTTTCACATTAATTCTGGAATTGCCTTCTGGAAGATGAATGAAATCTGTGTGGATTCCCTGTGCTGCTAATCCATCTTCGATTGCCTTTCCTGTAAAGCCGGCAACAAAACCAAGAGCAGTTGTTTCAAGACCGAGAGTATTCAAAATTGTAGATACGTTAATTCCCTTTCCACCATAGAAAATGGATTCTCTTGTAGAACGATTGACATCTCCTAATTTGAGGTCATCAAGGAATACTACATAATCTAATGCCGGATTAAAAGTTACCGTATAAATCATTGCTTTCGTTCCCTCCTTTAATTTCCCTTTTTCAATGTACTTTCGGAATCTTTAGTACCTGATTCTACAGGGGAGACTCCAGAAATACATTTTGTAGTTTTGGCTTGCTTTGTTTGTGATTAAAGTATAACAAAACGCTGATTTTTATACATCTAACGAATGTCATTGCTATCAATTTGAATTTGTCATATTTTCATGTGACATTTGTCACTTTTTTAGAATTTCGTCAATTTGATTCTTCATTTGGAATAAAAATGTGCTGCTGTCATCCTCCTCATCTACATAACTTTTAATAAGAGTATCTGTTTTTTCATAGGCTTCTTCATAATCTTTAAAACGATTTGGGATTACTCCGGTATCAATTACCGTGTCAAGAAGGGACATATCTATTATGCTATCCCCCGGGGTATCTTTATTCAACAAATCCATCGTATCCTGTGAAGTATTCACTGACTTTAATACGGATGCTGCGGAAGTATCTTTATATATAAGACTTTGAATATCTGTATCTGTTGTCAACAACTTCATAAAATCCCATGCGAGTTGTTTCTTCCCTGTTCTTGAACTCATCCCTGCCATAAGCGCGCTCATTTCCGAGCGATTATCCCCCGATGGACCGGCTGGCATCCTGATGCAGGTCCACTCAAAACCAGAGTACTTCTTAATCCTCCACGGATATGGCATATAGGTTCGGTAATCAGAGAATGTAAAAGGACGAAATGCCACTCTCCCTAAATCGAAATCATTAGATGTGACCTGATAGTTTCGATTCGTTGCTTCCAGACGTTCTACAAATTCAAGTGACTGTGAAAACTTTTCATCTAAAAAATTCGATGCTGTTCCTGCTTTATTAAAAGGCGTGATTCCATTGGAATAGACTGCCTGAAGCCATGTATAGTCATAAAATCCAAACTGATCTAACTGCCCATCCCTATCCGAATCCTTTACTATTTTTTTGCAGATGTCATAAAAGTCATCCCAGGTCCAGTCGTTATCCGGTACTTTAATTCCTTCTTTTGCAGAAGTGTTTTGTTTACAAACATCAGGGTCGGATTACACTCCATCGGAAGTGCATACTGACTGCTCCCATACTGCCCGGCTTTATAGACAGAAGAATAAAATACAGAGGAATCAAATTCCTTATCCCCACTAACTAATGTATCCAAATTCTTCAATGCACCAAGGGATGCCAGCGTATTAAAATCTTCATCCAATACCAGATATACATCCGGTTCTGTTCCCTTTAAAATCTGTTCGGACAGCCACTCCGAATAATCATCCGAAAGAATCCCTTTTTCATACTCTACTTTTATATTGGGGTATTTCGATTCAAACTTCTTTATCGCCTCATCAAGAATATCATAATGCACTGTTCCCGGGACTTCCCAGTTACTTCCATAGAAAATCCCGACTCGAAGGGTATCCTGATCCCGGTAACGCAGGTACAGCAGACTACTGATAAAAAGAACTGCCATTATAAAAAGAAGTCCTGTTCCCTTTCTTAGTTTTATATCTCCCATTATTTCTCCTCAAATATTTAATGTATTATCGAAAGCTATTTATCCAAACAAATACAAGAGATTTTAAAAATACATATTTAAATCCATCTTGTTAAACATATTCATTTTATTAGATATGTTTATGAATATTTTTTACCTTACCAGGTTATCCATTATTGTTCGTATATTATCACGCATTACTATATATTTTTTATTCCCCTATATATCTGTTCACAGCTCCAGTCTGCACTGCCCATATCGCAAGCTGAGTTCTGTCCCTGAGTTCAAGCTTACTAAGAACAGAACTCAGGTAATTCCGCACCGTTCCTTCTGACAGTGCCAGCTCTGACGCAATCTCCTTATTCGACATACCACAGCCGATTTTCTGAATCACTTTCCATTCTGTTTTGGTTAATTCTTCTGTAAGTTTGTTATCTACCTGAATAGCATAACTGCTCTGTGCCATATGATTAAAAAGCTTTACTACTTTATCTGTAATCTCCGGATTAATCATTGCCTTTCCACTTACAACAGTCCGAATTGCCTCTGCAAGATTTTTCATGGAAATTCCTTTTAAGAGATAACCACTTGCGCCATATTTTAATGCTCCAAAAATATACTCATCATCATCAAATGTTGTAAGAACAATAATATAAATATCCGGATATTTTTCTTTGACCATGCGAGTACACTCCACACCGTCAATTCCCGGCATACGGATATCCATTAAGATTACATTCGGTTTCTCCTTTTTTATTTCGGAAAGAACCTGTTCTCCATTCTCGGCAGTTCCGGTTACTTCCATATCTTCGTTTGCGCCGAGAACAATTTTCAGGCTCTCACGAATCAATTCCTGATCATCTGCAATTAATACTTTAATCATTTTCTTTTCCTCTTGCTTTTTATTATATTTATTTTCTTCGATGTGTTTCAAAATACTATACTTCTACTCTGTCTGATGGTCTTTTCTGTTGCTTACACTCTCTTCGACAATATTCGATTCATTTCCATCCTGCTTTCCGGTCAGTTTATTTCGAACCGGTATCTTTGCTATTATCGTAAAGCCGATCATGCCCTGGTAATTTACTTCACCATTTAACAGTTCAACTCTTTCTCTTATATGTTTTAAGCCAAAACCTTCTTTTATTGATTCACAGCCACATCCATTGTCACTGATGATAATTGTTAACTCCTCATCTTTTTCACTGAGACGAATCCAGATTTCTGTTGCCTTTCCATGGCGAATGGCATTGGTCGTACTTTCCTGAATAATACGGTAGATGACCTCTTCCTCATCTGACTCAAACTTCAGTTCTTCCATATAAGAGACAAAGTAAATCTTCGTATTTGTGACCTTTGACATATCCTCTATCATCTGGTGAATCGCATTACTGAGTGACATTCGCTCCAACGCATCCGGCTTTAACTTCCTTACCGAACGGCGTACATCCTCAAGACCCCTTCTTGCGGTATCGCCAATTCCTTCAAGCTGTTCCTTTGCCTTATCCGGTGCGATATCCATAAGAACAAGTACCGCATCAATTCCTACTGATATACCGGTAAGGATATGTCCCAACGTATCATGAATTTCTCTTGCAAGACGATTTCTCTCTTTCGTCTCACCCATCAGTTCCTTTTCCTGTGCAAACTCATGGAGCTGTTCATTTGCTCGTTGTAACTGTTCATTTAACAGCTTAATTCTCTCTCGTTCTCTCCGATCTTTCATCATGAGAATGACGATGTAGACTAAAAATAAAACCATATTTGTGATTTCACAAATGGTCTTCACTCCAAGGAAAACCCGCTCTGTCTCTCCATCATAAAATGCAACCCAGGTCTCAAAGGAATTCAGTGGAATAAACATCGTGATAAGATTATAACTGCATACCATATAACAAAGGAATGCAATAAACAAAAATATCAGTTTATTTTTTCGATCTTCCACATATGTAAGCATATCTGCCACCACAAGGAAAATCACACCATTATACGACATATCTAACTCTTTCAATACAAAAATCAGAAAGATAATTTCGAATACATTCCATAATAAAACTTTCTCTTTTCCTTCCGCTTCATTCTTTCTCTTATAATAAATAATTCCAAAAAGAAAAAACAAAGAAAAGAATATCATAATAATTCTCTGCTCTGGTCTTTCCGGCATCACTTTTAAAGTCTCAATAAACTTCTGTGCTCCCTGTGCTGCAGCTACACGATACTGTGTCAGTACAATGGTAAGTGCAAGAAAAATAACAATAATGAAATTAAGCAGCACCATCATCATGAAGCAATGATTCTGATATTTTAAATTTTTTCTTATTTCCATTTCATCGCTCCTTCTCTTACTGCCAGCCTGACAGACTGTAATCATCAATATTATCTTTTGTGATAAGTGTGACCGGAACGATAAACTGCTTCTCTGTTTTCTTTCCATCAAGAATCTTGTAGAGCATTTCCACCGTCTTCTTTCCTGTCGTTCTCGGTGACTGTGCTGAAGTTGCCGTCATCCGATTTTCATAAATCATCGTCTTTGCTTCCGGTGAACCATCTGCTCCATATACAAGAACATCCGACAACATATGTTCCGCATCCAAAGCCGCCATCGCTCCCATCGCACTCGGATCATTTAACGCCATCACCACATCGATATCTTTCGTTTTATTCAATACTTTCTCCACTAACGGCTGTGAAACTTCAAGCTGCCCTTTACACTCTAACTCTCCAACATTCTCATATTCCCAGTTTGCCTTTTCCAGTGTCTCTTTAAATCCTTTAATTCTGTCGATTGCCGATTTATTTTCCGACTGAACCAAAAACAGAATTCGTCCCTTTTTCCTTCGCTTCATCAAATCCTTTGCACACTGCTCACCAGCCTGATAATTATTTGAAACAACTATCCCGTCCACAAGACTTTGATTGTATATAATCGTATCTACTGCGATTACCGGAATCTTAGCCGCTTTTGCCTTCTTTAAAGATGAACCTATCTTTTTCCAGTCCACCGCATTAATCAAAATGCAGTCCACCTTTTCATCAATAAGACTTTCTACCTGCTGCGACTGCATTTTAGCATCCATCCCACAGTCTCTCGTTTCAAGCACATCACCTTTACTTTCTACAACCGCCCTTATTTCCTCATTAATCACTTCAAAATATGGGTTATTCATCGTCATATACAATGCACCAATGGTCCTTTTCGGCTTGCCGCTTTCATTCTTATTTCTACTTGAAAACAAAAGCAAAACACTTATCACAAAAAAGGCTGCGACAATCGCATATCCAACACATACCACTGCTTTTTTTCCTCTCACATTATGTCCTCCTGCCTCAAAATATAGTGATTGATATCGTAATCGACACTTGCTATTATTGTAACTTTTTCGACAATTTTTGTCTATCAATACCGACATGGATTTGAGA
The DNA here is from genome assembly GCA_963600375.1 of bacterium. Lineage (GTDB taxonomy): Bacteria > Bacillota > Clostridia > Lachnospirales > Lachnospiraceae > Anaerobutyricum. The sequence goes on along the minus strand of CAVCBH010000122.1, from coordinate 42,819 downwards.
AATTATTCCAGCAATATGTATCTTACAGCAAAATATACCGCAAATTGAGGCATGCAGATTACAGAAATGTTTTATCAAATACACTCTGGCAAAAATCGAAAAATGTCTTATCTTGACACACAGAAAAAAAGCACATATACTTTTAAATGCAAAAATAAGACATACACTATATTTTCCATTTATTATAAAAGGAGGACTGCTTATGAATTGTCCAAACTGTGGCACATATTATACAGATAATGAAAAGATATGTAAGAAATGTCATGCCCCTTTAAGTAACGCAGTTTATAATCCAGTGTCGTCGGATAGTAACCTGCCAGAACATAGCACAAAGGGAAAGAGCTTTACACCCATAATTGCAACAATCCTTATCTGCTGCCTTATCGCAGGTGGAATCGGAGGATATTTTTACTACCTTTCCCGCGTCAGACAGGGATGCCGGGACGCAACAAAGAAAATCTTTACTTATGCAAAAAATATGGACTTCTCCGACGTTGCACCTTCTGACTTACCAGAACCATTAAAGTCAGAACCAAATGTCAGAGAACTCGTTAAAAAGCAGTTAAAAACCTATATCAGCGACAGCGAACTCGGCTCTCTCGTAGATGTTGACAGCATCGATGTCGATACCTTATGTAATGAGATGGTCGATCAGGCATCCTACAAAATCACAGATGTCTCCGCTACCTATAACTCCTGTACTGTAACAGTCACCACAAAAAATATTGACTTCTACAGCCTGCCAGGAACCATTTATGATGAAATAAAATCAGAAATCACCGATGGAAGCTCCTCCTTATGGACCTCCATAAAGAACTCTATCTCCTCCCTCTTAGGAGGCAGTGACCAGACAACCATCGAAAAGATTGATATATCTAAGAACTTAAAGAACTGGTACAAAGAAACAAAGAAAAACGGACCAACCAGAACAACAACCGGGAAAATCGTATTCGGAATCAAAGACGGAAAATGGACCCTAACCTCATTTGACGAACGACTCATCTACGGTTACTATGGGCTCCGTCCACTACAATAAACTGTCCGGATCAGTCATTAGCTGTCTAAATAAACGAAAACAAACAGACCACATAAAGACAAAGAATCCATATTTGTAACCTGGAAGCAAAGGTTGGATACGAACGCGTAAGCGAGCATTCAACCTGCCGCAACGAAAGTCACAACTATGGATTCTTTGTCTTTATGGGGTCATCTGTCGATAACCCCCGTGTTTAATCTATTCCTTGTTATTTAAATACTTACCTATATGTTCAATCGCATTTGTCTCGTCACTGCCATCGGCAATCACGTTAATCTTTCCACCGGCTGGAACACCTAAAGTCATCATACCCATTATACTCTTAGCATTCACCTTTTTGTCCTTCACCTCCACATATACACTGCTGTCGTACTGACTCGCAATCTGAATGAATAACGCAATGGTGCTTGGATCTAATCCCGCAGGGATCTTAATCTCCATCTCTTTTGAAATCATGTTAACCTCCTGTTTTGCTATAAATGAAATTTATCTTAGTATTTTCAGCTTTGCCGAAGCAAATACTGAAAAAAATTACAAATGCCCTTTTTCTCTAATATCCTGAGCTATCTGACTCAGCTTTCTCAACCTGTGGTTTACACCGGACTTTCCAACTGGGGAACTTAGCTTCTCGCCAAGTTCTTTTAATGAAGCATCCGGTTCTTCTAATCTTGCATAGGCAATATCACGAAGATTCTCTGACAGTCGTTCTAATCCAACTGTATTCTTTATATATTCAATATCTTCGATTTGTTTCCTTGCCGCAGAAACGGTCTTATTTATGTTCGCTGCTTCGCAATTCACTCTTCGATTAACAGAATTACGCACATCTTTTAAAATGCGCACATTCTCAAACTTCATCAGAGCAACATGTGCTTCCATTATGTTCAATGCGTCTGAAATCATAGCTCCCTCTTTAAGGTAGACTACGTAATATTTCTTCCGCAGTACAATCTTTGCTTCTAATCCAAAAGATTCAAATAATTCTTTTAACTGATCTGCCTTTTCTCCTGAAAGACAGGCAATTTCAAAATGATAATTCTTTTCCGGATCTGTAATAGAACCGGCTGAAAGAAAAGCGCCCCGAAGGAAAGCCCGGCGACAACAGGTACGCTGCAGCACTGGATTATCTTTCACAGAAAATTCCTCATTCATCTGTCCAAGATTATTTACAAGCTGTACTGTCTTTAAAATCTTAAGCGCCTGATTCGAATCTTTTATTGAAATCATATAAAAACGATTTTTCTTCAAAAAATCATGTTGTGTCGTAGAGACTTCCGGCTGAAAATGAAATACTTCCTTAATCAGCGAATAAAATCTTCTGGCTACCGCAACATTTTCCGTGTGAAGAATCAGGGAATATCTTCCCTCTTCACATTGAAGTCTTCCACATAAACCGATGATCGCAGCAAGTTCTGCAACCTGGCAATGCTTTTCGTGACCGTCCACATGAGAAAGTTCTTCTTTTACTTCAGAAGAAAATGACATATTCTATCTCCTTCCTTTGATTACTTTCCTTTTGTCCGGGCATCTTTTTCGATATCCCTGTGTTCCATACGAACGGTGTATGGAAGCTTCTTTAATCTTGCATATAATCCATTTGTTATTGTAACTGAACGATGCTTACCACCTGTACATCCTATGCCAATAACCAGACTGTTCTTTCCCTCATCCAGATAACGTGGGATGAGAAACTGCATCAAATCTTCTAATTTATCAAGAAACTTTCGCCCATCTCCATTCTTCATAACATATTCCTGAATGGCACGATCATTCCCTGTAAGTGGGCGTAACGCCTGTTCATAATAAGGATTCGGAAGAAAACGTACATCAAATACGAGATCCGCATCTGACGGAATTCCGTATTTGAATCCGAAAGAAAGTACTGTAATAATAAAATTACCATAACTTTCATCTCCAACAAAAATCTTCTCAACTTCCTGACGTAATTCTCTGGTAAGAAGAGTCGTCGTATCAATAATATAATCCGCTCTGTCTCTGATGAAAGAAATCATCTCACGTTCTCTTGCAATCCCCGTTTCTATGCGGTCTTCCTTCGCAAGAGGATGTGTTCGCCTTGTTTCTTTATATCGCTTGACAAGAGTTTCATCGTCTGCATCCAGAAATAAGATTTCATATTCGATTCCCAGCTCGCATAAAATGTCTAACTGACTGTTCAATCTGGAAAGCTGCTCTCCATTACGGATATCTACTCCAACTGCAACCTTATCTACTTCTGTCTGTCTGTCAAATGCAATCTCTCCAAAATTCGGAAGCAATACCACCGGCAGATTATCTACACAAAAGAACCCAAAATCTTCAAGTACCTTCAGTGCCGTACTCTTTCCGGCACCTGACATGCCAGAAACTATTACAAATCTCACTTTCTCACCTCTGTATCTGTAAATCCGATAAAACGAACTTCCGGCTGCATCATAACATTAAACTGTTTCATTACTTTTTTCTGTACCTGTCTTATTAAGAAAACGACTTCTTCCGCTGTGGCACCACCGCGGTTAATTACAAATCCACTATGCTTCTCTGACACCTGTGCACCGCCTACGGTATATCCTTTTAATCCGGCATCCTGAATTAACTTTCCTGCGAAATAGCCTTCCGGTCTTTTAAATGTACTTCCAGCACTTGGAAATTCCAGAGGCTGTTTCTCTCTTCTGGCTTTGGCCAGCTCATCCATTCGTGCCCGAATCTTATCTTTATCACCCTTTTCAAATGCGAAACGTGCAGATAATACAACATAATCTTTTTCAAAAATACAACTGTGACGGTAAGATAAATCCAATTCCTCTCCCGTCAATGTCAGGAATTCGCCTTCCTGCGTTAACACCTGCGCATCAAGAAGAACATCTTTAATCTCTCCACCGTATGCTCCCGCATTCATAGCGACAGCTCCACCTGTAGAACCTGGAATTCCTGCTGCAAATTCAAAGCCGGTAAGTCCGGCATTCCATGCTGCTCGCGCTGTTCTGCTAAGAAGCGCTCCGGCCTGTACTTCAATTACTGTATCCTGCACAGAAATCTCCTGGAAGTTCTTTCCTATCTGGATAATCATGCCACGAAAACCTTCGTCTGATACCAGCAGGTTGCTTCCATTACCCATAACAAAAAAAGGAACTCCCGCTTCTTTTGCACAGCAAACTGCACCTTTGATCTCTTCCTTTGTTGCCGGTTGAACAAAAACATCTGCCGGACCTCCAATAGCAAGGCTCGTGTGCTTACTCATCAGCTCCTGCTCTGTAACTGTTCCTAAATTAATCTGCTCTCTCAAATTCTGAAGGAATTCCCTATTCATAATATCTCCTATATATCTCATCTAAAACACTCTAACAACTATATAGTTGCATCCTATATTTAGATACACACTATATGATACTCTAAAACGAAAGGAAGTACAATGTAGAAAAAACACAAAATAAAAGGGAGCTTTCCCTCTCCCTTTAGATAAAATGCTAAAAAAAGCTAATAATCTTGCCCTATTCCAGAACAACTGCTGTACAAAAAAGTTTCATGCATACTTTTGTTCGAAAATTCCCGGACAAAAAATTACACCAAATATCCCCCAGAGTATGCTTGAAAAATACTTGCTGCAAAATGTGCATTACCCTTTGTGAAAGATTTCTCCCAAACAAGTTTGTCGTAATGGACCACGTCAACTGAATACAGGAAAAACATTTCACAAATTGGGAATATACAGATTGCAGGAATGATTTTTCAAACATATTCTGATTCAAATTGTCACTTCCACAAACTTTTAATTACTCTTGTTTTCCAGCTTCTGTATTAGTAGCAAGGCTTCCTGTAACACGATTATACAGTTCCTGTGCTGCATTATATCCCATCTTCTTTGCACGATAATTAATCGCTGCGGACTCTACGATAACTGCAAGGTTACGGCCCGGACGAATTGGAATGGAATAACATACGACCTTATTACCAAGGAACTCGATATAATCTTCATCAAGACCCAGTCTGTCATAGTTCGCTTCTCTGTTCCAGTCTTCTAAACGGATAACCATATCAATTGTCTGGTTGTACATTACACTCTCTACACCAAACAGTGTCTTTACATCTACGATACCAATACCACGAAGCTCAATAAAATGTCTTGTGATATCTGGTGAAGTTCCCATCAATGTATCATCACTGATCTTACGAATTTCAACAACATCATCGGATACCAGACGGTGACCACGGTGGATCAGTTCAAGAGCAGCCTCACTTTTTCCGATTCCACTCTCACCCATGATCAGAACACCTTCACCATACACATCAACTAAAACACCATGAATGGAAATACGTGGAGCAAGTTCCTCACTCAGCCAACGTACAGAATTCGCGATAAAATCAGATGTTGTCATCTCCGTAGTAAAGATTGGAACCCCATTCTTCTCGGCTGTATCAAGCATTTCAGCTACTGGTTCTAAGCCACGACAAAATACAAGACATGGAATATTAAAGCTGAAAATCTTCTCACAAAGCGGAGGGACAGACTCCGGTGCAAGCTGTTTCATATAGGCCGCCTCAACATTACCGATCACCTGAATTCTCTCTGAATCAAAATGTTCAAAAAATCCGGCAAGCTGTAATGCAAGACGGTTTACCGCAGACTGCTCAATCATGATGCTATCTGTATCAATATCTGGTAAAAGACTTTTTAAATTCATCTTATTTACAAATTCTGTAAGTTTTACTTTGTACATAATCTCCTCCGTAATTATCCGCTTTTCATTAAATTCATTTTTCTCGCAAACTATACAGCAGAGTTCGCACACAATATCTGCCAGCCAAGATTACTGGTTTACTCTTCTTCATCGTAAAGCCCATATCCTTTGGTTTGTATATGAATCAGTCAGCGGCAATACTTTTTCCCTGTGTATAATTTCATAGAGTTACGTTAGTATCTAATACGTTTATCATACCACATCCCTATTTTTTTTAGAAGTGTCCGTGTGAAAAAAGCGGTAAATTTCTTCGGCTACATTTTCCGTAATTCCGTCTACTTTGCAAAGTTCTTCTACAGAAGCTTCTTTTATTTTCCCTATGTCCTTAAAATGCTTCATAAGGTTCTTTCTTCGTGCCGGCCCGATGCCTTTAATATCATCAAGTACCGAGTGTACCTGCTCTTTTCCACGAAGTGCTTTATGATAGGTAATTGCGAAGCGGTGCGCCTCGTCCTGCAATCGAGTTATCATTCGAAATGCCTCAGAATTTTTAGGGAATTCAATAATCTCATTATTGTAATACAAAGCCCTTGTGCGGTGAAAATCATCTTTTACCATACCACAGACAGGAATATTTAATCCTAATTTTTGAAGAACCTTCAGTGCAATACTGACTTGTCCTTTTCCTCCGTCCATCATGAGAATATCCGGGAAACGGGTAAAACTTCCAAGCGACATATCCTGTCCCTTTTCTTCCCGTTCTTTCTGTTCTCTGATACCATGGGAAAATCTTCGCTCCAGCGCTTCTTCCATACAATGATAATCATCCGGTCCGGCTACTGTTTTTATCTTAAACTTACGATAATCGCTTCGCTTTGCCTTTCCCTTTTCAAAAACAACCATGGAAGCAACATTTTCATATCCATTTGTATTGGAAATATCAAAAGCTTCCATACGGTTTAAGTTCTGAATTCCAAGAACCTGCTCTAACTCATGTACCGCTCCGATTGTTCGATGTTCTTCCCGCTTTAACTTTTCACTATCCTGAATAAGTACGTTCTGCGCATTTTTTCTTGCAAGTTCCATCATCTGATACTTACTTCCACGCTTTGGAATGGCAAATGTCACCTTTGCGCCTCGTTTGTCTGAAAGCCATTTTTCAAGAATTTCCTGATCAAGAACCCGATCCTGCGTCAATATCTCTTTTGGAATAAATGGAGTTCCCACATAAAACTGTTTAATAAAGTCTGTGATAATCTCCTGCTTCTCGCTGTCACCGATTCCCGTCATATGAAAATGATTTCTTCCAAGAAGTTTACCGCTTCGGATAAAGAAAATCGCCACAACAGCCTCATCACCTGCTTTTGCCATGGCAATAATATCTCTGTCATCTCCACCCGTATCATTGATCTTCTGCTTCTCTCCGATTCGTTTTACATTTTCAATTAAGTCACGGTATTCTGCTGCCTGCTCAAATTCAAGCTCAACCGCAGCTTTTTTCATTTTCTCTTCCAGACTGTTTATGATTTCTTTTTCATCACCATTTAAAAACTTTAATGCCTTATCCACATGAGCGCGGTACTCTTCCTTTGAAATGTAATTCTGACACGGCGCATCACACTGATTTATCTGATGATAAAGACAGGGCCGGCCCTTCCCTATCTCTTTAGGCAAAGACCGGCTGCAACTCCGTATTTTGTATACTTTTCTCATTAGTTCAATTGTATCTTTTACCGCTCCTGCACTGGTATACGGACCGAAATATTTCGATTTATCCCTTTTCACCTGACGGCAGAATAAAATTCGCGGATAATCCTCCTGTACCGTAACACGGATGTACGGATAACTCTTGTCATCCTTAAGCATTGTGTTATAATGCGGGCGGTGTTCTTTAATCAGATTACATTCTAAAACCAGAGCCTCAAGCTCCGAGTCTGTGATGATATATTCAAAATAAGCGATATGAGAAACCATGTGCTGGATTTTTACACTCTTATTATAACTGCTCTGAAAATACTGACGCACACGGTTCTTAAGAATTCGTGCTTTACCCACATAGATAATCTCATCCTGTGCATTATGCATCAGATACACCCCCGGCTTCGCCGGGAGCTTTTTCAGTTCTTCCTGAATATCAAACATAATTTACTCTTCCTGTTTTGTTTGCTCACTGTCTTTTTGTTCAGCATCCTCTGGCTGCTCTGATTTTGTCTCAGACTTTTCTGTTTCAGTGCTTTCTGTCTGATCTGTCTCAACATTATCTGGTGCGTCCTTCTTTAAAGATCTGTTATAGATCTCCATAAATTCCTTACCAGTGATTGTCTCTTTCTCAATTAAGAATGCTGCGATCTCATCCATAACTTCTCTGTGGTCTTCAATAATTTTTTTCGCCTTATCGTATGCCACTTTCAGCATTTCTTTTACTTCCTCATCGATGAGTGCTCCGGTTGCATCAGAACAGTTCATCACAGCACGTCCGTCAAGATAACGGTTCTGTACAGATTCGAGTCCCATAAGACCAAACTTCTCAGACATACCATACTGTGTTACCATCGCTCTTGCAATCTGGGTTGCACGCTCAATATCATTAGAAGCACCTGTTGTAACAGAATGGAAAATAACTTCTTCTGCCGCACGTCCACCAAAAAGGGTAACTAATTCGCCGAGCATCTGCTCCTTGCTCATAAGATATTTCTCTTCTTCTGGAACCTGCATGGTATAACCAAGTGCCCCCATTGTTCTTGGAACAATCGTAATCTTCTGCACTGGTTCTGTATTCTTTTGTACAGCGATTGCCATTGCATGACCAACTTCGTGATAAGCAACGATTTTCTTTTCTTTTTCACCGAGAATACGATCTTTCTTTTCCTTACCGGCAATGACAACTTCCACTGCCTCTAAAAGATCTTTCTGAGATACCGCTTCTCTTCCAGCTTTGACTGCTGCAAGCGCCGCCTCATTAATCATGTTGGCAAGATCAGACCCAACCGCTCCAGACGTTGCAAGCGCAATCTCGTCAAAGTTAACAGTCTCATCCATCTTAACGTTCTTCGCATGTACTTTTAATGTCTCGACACGACCTTTTAAGTCTGGACGTTCTACAATAACTCGTCTGTCAAAACGGCCTGGTCTGAGGAGCGCCTTATCTAATACTTCCGGGCGGTTTGTAGCCGCTAAGATAACAAGACCCCTGGAAGAATCAAATCCATCCATCTCTGCAAGCAATGCATTTAATGTCTGCTCACGCTCATCATTACCACCGCCATAGCGGCTGTCACGGCTCTTACCGATCGCATCAATTTCATCAATGAAAATGATGCAAGGTGCCATAGACTGTGCCTGCTTAAATAAGTCACGCACTCGGGATGCACCGACACCGACGAACATTTCTACAAAGTCTGAACCACTCAGAGAAAAGAATGGTACATTTGCCTCTCCGGCTACTGCCTTTGCAAGTAAAGTTTTACCGGTTCCCGGAGGACCTACTAACAGAGCACCCTTTGGAAGTCTCGCACCGATTTCGATGTATTTGCCTGGATTATGCAGGAAATCTACCATCTCAGTAAGACTTTCCTTCGCCTCATCCTGACCGGCTACGTCTGCAAAAGTAACTCCAGTCTTCTTCTCGACATATACTTTCGCGTTGCTCTTTCCTACGCTGCCCATCATACCGCCGCCTTTGCCGATTCCACGCATGACAAAATACATCATCGCATAAATCAGCGCAAATGGAAGTACATAGCTTACCATAACAGAAAGAAGTACATTCGAACTGCTGTTGTCCTGCTGCTCATAGGAACTGATCTTATTCTGATCTTCCGCTTCTTTCAGACGATTAACAAGCAATGCATCATTCATTGACACTACATAATATGTGGTCTTCATTAACGGATTCTGCTGTGTCTTTGGTTCAATGTAAATCTTTCGTTCTGCGACCTGTACCTTTTTAATCTCTCCCTTATCTAACATCGTAAGGAACTTACTGTACGAAATCTTCTTCTGGGAACCATTCTTATAACGGCTCATCACAGAAGTAAAGAGAACTGTAATTCCAAGACAAACGACCAGCAGAATAATCGCAGACTTTATATTCTTCTTTTTGTTTGGATTATCATTCTGATTATTTTTATTGTTCATTTACGCCTCCATGACGTTTCCTATTATAACTTCTTCAATACCTCAATGGCATCTTTCATATAATTATTTTCAACGTACTCAATCTTTCCTGCATCACAGGCTGCGGCAAGTGTTGGATCCATTGGAAGTTTAGCCAGAACAGGTACAGCATACTCTGCTGCGATCTCATCAATATGGCTTTCTCCAAATACCTTAATCTGTTTACCACAGTCAGGACACTCTACATAACTCATATTTTCTACTAAACCAAGAATTGGAACATTCATCATTCTTGCCATATTCACTGCTTTTTCTACGATCATTCCAACTAATTCCTGTGGAGAAGATACGATAACAATACCATCTAACGGAACAGACTGGAAAATAGTCAGTGGTACATCACCAGTTCCTGGAGGCATATCGATAAACATATAGTCAATGTTCTGCCATAATGTTTCTCCCCAGAACTGCTTGATTACTCCACCAAGAACAGGGCCTCTCCAGATAACTGGATCTGTCTCATTTGCAAGCATTAAGTTAACAGAAACGATATCGATTCCGCAAGTTGTTGTTGCTGGCAGAATCAGCCCTTCTGCATTACCTACAAGATTCATGGAAAGACCAAATGCCTTTGGAATAGATGGCCCTGTAATATCTCCATCTAAGATAGCTGTCTTGTATCCTTCTCTCATGGAAGCTGCTGCAAGAAGAGAAGTTACCATAGATTTACCTACGCCACCTTTACCGGATACAACACCGATAACCTTCTTAACAGAACTTCCTTTACTTAACTTTACAAGAAAATCTTCCGGTTTAGACTCTCTCTGTGCACAGCTTTCACCACAACTACTACAATCATGTGTACAATCGCTCATAATATTTACCTCTTATTTAACTAAATTTTTCATGAAATCTCTATTAAAATTTTATCAATTTCTTTAGAAATTACCTGCTCAGTTTTCACTGAATTTACCCCTTAATCATTTGTAACATTTACTTATTCATCTGTTCTAAAATCTCTTTGACATTCTTCTGAATATCTCCTTCAAATACAGCAGAACCACATACAAATACATTGGCCCCACATTCTGCTATCTCTGCTATATTCGAAGCTTTCACTCCACCGTCAACCTGAATATCTACATCAAGATTCTTCTCGGTGATCATCTTACGAAGTGCGCGAACCTTCTCGCCGCAGTAAGGAATATACTTCTGCCCCCCAAATCCCGGATTTACAGTCATAATTAAAACCATATCCAGTTCTGGTAAAACATACTCAATCGCAGAAAGTGGTGTGGCAGGATTAATCGCAACTGCCGCCTTCTTACCGCAATCTTTAATCTGATGAACTACTCTGTCAAGATGTGTACAGGCCTCTGCATGTACTGTAATAATATCTGCCCCTGCTTTCGCAAAGTCTTCAATATATCTTCCAGGATCTTCTATCATCAAATGTGCGTCAAAAGCCACATCTGTCAGTGGACGAAGTGCCTTAATTACAGGATTTCCAAAAGAAATCTGAGGGACAAACATTCCGTCCATAACATCAATATGCACATATTCTGCTCCGGCATCAATCGCAGATAAAACATCCCGACCGAGATTTGCAAAATCAGCAGATAAAATAGACGGCGCTAATATCTTCTTCATTGGTACCTCCTTAATTTCTGAAAATGTCATCTGTATACCCCTGATTCCATCATTACTATACTCCAACATTTTGTTTTTTATATGATTAGATAAAGTCTCACAGTATATCTTAACATAATCACCGGATACTGCAAGCCGAAAATCAGAAAACCCTTGAAAAAAGCGAAAAAAGGCTCTGAAATTTGCAATTTTTCTTTCGCTTATGCTACACTAAAGTGTGTTTGAAAATGCTTTCTGTAAGATGTGCGTTACAATTTGTGGAAGATTTTTCCTGAACGAGGGCAGCGTAGTGAGCTACACTAACCGAATGAAGGCAAAATATACCGTAAATTGGGGTGTGCAGATTGCAGGAATGACTTTTTTAACACACTCTATTCTCATCTATTTTACTATTAAAATCGCATTTGCGATTAGTCTGACCATGAAAGGAGTTTATCATGCGTTTTTTTGACCCTACAAATACTTATGCAGAAAAGAACTGTGTACAGAATCACAAAAAAGAACTTCTTGCTTTAGGAACAAGAGCATTTGTCATCACCGGCCACAGTTCTTCCAAAAAAAATGGTTCTCTTGACGATGTTGTCGCTGTTTTAGAGGAAGCTTCCGTTCCTTATAAGATTTTCAATGAAATCGAAGAAAATCCATCTGTTGAAACTGTTGTAAGAGCCGCAGAAATTGGTAAAGAATTCAAAGCTGACTTCGTTATCGGCATCGGTGGCGGTTCTCCATTAGACGCATCGAAAGCTATCGCTTTGTTAATTGCCAATCCAGAAGAAACCGGAGACTGCTTCTATATAGCAAAAGATTTAAAAACACTTCCAATCGCCGCTGTTCCAACAACCTGCGGTACTGGCTCAGAAGTTACCCCTGTCTCTGTTTTGACTCGTCACGATAAAGAGACGAAGAAAAGTATTTCCTATAAAATTTTCCCGAATATTGCCCTCATTGACGGTAAATATTTACTGTCCGCAAGTAAAAATCTCTTAATCAACACTTGCGTTGATGCTCTCGCACACGCTGCCGAAAGCCGTGTAAGTATCCAGACAAATATCTATAATCAGATGTTTGCAAACTACGCATTAAAACTCTGGAGAGACATTGTTCCATTCCTTCGCTCTGATGAAGAGTTAAGCGAAGAACTCGCAGAAAAACTCATGCTCACTTCCACCATCGCAGGTATGGCAATCGCCCAGACCGGAACTTCCATTCCACATGCATTAAGCTATGATGTAACTTACCATAACAGAGTCGCACATGGAAAAGCCTGCGGTATCTTCCTCGCAGCTTACCTCCGCGTCTATGCAGAACATAAACCAGAAGATGTGGAAGAAATCCTTTTCCTCTTAGGCTTCAAAAACCTTGATGACTTCGCCGCTTACTTAACAGAAATCCTTGGCACAGTCAGCTTGACAGAAAAAGAAGTCACCTTCTACATAGACAGGATGATGGAGAACACTTCAAAATTGGCTACATGTCCTTTTGAATTAACAAGGGGAGATATCGAGAGGATTTATGCGGAATCTATCGTGGTTGAATAAACAGACGAAAGCTGAAAAAGGCGGTTATGTGAAGTCAAGGGGAGGTTGACGGACAGACGAAAAACCGAGCAAGCAGAAGATAGCAAACTGAATCCCCTTCTCCTCCACAAATCGCTCAATTTTTTACCCGACAGCCCACATAAAGCCAGTTCAAAGCTTGCCAACAAGCAGAAAAACAAAACACCATAGTATCCTATCTGTGGCCTCTGAGCAAGGTTTGGATGCGAGCGCGTAAGCGAGCATTCAAACCGCCGCGACTAAAGTCACAGATAGGATACTATGGTGTTTTGTTTTTCGTCTGTCCGCCAGTTTCCCCTGGCTTTATATTATCGTCCTAAAATCTGAGCGATTTCAAACTCATACTGGTCTACATCTTTAGCCATTCCGAGTGCGTCTTCGATATCGTAGTCAATATACTGACCATTACGGTATCCTACTACTCGGTTTGTAGCACCACTGCAAAGAAGATCTACTGCTAAAGCACCCATGTAAGAAGCGTATACTCTGTCTTTTGCTGTTGGGTTTCCACCTCTCTGCATATGACCTAAGATACTTGCTCTTGTCTCTACACCAGTTGCCTGTTCGATTCTCTTAGCCATTCCGTAAGAATGTCCAACACCTTCTGCATTGATGATAAGGTGATGTTTCTTACCAAGTGCTTTTTTCTCAAGAATACTTTCAATTAATTCATTTTCAAGTTTTGGTCTGTTACCGTCGAAACGCTCTGGGATTAAGATATCCTCAGCACCGGAAGCGATACCACACCATAATGCGATATAACCTGCGTTTCTTCCCATTACCTCGATGATAGAACATCTTTCATGGGATGTAGATGAATCACGAATCTTATCGATTGCCTGCATCGCTGTATTTACTGCAGTATCGAAACCGATTGTGTATTCTGTACATGCTATATCTAAGTCGATTGTTCCAGGAAGTGCTACTGTGTTGATTCCCTGTGCAGCTAACTTCTGTGCTCCACGGAAAGATCCGTCACCACCGATAACAACAAGTCCATCGATGTTGTGGCTTCTGAGAATCTCTGCTGCCTTTTCCTGATACTCTAACTGTTTGAATTCTTCACATCTTGCTGTAAATAAAGCTGTACCACCACGGGAAATAATGTCACATGTGAACTCTTTCTCCATATCGAAGATTTCATCTTTTAACAGTCCGCTGTAACCACGGTAAATTCCCTTTACATCAAGACCCTTTGCCCATGCTGTTCTTGCTACAGCCCTGATTGCGGCGTTCATGCCTGGGGCATCTCCACCACTTGTTAAAATTCCAATTGTTTTAACTGCGCTAGCGTTACTCATCTAACGTTACCTCCATTTCATAATTCCCTAAGTATATTCCCTAACGATTACATATATTATCTCTTTTTCTCGAATTTTTCAATACTCTTCTCGCGAACCTTTACATTTTTTTCGCCAAAAAGTGATTTTAACTCGGAAAATACGTCATTTTTCGCGGAAATATTTTCGTATGCCGGAAGCTTTTTTATCGCTTTTTCCTTTTTGGAAAAAATAACAATTTCATCTTTCCCAGGATATTTTCGTATGATTTTATATAAATCCTGCTGCTTTTCTGTAAATTCTTCAATGTTTTCTGTCTGAATCCACACTTCTTTTGGAATCTGGTCAATCGGAACGATATATTCTGCAATCAACTTGCCACTTTCCTCAGAAACAGAAGCCCGGCCTTTTACGTAAATGCCTTTATCTTCTGTGAGATACGGCTTCACCTTTTGATATATTGTTGGAAATACAATGATTTCCACCGTTCCATAAAGGTCTTCTAACGTAACAAATGCCATATTTTGATTATTTTTTGTAAGTTTGGCAGTTACATTGCTGATAAGGCCACCAACGACATAATGCCGGCCATCCCGAACGATTGCTCTGCCGCTTTCTTCATCCGGCTCGAAATCTGTTGATCTGGCAGTTGTCTGTTTTTCAATAGAATCCATATATTCTTCTAATGGATGGCCACTTACGTAAATACCAAGAACTTCTTTTTCAAGTGCCAGCTTCTGTGCTTCATCGTATTCTCCAACATCAGGATACTGCATTTCGTATTCTTTTTTCTCTTCTTCTGAGAAAAAGTCAAACAAGGACATTTGCCCGGTGACTGATTCTTTTTTCTCTCTGTTTACTTCTTCAAGAACAACCGGATAGACGAGCATTTGCTGCTTTCTTGTCTTTCCAAAACTATCTAATGCTCCAGATTTTATAAGATTTTCAATTGTTCTCTTATTGACCTCTTTCGATGTAAGGCGCTCCATGAAATCCTTTAAATCTTTGTATTTTCCATTCGTTTCTCTTTCCTGTGTCATTACATCAATAACACTTTTTCCAAGACTCTTGATTGCCGTAAGTCCATAACGAATAGAATCTCCGGCAACGGAAAATCCACCTTCTCCCTCATTAATATCCGGTGGAAGAATCGAAATTCCCATCACACGACAGGTATTGATATATTCTGTAATCTTCTTCGGATTGGTAATTACCGAAGTAAGAAGCGCAGCCATAAATTCTACTGGATAATAGCAGCGCAGCCATGCAGTCTGGTAAGAAACAACAGCATATGCCGCAGCATGCGATTTATTAAATGCATACTTGGCAAAGTCAATCATTTCATCAAAAATCTTATTGGCTGTTTCTTCTGGGATTCCTCTTTTGATACAGCCTTCTACGCCTTCTTCCTCGTTACCATAAACGAAGTTCTGACGTTCCCTTGCCATGACATCGCCTTTTTTCTTGGACATTGCACGACGCACAAGATCACTTCGTCCAAGCGTGTAGCCGGCAAGACGCATCACAATCTGCATAACCTGTTCCTGATAAACGATACATCCGTAAGTAGGCGCAAGTATTTCTTCTAATTCCGGGCAGGTATACTGGATGGAATCCTGATTCTGCTTACCCTTAATATATTTCGGAATAAAATCCATTGGACCTGGACGGTACAGAGAAATTCCGGCAATGACATCTTCAAGATTTGTCGGCTTTAACTCCTTCATAAACGACTTCATTCCAGCACTTTCTAACTGGAACACACCGTCTGTTTTTCCCTGTCCAATCATTTCATATACTTTCGCATCATCATAATCAATAGTATCGATACTAAAATCATGCCCAAGTTTCTTCCCAATCATGCGCGCAGCATCCTGAATTACCGTCAGGGTACGAAGCCCTAAAAAGTCCATTTTCAGAAGACCCAGTTCTTCGATTGTTGTCATCGTAAACTGTGTTGTGATAACATTATCTGCTCCTCTTGAAAGCGGAACAAATTCATCCAGTGGTTTTGAACCGATTACGACACCGGCGGCATGAATAGAAGTATGTCTCGGCAGTCCTTCAAGGCGCATCGACATATCGACAAGGTTCTTTACAACCTCGTCACTCTCATATGCCTGCTTTAATTCCGGGTTGGACTTCAGCGCCTTTTCAATCGTAATACCAAGTTCCATCGGAATCATTTTCGCAACGTTATCAACCTGTGCATAAGGAATATCAAGAACTCGTCCGACATCACGTACCGCCATGCGCGCAGCCATCGTACCAAAAGTTACAATCTGTACTACTTTATCTTTTCCATATTTTTCATAAACATAATCAATAACTTCCTGTCTTCTCTCATAGCAGAAGTCAATATCAATATCCGGCATGGACACACGCTCCGGATTTAAGAAACGCTCAAAAATAAGCTGATATCGAATTGGGTCGATATTTGTGATTTCAAGGCAATAGGAAACGATACTTCCCGCCGCACTTCCTCGTCCCGGTCCTACAGCAATTCCCTGACTCTTTGCAAAGCGGATGAAATCCCACACAATGAGGAAATAATCAACATAACCCATATTTTTGATGGTATTAAGCTCATAAGAAAGCCTTTCCTGTAACTCCTGTGGCGGTGGGTCACCATATCTTCTCACAAGTCCGGTCTCACAGAGTTCTTTTAAGTAAGAAAATGCATCATATCCTTCCGGCACATCAAACTTCGGCACTTTCTGCTCACCGAAAACAATCTCCACATTACACCGCTCGGCAATCTTATGGGTATTGTCCATCGCCTCTCTCGCATATGGAAATACTTTCTGCATTTCCTCTTCCGACTTCAGATAATACTGCCCACCTTCATAGCGCATTCTATCCTGGTCGGAAACCTTTTTCCCGGTCTGTATACAAAGAAGCAAATCATGTGGAACCGCATCTTCTTCCTTGATGTAATGCACATCATTGGTCACAACCATCGGAATACCAAGTTCCTTTGAAAGACGAATCAGGCTGGTATTTACCTGTGTCTGCTGGCGAATCCCATGATCCTGCAACTCAAGGAAAAAGTTATTTTCCCCAAAAATATCACGCATTTTATTTGCAGCCACTCTTGCCCCATCGAAATCCTCTTTTAGAATCTTATTCGGAATCTCACCCGCAAGACAGGCACTAAGTGCGATAATACCTTCATGATATTTCTCCAGCACTTCATAGTCTACTCTTGGTTTATAATAATATCCTTCTGTAAACCCTCTTGTCACAATCTTCATCAGGTTTTTATATCCCTGATTATTCTCTGCAAGCAAAACAAGATGGTAATATCTGTCCTCGCCTCTGCCCTGCTCTCTGTCAAATCTTGACCCTGGCGCAACGTAAATCTCACATCCAAGAATCGGCTTAATTCCAACTTCTTTTGCCTTTTTATAAAAATCAATCACACCATACATAACTCCGTGGTCTGTAATGGCGAGACTATCCATCCCCAACGCCTTTGCTCTCGGCAGAAGTTCCTTAATCTTACTGGAACCATCCAGCAGACTGTACTCTGTATGCACATGTAAATGGGTAAATGCCATCGATATATTTTCCTCCTCTCATAATCCTTTTCGTCTTTATCATAAACTTTCCTCATAACCTTTTCACGAAATATATAAATTTCTTCCGCAACTTTTTCCTTATTAAAATGGAACTAATTAGCATACAAGAAAATAATTCTACCTTATTAATAGCAATATTATCAAAAGTAATCCTCCTACAATTTCCAATCACAGATTTAGCTGCCAAATTGTAAGTAAAAAGTATTTCCAAACGATATTCTACCACAGGAGTACGGTACAATCTAGAGCGTGTTTGAAAAATGCTCCAGGACAAATTCCTGTTTAAGAACGATATTTTTATAACAATTTCACTATAATTTCTTTTCCTTTTTTCTATTCCTTTCTTGATATTTTATCAAACAATATGTTATACTTTTTTTAGAAAGAAAGAGGTGTTTCAAATGACAGAACGTCAGTCCAAGCTCATTAAATTGGTAAATCTTTATCAAAAAATTGAAGTGAGTCGTTTAGCCGAACTTTTAGATGTTTCTCAGGTAACAATCCGTAAAGACCTGGATCATCTTGAAGATGAAGGTCTTTTATCCAGAGAACATGGTTATGCTCTCATTAAAAATGCTAATGATATTAACACTCGTTTAACTATAAATTATGATAAGAAACTCGAAATCGCCACAAAGGCTGCTGAGATGGTTTCTAATGGGGAAACTGTTATGCTTGAGTCCGGCTCTACTTGTGCTTTGCTCGCAGAACAGCTTGCAAAGTTAAAAAAAGATGTCACAATCATAACAAACTCTGCCTACATAGCGATTCGCATACGAGAGCTTCCGATTCGTAAGGTTATTCTTCTTGGTGGAGAATATCAGAAAGAATATCAGGGTATGGTAGGTCCACTTGTCCGTAAATGTGCAAAAGAATTCTATGTAGATAAGTTCTTCGTGGGTACAGATGGCTTTATTCCAGATGCAGGATTTACCTGTGATGACCTGATGCGTGTAGAAACTATGAAGTACATGGAAGATTCCGCAAACCGTATGATTATTCTCGCTGACTCCAGCAAGTTCAGCCAGAAGGGTGTTGTAATTCAAACAACTTTCTCTGAGATTGATACCGTATGTACAGATGCAGAGATTCCGGAAGATGCTTTGGAGAATTTGAAAAAACATAATATTACTGTGGAAATTGCAGAGTAAATCCTGATTTTGCGGAGCAAAACAGACGCTTCCAAAGAGAGCCAATGCCCTATATTTGTGACTCTATCACTGTGGGTTGAATGTTCGCTCTAAGGCTCGCATTCAATCCTCGCTCTAAGGTCACAAATATAGGGCATTGGCTCTCTTTGAAAGCTGTTCGTTGGTTGCTGAAGTGAAGTCAGAATTTAAAACAGCATTTCTTCAACTTCTATATGTGTTGGAAGTATCGTTTTCACCTGCACTTCTTCCCCCTTCTTATGTTCTGGACGAAGATACTGGATTCCATTTCGAAGGTGTGCTTCAATAAGATTCAGTACATAAATGTTATCAAATCGATTATAAATGGATTCGCCGCCTAATCCTGTCAGGCAGATTAACTGTGTGTTTGTTTTTTCAGCAAGATTCATTAACGGTTTTAAAAGATGTTCTGCATTAGTCTGTGCAAATGGGTTATCCATTAGTAAAACTTTGCCTTCATTTCTATCCATGAATATATCGGAATCGTCTTTTCTCATATAGTCTAACAGACTTGACAGTATGACAAAAGCAGACAGGAAACCTTCTCCTCCTGAGTTTTTCGCCACCTGGCTCCAGGTAATCTGCTGTTCTCTCTGTTCCTCAATTTTATAAAGTTGAATCTGAACATTACCAGTTCCAACCACAGTATCATATAAGTTTTTACTTGTTACTTTTCTTCCAATATACTCCTGTGCATTTTCGTTATTTTCAAATATACGTATACCCTCCTCTGTGATTTCATCTACAAGATCACTTAGGCGGAGACTGTATAATTTCTCGTTATCTTCCCATACAGGTAAAATGACTTTTAGCATTTTTATTGATTTCCCACGTATTTTTATTGTGGAGTTATGCCCGATTTTTTCAAGGTTTTTATGAATATTCTGGACATAATCTTTCAGAAGTTCTGTTACATTTTTCTTTTCTGCTTCTACCAGAGAGATATCCACTTCCAACTGTTTCATAAGAGAGTCATAAGATTCTATGGTGATGTTTAACTGACGTAATACTTTTTTTGCATCATCACAGACTTTGAGCATATTTTCCAGAGGTGTTTTATAACTGGCATCCTGAAATACTTCCCGTCTTGCGATTTTATTTAAAGTCTGTGCAAGTGTTTCTCTGCATTTCTGAACACATCTAATTATATCGTTATAATCTCTGATTAACATTCCTTTAAAATCACGCAGTTCCTTTTCACTCATTTTTTTGAAATCCTGTTCAAAAGTAATTTCTTCTGTAAAAAAATCATTATATTCAGAAAGTGCTGTTAGATTCTCCCTGTATTTTTGTATTGCTTTTTCAGAAAATACTATTTTTCGCTCTACTTCACTGAGTTGATATTTTATTTGATTTCTTTCACTTTCCAAGTCCTTCTGGCTGATTTTTTCTTCCGCTAAAGGTTCTTCCTTTCCACATTCTGATATTATCTGATTTGAAATTCCCTTAATCTGGCTGATTAAAATTCCTATCTTTATATTTTCCTCATTTAACAAGTTTGTTTGCCGCTCTATCTTTCGATCATAATCTTCCAGCTCTGCCTCCTGATGAAGCTGTTCTCTTTTATCGTAGATAATATTTTGCCATTCCGCATTTTTCAGACTATATTTTTGACACAGTTCCTCTAATTCCTCTGAAGATTTGTAATAACGTGTCCGGGATTTTTCTTCTTCCAGTTCTAACTCTTTTAATTTCTGTGAAATATCTGAAGTGATTGCCTCATATCTTGCCTCTAATTTCAGAACTTCTTCCTCACTTAAAATAATTTTTCTAATATCATTTACATTCGAACTTTTATCTATACCTGAAGCTTCTTTTATATTCAATATATTCAATTCTTGATTTGTACCAGAAATATCATCCACATCAGAAGCTCCACTTACATTCAGGAGATCATCGGCATTTATACTTCTGTTTATTCCTTTATATGCTGCAAATTTTTGATATGAATTCTGGAGAATTTCTTCTTCTCTATACAGATTATTTTCCTGTCCACTAAGTTCTCTGTAAGTTTCTTCAAACTGGCTGATTTTTTCTTCGGTAAGACGCTGGCGGTTTTCTAACCGCTCTTCTTCTATTTTATATTCCTGCAATTTTTTATTATTTTCTTCATACTCTGCATATGCCGCCCTGAGTTCTTCAAATCCGTGTAATCTGACTGTTTGAAATTCAATTTTCTTCTCTAACTCTCTCAGAGTTTTTCGCAATGTTTCAAAGTTTTTCTTTAAGATCTGCAGTGCATCTCTTTCCTGCTGTACATCCTGGAAAATATCTTTTTTCTCTTTTTCCAGTTTTTGCAGTCTTTTCTGTATTTTATCCCAGATTTCTTCGGTTATGGTTTGACTTTTTATCACATCAAAACGATGAAAATAATCTTCATATTCATTTTTACAGATTTGAATCGTTTTCTGAATAGCAACAATATCTTTTTGCTTTTGTTCTACCATTCCCTGTAATTTTTCTTCATCCAAAAGATTTTCATTGAATAAAATATAAAAATGGATATCCTGCAATTTTACAAAGGATTGTGTTATATCTAACTTTATAGATTCCAGATTTTCTCTTTCTATAATCGGTACAGGGAACGAAGTATATGTCTCCCCGTTTCTTTCTGAAAGCTTTTTCAATTCCTGATGGGTTAAAACAAGTGCATAGGGCAAAAATGGATTTTTGCTTACGATTTCTTTGTTCTTTTCTTCCGTAAATCCATTCTTTTTCAGCCACTCCATTCCATAAACAACCGGAATATCTAATTTTTCAAACTCCTCTTTCAGGTTATCCGAAAGTTCCATTACACGACCGCTGACCAAAAGCTTATATTCTTTTTGCAAAGTATCTTCCTTCTTTTCCAGCAATCTTCTTCGGTTATCCAATTCCTCCATTTTTATCTGCGTTTTATGAAGAATTTCTTCTCGGATAAAAAGCTTATCTTCTGATATTTCCAGATATTTAAGAATATCTTTTCTTTCTTCTATCTCCTGTTCATAACCTTTTTTCTCTTCTTCTGCCTGCTTTATTTCATTGTCTTTTTGAAAATACTTTTCTTTTTTTTCTTCAATAGTTCTTTCTTTTCTGTGAATATTTTCGCCTGTATTTTCAAACTTTTCTTTCTGCTCCTTATTCTCCTGAATACTCTTTTTCCGTTCCTGCTCATATATTTCCTGCTTTATATCCAGCATTCCTGCCTCATATACCCCCAGTATATTCCTGGAAAGGCTTTCTCTATAATTGGAATTATATTTAATTTCCACATTATCATAACTGCGAACCAGGCTTCGGAAACTTCCTTTACTCTCTGTTATTTTTTTCGTTTTTTCTCGATAATCTTCCAAAACTGCTTTTTGCTGTAAAATATCTGCTTTTACCTGAAGCTTTCGATTTTTTATATTCTCCTGCTTTTCTTTATTTTCTTTTATCTGTTGTTCGTAATACTTGCTTAATTGGCCGCCAATCCGTTTTCTCTCCGGTCCTAAATTTTCTTCTTTTGTGCGGACAATCGCCGCCTTTTCTTTCCAAATTTCCCATTCCTGTCTATCTCCATCGACTATTTCCTGCTGTTTTGCGCACAAAAATACATGAACTTTTTTCTGTACTTTTTCGCGTTTTCTCCCAAGAGAGTCTTTCTCTAAATCTATCATTTCACGATTACTGACATGATTTCTCTTTTCTTTATGTTTCTTATGAAACTCACAGGATAATTCTTCATATTTCAGAAATTCCAATTCCTCCTGCAATTTTTTTCTATTTTCTTCTTCCTGTTTCTGCTCCTGTTCTGCCTCCTCATATAATACATTTAATTGCTCTATAAATGCTGCAATTACCTTCTCCTGCTTTGCCTTTTCCCCTTCCTTCTCAAGAAATTCTTCTGCATTTGTCTGTATTTCTTCCGCAGCTTCCTTAAACTTCTGAATCGCATCTCTTCTCTTTAGCTGTTCCCTGATATTCTTATATTTTCCTGCATATTTTTCGAGTATTTCCTGAAAATTTTTAATCTTATTTTCATCTTTATTTAACTTACTTTCAATAGCCTCCAAAAACCATTTTTCTACCAGTTCTTTTTCTGTTCGGCAATCACTGAACAGTTCTGATAAACCAGATTCTTTCACATTAACTTTTCTTATAATCGTTTCCCATTCTTTATAGTTAATCTGATACTCCATCAATTTATAAAAATACTGTCTTGACTGTGCCGGACTGCTCATATCATAGCAAAAAAATGAAAGCTTTTTATCTTTTTTATAGTCCTCAAAAAGCTTTTTGCAGGAATTATAACTTTTTAACTTCATCGTTTTTTCGTTCTGTTCCACTACCGGCAAATGATAAATATCCTGCAGACACGGTTCTTTATATTCACTGATAATCGTCATCATTTCAAGTGCATCGGTCTTTTCCTCGCTGATTTCCTGATTTTTTCGAATCATCAGCCCTGTCAGAACATAGCCAGCTTCTCCATCCAGCACCCATTCTACCAGAATAAATGATGGTTTCGCTGTAGTAAAATAACTCTCAAATGGCCTGTCCTTGGTCTTTTGCTTTCCTCTGTGTACAAACGGAGCTGTCATCATCTGCACAAGAACTGTCTTACCCCCACCATTTCTCAGAGAAAGAAGTGTACTTTTCCCATTAAATTGCATACATTCATCATTAATTTTCATCGCATTGTTATTGTAGTTAATATTGATAAACCGGACTGCATTAATTTTGCTCATTTTCAATTACCCCCAGTATATTTTTTACCTTCTGATAATTATTCTGATTTAACAGATTCCAATCCATAAAGCTGTCTAACTTTCTGGTTGTCTTTATCATCTCATCTCGCTCTATATACTCAATCAGTCCCTGTTTCTGAAGAAAAAGAAGAATATTATGCAGGAAACCTTCCTTTGTCGTTTTGGCATGAGAGCCTTTATCATCTGACTTTAATGCTTCGTATGCGTGCCACATATCAGAAAATGAAATTCCTGCCATATCCGTTTCCTCATCTTTATGTTCCTCTTCATAAGAAGCTCCCTCTCTCAGGCGCTCCGATAAAATATTCATAAGTTCCCCGGAACGAATATATTCTCTTGCTCTGCTGCTGTTTCCATCACCATCAAAAAATTCTGTCAGTAACGTTAGAATTACAAACTGGGAAAGATAATAGTCTTTATTTGTTCCTGTCGATTTACATAATTCTTTCTTAAGTTCCACTCTCGAATATCCCAGAAAATTATTTTCTTCCCGTGGGATCAAATAAATTGTATTGCCATAACGCTCAATATCACAATCCGCTGTTTCTCCCTGCGATTTCACGATATTTTGAACATTCTCTTCCTCTGCATAGGCTTTATACAAAGCCTGTTCGTTCTCTTCCCGAAGCTCATGATTCTCCAAAAGATAATAGAATATCTCCTGACTCTTTCTTATATCCTCCATTGTATATGCCATTATCCCTACTCCTCATTTTCCAAAACACATATCGATTCATCCGAATCATTCATCAATATCATAATTTCCCATCATTATAAATTTCTAAAAACACATATTGATCTATTTGAATTCTTCACTGATATCGCTGTTTTTCATCTTCTCTGTTTTCTAAAAAGACGTATCCATACATTGGAACAACGTATTGTCTTTCTTCGATTCTCTTCATCTTTTATCTCTGAAAAAATGATTGCTTCTTCATTTTCCATCCGCTCTATTTCTATTTTTCTTAAATCATTATTTTCAGGCTGCTCTTCCACTAATTTTAAAATCATTTCATTGAGCTGAAATCCATCTGGCTGTTCTTGAATATATTCTCTTCTTTCTCTTTTCAAAGCAACAATATCTATTGTTCTATTCCGAATCAGTTCTACCATAATCTCTTTAAACACATCGACATTTGGTATAAAAATCTCTTTTTCCTCTGGATACATATCCAGTCTGTCTTTTAACTGTCCCAAAGATACTTCTCCCGTAACCGATGCTCTTTTTAATAAATATTGCAGACTTTTCTCATAAACCAGAAGCTTTTTTTGCAGCTTTTCTTCTTTTTCTCTTTGAAATGCTTCTTCATCAAAATCTACTTCCTCTTCTATATCTTTGTCTGCTGCCATATTTGTTGACTTCTCATAAGAAAATGCTTTATTCAGATTATAAATCTTCTGAGGTCTTCTGTTAAAGAGAGGACGCAAAAACATATCCATATTTTCCAATGTATTTGATTGCTTCAGAATCTTATCATACAAATCCCTGCGGATAGAAAAACGCTGTATCAGCCTTGCCTGAGACAAACGTTCCAATTCTTCTGTATACAATATTTTCAAATCAAAATGGCTATTTAAAATCTTCTGATGCTCATCAAGAACCCTCGTCAGATACTCCTCAATCACCCGTAGATTGTTCAAATCCTGCTGTTCCTTTTTATCCAACTTGCGTATATTAATATTTTCTTCTTCTAAATCCTTTACGCGTACCTGAATAAACTCTCTATATTCCTGAAACTTCTTTTTCGTATCTGTAATTGTATTCAGATTTCCAATCAGCACCTCTTCATATTCATCCACAGAATAGCTCAATGCATTCCTGCGTATCTGGCGCATTGCCTCCTGTACTCTCTGAAACTGTATCCGCATAAGATTAAATACATTCTTTATATCATTTACCGCTTTATCATAACTTTGCTTTTCTAAATGAAGCCGAAAAATAATCTCATGAATATTAAACTTCATATTATCTTCTATTTCCAATGTAGACAAAAGAAGATTATAACCATCATCCGTCAGATAATACGAAGTTCGTCTCACTTCATTTTCCCCATAAATAATTTTATTCGCCACATAATTAATATGCATTTCTTCGTATTCATTTTTTTCAAAATCATATCCATCGAAATACATCGGCCGCCCTTCATTGGACAATACCGTATTCACAAGAAAATCCCCCAGTTTGCAGCATTGTTCATACGAAATATCCTTCCTCAAATACTGCATATTAATCATATCTATATATGTCGCTATGTCATCCATAGTACATTTTTCCTCTTTTAATGACTGTTCCATGATATAAAGCATAACCGCAAATAAAAGATTCATTTGTTCATCGAACTTTGTAAATCCATATTGTTTCCATGATAATTTCTGGCTACTGTTTTGTACAATGACAGCATATAGACCTACATTTTTCATTCTTCGAGGAAAATTTTTTAAAAATTCATACTGCATTTTCTCCTTCTCCTGTATTATCTATACGTTCTTAAAAATTGTTACAGCTAATCTTAGAGCCTGTTTGAAAAGTTCTTAACAGAATCTACTTAAAAATCCGAAATGTTCAAAATCTCCTGCGGAATATAATATCCTTTTTCCAAAATTTCTTTCATACATCGTATCTGTTTTTGAGAAAAATAAGAAAAGAAAATATCTTTTATATTCTTATTCTGCCTTTCCTTCGCTTCAGGAATACTATCCATCCCTTCTGCCTTACTTAACATTCTCTCATAACCGGCTTCAAATGGAACAATATTCCACTTTCCACTGAAAAGTTCTGACAAATTCTCATAAATCCCGATTCCCTCATAATCCAGATCCCCAAAATAATAAATATGATTTTCTACTGCTTTCATATAAGGCTCCACACACAGATCAAAATCTTCAAAACTTCGAAAAATTCCCTTTCCGGCACCATAAATCAACGTATCCATTTTTATTCCCAATATTGTCTCATTTCCTTCCAGAAGATGACGGCGCATACTAAAAAAAGTATCTTTATTCTCTAATATAAGCAGATTCTGTGGTACATTCCTTGTGCGTGAATAATACGCAAGCGGTTCCGTAGTTTCATAAATATTAAAAAAAGACATCTCCAATCCACATCGTTTTAAAATCCGCTTTCCCTGCCCCCTGGACAAAAACTTCTCTCTTTCCCAGATTTCAAAACTTCGTTCATTCACTGATACCCTAAACTGAAGTGCCTCTTTCCTGTTCTTCAAATATTCATTTAACTGCAGTACCCATTTTCGATCTGCTTCATAGCTTGCCAAATGTTTTAAATAATAATCTACTGAGATATCTGGGATAATCTGATATCGTAATTCTTCAATATAAACACTATAATCCTTTGCCTCTTCCAAAATCCAGTACTCCCGATAAAGTGCCGGACTCTTCCCATTCAATCTCGATGCTTTTACCGGTTTAATCTTTTTCTCTTCCAGTAAATTTACAATATATTCATACTGCTTTTGATACTCCTGTTCTCTACGATCTGCTAACAGTTTTTCCAGTAAGATTTTCTTCATATTTAATCCCTTCAATATAATATTCTAACCCATAGAATATAAAAAGTGCCCTGCCACAACGAGCTTCTTAAACTCCGATTTTCCTGTAATAAGAGTACAGGAAAGCAAAAGAAAAATCAATAAAAAATTTTAATTTGCCGAATGGCAAAACTGACACCACCAGAAAAAGTTATGGTCGGATTGCCAGAAGAGTTATGGAGAACCCCTAAAAAATTTTTTGAGCAATCTGCCAGATCAATATTTATAGCGGCTGTCTGTTTTGAATTCGGCAAATCAGACTCCATTACGCTGCTTCTTCAAACTGTGAATTATACAGCTGTGCATAGAATCCATTCTTCGCGAGCAATTCTTCATGATTTCCCTGTTCAATGATATCTCCATCTTTCATTACAAGAATAACATCCGCATTTTTAATCGTAGATAATCTATGTGCAATGACAAAGCTTGTTCTTCCTTTCATAAGATTATCCATCGCTTTCTGAATCAATGATTCTGTACGGGTGTCTACAGAGGAAGTTGCTTCATCAAGAATCATTACTCTGTTGTCTGCAAGGATTGCTCTGGCAATTGTAAGAAGCTGTTTCTGTCCCTGAGATACATTGCTGGCATCTTCGTTAAGTTCCATGTTATAACCACCAGGAAGAGTGCGGATAAAGCTATCTGCATGGGCGGCTTTTGCTGCCTCAATTACTTCTTCATCGGTTGCATCTAATCGTCCATAGCGGATATTTTCCATAATTGTTCCTTTGTAAAGCCATGTATCCTGTAACACCATTCCAAATGCTTTACGGAGATCACGGCGGTTGTAGTCACGAACATCGTGACCATCAAGTAAAATCTGACCACTATTTACATCATAGAAGCGCATAAGCAGTTTGACCATTGTTGTCTTTCCTGCTCCGGTTGGTCCAACGATCGCGATTTTCTGACCTGGTTTTACCTCTACGGAGAAATCGTTGATGATTGTCTGGTTTGGATTGTATCCAAAATTCACATGAGAGAACTTTACCTCTCCTGTTACATTTTCTACAGATACCGCTCCCTCACGTTCCTGATCTTCTTCCTCTTCTTCTAAGAATTCAAATACTCTTTCAGAAGCAGCTGTCATGGACTGTACCTGATTGATTACCTGCGCAATCTGCTGAATTGGCTGTGTAAAATTCTTTACATACTGAATAAATGCCTGAATATCACCAACTCCAATTGTTCCTCTGATTGCTAAAAGGCCACCGGAAATCGCAACCCCGGCATAGCCAAGGTTACCTACAAATGCCATGATCGGCTGCATTAAGCCTGATAAAAACTGTGATTTCCATGCAGATTCATATAAGACTTCATTTGTCTCATTGAATGTTTTTACCATATCTTTTTCTTTATTAAATGCTTTGATAACCAGATGACCACCATAACTTTCTTCTACCTGACCATTAATATGACCAAGATATTCCTGCTGCGTGCAGAAGTATTTCTGAGAGAATCTTACAACTGTGGATATTAAAATGGCAGACACTGGTAAAATAACAAATGCAATTAATGTCATTAACGGAGAGATTGTAAGCATCATTATTACAACACCTATAAGAGTTGCTGTTGAGGTAATCACCTGTGTTACACTCTGGTTTAAGCCCTGTCCCAATGTATCCACATCATTTGTAATTCTTGAAAGTACCTCACCGTAAGTACGGCTTTCAAAGTATTTCATTGGCATACGGTTAATCTTTTCAGAGATTTCTTTTCGTAGACGGTAGCAGATTTTCTGTGTCACACCCGTCATAATCCATCCCTGTAAAAAGTTAAATATTGTACTTGTAAGATATAATCCTAAAGTAAGTAAAAGGATTTTTCCAATGCGATCAAAGTCAATACCGCCTGTTCCTGATATTTTTTTCATCAGTCCTTCGGCAAGTGCTGTTGTTGCCTTTCCCATAACCTTTGGACCTGCTACAGAAAATACCGTGGAGATTGCTGCAAAAATCATTACTGCAAGAATCGCAAATTTATAATTTCCTATATAACGTACAAGCTTTTTAAAAGAATCACTGAAGTTCTTTGCTTTCTCACCGCCCTGCATCATTCTTCGACCGCCGCCCATGGGACCATGACCGCCCATCGGGCCTCTGTTCGATGTCGCTGTTTTGCCTTCTGCCATTTTACTTACCTCCTTTCTTATTATCTATCTGGTCAAGACCTAATTCTTTTTCTGATAACTGAGATTTTGCAATCTGAAGATATACTTCACAATTCTTAAGCAGTTCTTCATGTGTTCCTTTACCAACAATCTTTCCATCATCTAATACAAGAATCTGATCTGCATGTAAAATTGTGCTGACTCTCTGCGCAACAATTATAATAGAAGCATTACGCACTTTTTCGTTTAATTCCTTACGAAGTGCTGCGTCTGTCTTCATATCAAGGGCAGAAAAGCTATCGTCAAATACGAGTACTTTTGCCTTTTTTGCAATCGCTCTGGCAATCGCAAGACGCTGTTTCTGTCCACCAGATACATTTCTTCCACCCTGCGCGATCGAACTGTCATACTGTTCTTTCTTTGTCTCGATAAATTCTGTTGCCTGCGCAATCTCTGCTGCTTCTTTAATCTCTTCATCTGTTGCATCTTTTCTTCCAAAGCGTAAGTTTGAAGCAATCGTTCCTGAGAAAAGCACTCCTTTTTGTGGTACAAAACCGATTTCCTCACGGAGTTCTTCCATGGAAATTCTGCGGATATCTTTACCGTCCAGTGTAATCTGACCTCCTGTTACATCATAAAATCTTGGAATCAAATTTACCAATGTCGATTTACCACATCCGGTACTTCCGATAATTGCGGTTGTCTTTCCCGGCTCTACTTTAAAGTCAATATC
The DNA here is from genome assembly GCA_963600375.1 of bacterium. Classification (GTDB taxonomy): domain Bacteria; phylum Bacillota; class Clostridia; order Lachnospirales; family Lachnospiraceae; genus Anaerobutyricum. The sequence goes on along the minus strand of CAVCBH010000122.1, from coordinate 12,637 downwards.
AGAAAGCACATTATTCTCTGCACCCGGATATTTGAAATCCACATGGGAAAATTCGAGTACTCCTCTGTGTTCCTGAATACTTTCTGGTTTCTTTACATTCTGAACAGAAGATTCTGTCTTAAGTACTTCATCAATACGATCTGCAGCAACACCGGCTCTTGGAACCATGATAGACATTGCAGTCATCATAAGGAATGCCATAACAATCTGCATCGCATAAGTAATGAACGCCGTCATCGCACCAACCTGTAAGGTTCCTGCGTCAATTTTCTGAGCAGAAACCCATGTAATTAAAATGGTAACTCCATACATGATAAACATCATACCAGGCATCATAAATGTCATAACACGGTTTGTAAAAAGCTGTGTTCCGGTCAATTTCTTATTTGCCTCGTCAAAACGTTCTTCTTCTGTTTTTTCTCTTCCAAATGCACGAATAACAGAAAGTCCTGTTAAAATCTCTCTTGATACAAGGTTCAGACCATCGACTAAAGTCTGCATAATCTTAAACTTTGGCATTGCCAGAGAAACCAGCGCCATAACAAAACCGAGAATAACAATTACTGCAAGAGCAATAATCCACTCCATTCCGGCCCCTGTCTTATACACTTTAATAATTCCGCCAATTCCTATGATCGGGGCATACAAAAGAAGTCGAAGCATTATTGCTGTAACCATCTGAATCTGCTGAATATCATTTGTGCTTCTTGTAATCAGCGATGCGGTAGAAAAATGATTCATTTCCGCATTAGAAAATCCCATGACCTTCTTATAAATCTTTCCACGAAGATCTCTACCAACGCTCGCACCGACTTTAGAAGCAAGAAAGCCAGCTCCAACTGCCGCCGCCAGAATTATAAATGCGATTCCAAGCATCCGGCCGCCCTCTTTCCAGAGATAATTCGTCTGAATCTTATCAATATTTACACCCGCTGCCTTATCGCATTTTGTTGCATAAGCAACTCCTGTAGAAAAAAGTGTACTTTCTCCGATATCGTCCATTTTCTTTTCAATTTCAGCTCTGGACTTCTGGATATCCTTTGTGCTCATCATTCCACTTTGCTTCATCTGATACAGCATCGGACGCACATCAACATATGTGACCTTCTTTCCGTCATCATCCTTTTCCTGGAAGCTCTTAAATTCCATATTAAGCATCTTTCCTATCTCATCGACACTCATATCATCTATCTTATCCTTCATCGGAGTCATCGCAGGATTCGAAGCAATTGAATTCTTAATCATCTTTTTAAACTGCGATTCCTTTACATTTGACATATTATGATTCAGGAAAATTGCAGTAAGAAATGTGTCATCTAACTGATCTAACTTCTTCTCATCATCCACTTTACAAACGTAATATTCGCCTTTTTTCTTGTATGTGTATTTCCAGACTTTCTTCTCCTTCGAAGTCATATACAACTGCGATATTGTATATTCTTCTTCTGTCATCTTTACTGGAAGGATATGTTCCACACCATGATTCTGAATCCCCACATCGATGATATCTGATGTATATTGCGGAAGTGATAAATCACCGCATGCCTGCACAACAAGCAGTAAAACAATCGCAACAATCATATACCAGTATGGGGCCATATTTTTAAATATTTTTGTCATTCTCTTTATGTCCTCCAATTATTATTTCTGTCAACAAATTTTCTTTTATGTGTATGTAAAATTCATTCTAACTTACTGCTTTTATCTAACCCCCTTACGTCCAGATAACTTTCAGGAACAAATTATGCAATAAATATATATATTACTTCTGCAATTCTTCATCCAGGCTCGCAAGCATCTTCTCCATTACACGATTCATTACCTTTTTTTCCTCCTCTGTAACATATCGCATAATGACTTCCTTACACTCATTATGAACTTCTAACATCTCTTTGGCTGCCTCCACAGCCTTCTGCGTCAACTCAATGTGTCTCTTTCTGCGGTCATTCTCATCCTGTGTCAAAACAACGAAGCCCTTCGCCCGCAAATTATCCACCGACTTTGAAATGTGCGCCTTAGACAGATTCTTCTCTTCTACAATATCCTTCGCCGTATCCCCACATGGTGAATGATATAAAAATAAAAGAATCTCCAGCTCTACATTCCTCACTCCGTACTTCTGTGTAAGCACTTCTGACTTTTTATCTAAAAGCTTACGCATCTTCATTCCACAGATATTAATCATTGAATCCCCCATACTTATCCTCCTGTTATCCATTATGTAGTCTCAGAGTCTTCTCACAAAATCAGGCACAAAAAGCTTCCGAGAGTATATCATTATCTTTTTCATATTTTAAGTTCAATGCGTGTTCGAAAAATCAAATAATAATAGTTTCTTTCTAAACAGTTCGTTAATGAACTTGTTTGCATATAATAATACTTTTTTATCAAATTGTCAATAATAAATAATTTGTCGACATAAAACTGACGCCGCCGGAAAAATAAATTTCAGTTTAACAAAAAACGGCTCCCAAAGGGAGAAACTATCCTGTATTTATGGCCTTAGAACGAGGATTGAATGCAAGCCTTTAAGCGAGCATTCAACCCACAGTGATAGAGCCACAAATACAGGATAGTTTCTCCCTTTGGGAGCGCCAACTTTGTCTACAACAAACTATATATCCTTACTCTCTGAATACAATTTTTTAATTTTAAATTATTTTACCGGTACAAGTACTTCTTTTCCACCCATATATGGACGAAGAACTTCTGGAATTCTTACAGAACCGTCTTCATTTAAGTTATTCTCAAGGAATGCAATTAACATACGAGGTGGTGCAACTACTGTATTATTCAATGTGTGAGCAAAATATTTACCCTTCTCACCTGTTACACGAATCTTTAATCTTCTTGCCTGAGCATCGCCTAAGTTAGAGCAGCTTCCTACTTCGAAATATTTCTTCTGACGTGGGGACCATGCTTCTACGTCGATAGATTTTACCTTAAGGTCTGCTAAATCTCCGGAACAACATTCAAGAGTACGAACAGGGATATCCATAGAACGGAATAAATCTACTGTATTCTGCCATAATTTATCGAACCACATCTTGCTATCTTCCGGCTCACATACAACGATCATTTCCTGCTTCTCAAACTGGTGAATACGATATACTCCACGCTCTTCAATACCATGTGCACCTTTCTCCTTACGGAAACATGGAGAATAAGATGTTAATGTTCTTGGTAATGTATCGGATGGTAAAACAGTGTCGATAAACTTACCGATCATAGAATGTTCACTGGTTCCGATCAAGTATAAATCTTCACCTTCGATCTTGTACATCATCGCATCCATCTCGGCGAAGCTCATAACACCTGTAACTACGTTGCTACGAATCATGAAAGGAGGTACACAGTAAGTAAATCCTCTGTCGATCATGAAATCTCTTGCATAAGAAATAACTGCGGAATGAAGTCTTGCAATATCTCCCATTAAATAGTAGAATCCGTTACCAGCTACCTTTCTTGCACTGTCTAAATCAATTCCGTCAAATCTTTCCATAATATCTGTATGATATGGAACTTCAAAGTCAGGTACAAATGGCTCACCATATTTCTGAATCTCAACGTTCTCGCTATCATCTTTACCGATTGGAACACTTGGATCAATGATATTAGGAATAATCATCATGATTTTTTTTACTTTTTCTCCAAGCTCTGCCTCTAACTTCTCAAGCTCTGCAAGACGCTCTGCATTCTTCGTAACCTGCTCTTTTACAGCATTCGCTTCTTCCTTCTTGCCCTGTGCCATTAAAGCACCAATCTGCCTGGAAATCTTCTTTCTGCTTGATCTTAGATCATCTGCTTCCTGCTGAGTTGCTCTTCTCTTTGCATCTAACTCAATTACCTCATCTACTAAAGGAAGCTTCTCATCCTGAAACTTATTACGGATGTTCTGTTTTACAACTTCTGGATTCTCTCTGACAAATTTCAAATCTAACATTATCAATATTCCTCCTGCTTTGTTAGAATGTACTTTCAGAAACTTCTTTTACTTACTTTTGCAATTAATTTTCCGAAAATACGTTAGAAAATATTCTGGGTTTCATTTAAATATTAATATCAACGTAACTACTCAGAATTCACATATCTACAATAATTCATATGTTTCTAAATAGCTATAAATAAAAAAAGAACCCTTCATCCAAAAAACATGGGACGAAGAATTCCGTGTTGCCACCCAAATTGCTGTTCCGCTACATATCTAAATATATCAAAGTATATTAATCACATATGTAAAGCTATCACAGCCTCTCATTGGTACGCTAAAGGATACCAGCCTTTGACTTTCGCCAATGCTCAAAAAGTGGAAAGGTACTTCTGTTTGCTGATTCTCACCAACCATCAGCTCTCTGAAAAACTTTCATACCATAGCTTTTCTCATCGCAACAAATCAATATTCCTGACTATTATAAGGCAGAACAGAGTTCTTTGCAACTATTATTTTAGTTAAATCCTGATTTGTGAGGTTTTGAAACAGCCGCTGTGATGAAAGTCACAAATATAGAGGCCTGGGTTCCCTGACTTCGTCATTTTTGCTTAACGATTAAATAGTAATAAAAATCCCGGCATCTTTTGTGATGTTAAATCCGTTTTCGGTCTTTTTTCGAACGTAATTCCGAAATTCTTTATAGTGGTCAATAATATATTGATTTTGATTGCCATGGCAGGAGAGAACATAGGAGATCAATGTTTCGGGTTCGGTAACATGCAGGGAATCCTCATAAGGCAGCCATTTTATATTTTGAAAATATGGTGCGAGGAGTGCGGCTCCATTTTCTTTTCCGAAGCGTTCAAAAAGTCGGTCTGCGGAAAGAACGATACGATCGTCAAATTCGGAAACCAGTTCATTTATTTCTTTCATATGTTCAGAGCCATAAGTACTGCATACAAAAGTTCCGTTCGATTTTAATACGCGAGTGATTTCCTGGAAAACAGCCGTAAGATTTTCACAGTAAAAAAGAACGTGATTGGCGATAACAAGATCAAAACTATCGTCTGGATATGGAATTCTTTCACAATCAAATACCTGAAAATCAAATCGAGCATTTTGAATATTTGAGTGAATCATACGCCGGGTATCACGGAGCATTCCTTCGGAAATATCCGAGAGAACAATATGGAGCTGTTCTGGAATTTTTTCTTTATTTTTAAGCCATAAAGAACCATCACCGCAGCCAACCTCAAGGACATTTGCATGATTTTCCATATGGCATTGTTCGAAAATCCATGGAAACCATCCCTGTTTGTTCGTACTGTACTTGCTGTGAAGCTGAATACGTGTGGAAATATTAGATGCATTCTGATATTGGTTTTTCATACTTTTTTCCATACCCGTAAGATGAATCAGATTTAACATCTGACTCCAATTTACACTGTGTTCTTCCTCAATCGCGCGAGAGGTGTCCTGAATGGCCCGTTCTACCAACTGAAGTTGTTCAATCTTATCCTGCACAAGCTTTCTCTGCAATTTCAATGCATCTGCCATAAAATGATAGTCCGAATCATTAATCGTCATTTCCCGAATATCATCAAGAGAAAAGCCAAGATATTTTAACAAAAGAATCTGCTGCAGGCGCGCAAAATCTTCATCGGAATAAAAGCGCGCCCCGTAAGGAGTCAGGTAAGAAGGCTTTAAAATATTGTGGGCGTCATAATAGCGCAATGTTTTTTTCGTGATATGTGCCATTTTTGCAAACTCACCTGAAGAATAAAAACCATCTTTTTTCATATCGCAAAACCTCCTTTACCAAAGTATATCATGATTTAATTTCCTATGAATATTCCTGTATAAAATTGTAATAACTAAAGACAATCAAAAAAGAGTAAGTTCAATTTCTTATAAGCGTTTCTATGCTACCCACCATGTCCCATCTGAGTGTTGCTGCAAACAGCCGAATGTCTCTGATAACACATCGCCCTTAAAATCTTTTACAATCACTTTTTCATAATATTTATATTCTTCAGTTGCACAATCATTTTCATCATCCCAGCCTTCTTCCACCCAGGCAGAGAGATATACTTTTCCGTCTGCTATCACACTTACACTTTCATTAGGATTCACAGAAAAGCTAAAACGTTCCGGATAATAGCAGATAAACTCTTTATCCTCACTTATAATATGAACATCCTCTCCCATAATACGCAGATTATAAAGGTCTACATCTGCTATATCAAGTTGTATAATCTGCTCTGGAACTTTACCTGGAAGATATTTGAACAGAGTAATTTTCCCACTATTAAAATCCCCTTGTAAAAACCAAAAAGAATCCTTCAAATAAACAGTCTTTCCATATAACACATTCCTCTGTTTTTGAAATGGCTCATAAACTTTACCATTATCATAATCATAAAAAGAAATAGTCGATCCCTGATACCCATCTTTTTTTGACCCTTCGATCATATCGTAAAAATCCATTGTATCACTCATTGCATATCCAATACGAGATTGTCCCGGAATTTCCTCAATACATCTTCCCGACACAACCTCAAAACAATTAAACTTCATAACTGTCACCTTCCTTAATCCCCATTTTAATTTAACGTTCAAATCATACCACATTCCCAAACTCATTTCCATTCGAATTCTCTCTACTCTATTACATTTCCTGTTAATCCGATTCTTCAACCAACATTTTTATGATTATTATAATAATCTTCCTACAATTTTAGAGTCACAGATATAGGGTAGATTCTCTCTTCGGGAGCGTCTGTCCCTTAATGAATCAAATAGCAAGAAAAAACCCTTGAAGATGCCCTTAGGGCATCTTTTATAATAAAATAAATTACGTGAAATCACACAAACTATTATGTCACCTGTTATGAAATCAATCCCATAACATCTGCGCATAAATAACGTATACGAGAAGGAGAATATATTATGAAAGGTATTATTTTAGCAGGCGGTTCCGGCACTCGTCTTTACCCACTTACTATGGTAACTTCAAAACAGTTACTTCCTATTTATGATAAGCCAATGATCTATTATCCAATGTCTGTTTTAATGAACGCAGGCATCCGTGATATTTTGATCATTTCCACACCACAGGATACTCCGCGTTTTAAAGAATTATTAAAAGATGGAAGTCAGTTTGGTGTGAATTTATCTTATGCTGTTCAGCCAAGCCCGGACGGACTTGCTCAGGCTTTTATTATTGGAGAAGACTTTATCGGTGATGATACGGTTGCCATGGTTCTTGGTGACAATATTTTTGCCGGACATGGACTGAAAAAACGTCTTCGTGCTGCTGTAAAGAATGCAGAAAGTGGCAATGGTGCAACTGTTTTTGGTTACTATGTAGACGATCCTGAACGTTTCGGTATTGTTGAATTTGACCATAATGGCAAGGCTGTTTCTATCGAAGAAAAACCAGAACATCCAAAGAGCAATTACTGTGTAACTGGTCTGTATTTCTACGATAACCGCGTTGTGGAATATGCAAAAAATCTGACCCCAAGTGCCAGAAACGAATTAGAAATTACAGATTTAAACCGCATTTATTTAGAAAATAATGCTTTAAATGTAGAGCTGCTTGGACAGGGATTTACCTGGCTTGATACAGGAACACACGAAAGTCTTGTTGATGCTACCAATTTTGTAAAGACAATGGAACAGCACCAGCATCGTAAGATTGCCTGCCTTGAAGAAATCGCTTATTTAAATGACTGGATTTCCAAAGAGGACGTTCTTAAAGTTTACGAAGTTCTCAAAAAGAACGAATACGGTCAATATTTAAAAGATGTTTTAGATGGAAAATATCAGGAGAATTTATATTAAATTTAACTTTTTAGATGTATTATAATATTTATTATTCAATATCTGCTTATTAACATCTACTCACCTGTAACTATTTACTTAATAACTATTTCAAATTTGAAAATACAGCAATTTCATAAAATACAATAATAGCGTGTTTGAAAATACTTTAACAGGATATGTATTGCAATTTGTGAAATTACAATATTATTCAGAAATTTACAAGGAGAATTCACCTATGACAATCATTGTAACCGGAGGAGCCGGATTTATTGGAAGCAACTTTATTTTTCATATGTTAAACAAATACCCGGATTACCGAATCATTTGTTTAGACTGCCTGACTTATGCAGGTAACCTTTCTACTTTAGCGCCAGTAATGGATAATCCAAACTTCCGTTTTGTAAAGGAAAGTATTACTGACAGAGAAGCTGTATACAGGCTGTTCGAGGAAGAACATCCAGATATGGTTGTAAACTTTGCAGCAGAAAGTCATGTTGACCGTTCTATCGAAAATCCAGAAGTTTTCTTAGACACCAATATCAAAGGTACTGCTGTTCTTATGGATGCCTGCCGCAAATATGGTATCAAACGTTATCACCAGGTAAGCACCGATGAAGTTTACGGTGATCTTCCATTAGACCGCCCAGACCTTTTCTTCACAGAGGAAACACCCATTCATACAAGTTCCCCTTACAGCAGTTCGAAAGCTGGTGCAGATTTATTAGTTCTTGCTTACTACAGAACTTACGGACTTCCTGTAACAATCAGCCGTTGTTCTAACAACTATGGCCCATACCATTTCCCAGAAAAATTAATTCCACTCATGATCGCCAATGCATTAAATGACAAGCCACTCCCTGTCTACGGTAAGGGTGAAAATGTACGTGACTGGCTCTATGTGGAAGACCACTGCCGCGCCATTGATTTGATCATCCATAAAGGACGCGTTGGTGAAGTGTATAATGTCGGTGGACATAACGAAATGAAAAACATCGATATTGTAAAAATCATCTGTAAAGAACTTGGCAAACCAGAAAGTCTTATCACTTACGTTGCTGACAGAAAAGGACATGATATGCGTTACGCGATTGATCCTGCTAAGATTCACAATGAACTTGGCTGGCTTCCAGAAACTAAATTTGCAGATGGAATTAAAAAGACAATCCAGTGGTATCTTGATAATAAAGAATGGTGGGAGACAATCATTTCCGGGGAATATCAGGATTACTATGAGAAAATGTACAAAAACCGATAATTCATTTTTTCAGTTTTTGATAGGAAATACTATTTATTTTAATACCTATTTCGTGGCAGCTGCCCATCATCTGAAGGTGGTGGATTGCTGACATGGCAGACGAAAAAATTTATTTATGAAGTCAACATACGTATAATTTTTTCTTGCCGACTTCATATTTAAGTTTATAAATATATGAAAAGAGGAATCATAAGATGAAATTTTTTGTAACAGGTGTTAATGGTCAGCTCGGTCATGATGTGATGAATGAGCTTTCCTCTCGCAATTATGTGGGAATCGGGTCTGATATTGCCCCAGAATATTCTGGTGTGCAGGATGGTTCTTCCGTAACAAAAATGCCTTACATTTCATTAGATATTACAGATAAAGAGGCTGTAGCGCATACTTTAAAAGAGACAGCTCCAGATGTTGTCATTCACTGCGCCGCATGGACAGCCGTTGATCTTGCTGAAGATACAGATAAACAAGATACCGTAAAAAGAATCAATGCAGACGGCACGCAGTATATCGCCTCTGCCTGCAAGGAACTTAACTGCAAAATGATCTATCTCAGTACCGATTACGTTTTTGACGGTCAGGGAACTACTCCATGGAAACCAGACTGCAAAGACTATAAACCACTGAATGTTTATGGTCAGTCCAAACTTCTCGGTGAGCAGGCAGTTGCAAACACTCTGGAAAAATACTTCATTGTCCGCATTGCCTGGGTATTTGGGCGCAATGGTAAAAACTTCATCAAAACGATGCTTACTGTCGGAAAAAATCATGATAAACTTACCGTAGTCAACGATCAGATTGGAACACCAACCTATACTTTTGACCTGGCAAGACTTCTTGTCGATATGGCTGAAAGCGAAAAATACGGCTATTATCACGCTACAAATGAGGGTGGTTTTATCAGTTGGTATGATTTCACAAAGGAAATCTTCCGTCAGGCAGTTGCACTCGGACATACAGAATACGATGAAAATCATGTCTCCATTACTCCGGTCACAACCGCAGAATACGGTCTATCTAAAGCTGCCCGCCCATTTAACAGCAGACTTGATAAGAGTAAGCTGGTGAATGCAGGATTTACACCACTTCCAGACTGGAAAGATGCATTGCAGAGATATTTAAAAGAAGTATTATAATAAGAAAAAGATTACTATCATCCCAAAATCTCTTAGCTATCGGGGTGAAAACTATTGTACTCTTTAAAACAGTTATAACAACGTTAGAAAAAGAATTTACACAGCAAAAAAATATTGTAATAATAAAAATAAATTGTTATAAGCTTTCTAAAATATTATTGCAATCTAAAAAAGAATTTTTGAATTAAAGGAGGTCTCACTCTTGGGACAGATTAAAGTAAAAAAGAATGTCGGTGGAATCGAGGGATTATGTATTATTGAACCTGCTCTTCACGGTGATTCCCGTGGCTATTTTATGGAAACTTACAATAAAAATGATATGGCAGAAGCCGGACTGACAATGGAATTTGTTCAGGATAATCAATCTGCTTCTTCCAAAGGAGTTCTCCGTGGATTACATTTTCAAAAACAGCATCCACAGGGAAAGTTAGTACGTGTAATTAATGGAACTGTTTTTGACGTTGTAGTTGATCTTCGAAGCAACTCAGAAACATACGGAAAATGGTTCGGCGAAATCCTTTCCGCAGAGAATAATAAACAATTTTATATTCCAGAGGGATTCGCTCACGGTTTCCTTGTTTTATCTGACACAGCAGAATTCTGTTATAAATGTACCGATTTCTATCACCCTGGAGATGAGGGCGGGCTTGCCTGGAATGACCCTGAAATCGGCATCGAATGGCCGGAAGTCAACGGACAATATCCTGGTTCTCCTGTTGCAGATGGCTATCATTTAACAGATGGTACAGCGCTTACTTTAAGTGAAAAAGATCAAAAATGGTTAGGAATAAAGGATACATTTAAATTCGAGTAAAATTTGTCTCATTTTTTTCGCTTTGTCTCACTTTTACGACCGTATGCTATTATCAAATTTTGTAAAATAAAACTATATATGTACCATATGCATAACAAAATTTGAACGGAAGGTGAGATATTATGCCAAAACCATTTACAGCTACTGGTAAAAAGAACTTAATCGGTGCTAATCTAATTGCTTTAAGGAAAAAACATCATTTATCACAGAGAGGACTTGCTCATGAACTGCAGCTCGCTGGATACGATATGGATAAAAATGTAATTACGAGAATTGAAACACAACAGCGGTATGTAACAGATATTGAAATTAAGGCATTATGCGATCTTTTCAATGTCACCTTTGAAGACTTAATCAGATAGGAATTTGTTCGAGTAGCCAGGAAACAGAAGTCTGAGAATCCACTTCTCTATATTTGTGGTCTGGGAGCAAGTGTTGGATGTGAGCGCAGAAGCGAATATTCAACACACCGTGACGAAAATCACAAATATAGAGGAGTGGATTCTCAGACTTCGTCTGTTTAGTTATCTCGGCAAATTCCTATTTTTCTCTATATTTTAAGTATTCGAAAAACTTCCTCGTTGCCGGAGATATCCTGTCTTTGTCTTTCACCGCTATTCCAATATCCCGATAATACGGTTCCGCGAGGGGACGTATTTCTAATTGATAAGGAATTCTTTGTAAGATAAGTTCCGGAAGGATTCCAATTCCAAGTCCTCTTTCTACCATCGCCATGATGGCATAATCTTCCCAGATCGTAAAGCGAACTTTCGGATGGACATTTGCTTTTTCAAGAATCTTTGTCACTTCTGTCCGTCCCACATGTTCAAGCAACATAAAAGGCTGATTTTCCAGATTATGTACATCTATTTTTTCTTTTTCTGCTAATGGGTGATTCTTCGGAAGAACGACAAAGTATTCATCCTGCTTCAGTGAAACGGTATCTAATTTATTTTTCGTTGGGAGACTTAAAAAGCCACAGTCTACTCTGCCTTCTTCAATCCACTGCTCTATTTCTTCATACTCCCCCATAAGCATTTCATATTCTATCATCGGGAAATCTTTCTGAAATTCTGCAAATATATTTGGCAGCCAGTTTATTGCTACACTGGCAAAGGTTCCGATTCGGATCGTTCCTGTCTGCACACCGTTTAAATCATCTACATAACTTTCCAGTCTCCTGTAATCATCAATAAGATTCCTGGCATAGGGCAGAATTTTTTCTCCAGATGCGGTGAGATGGACTCCTTTTCTGTCACGTTCCAGCAATATTATATTCCATTCTTTTTCCAAATCTGCAATCATCTTGCTGACAGATGACTGTGCATAGTTTAATGCTGTAGCCGCTTTCGTAAAACTGCCTGTTTCTACTGTTTTTACAAAGGCCATATATTTTTGAAGATTGTTATCCATAATTTGTCTCTTTTCATTTTATTTTCATTTTTTAAATTTATTTTATTTGATTTCTACTCTATTGTTTGTTTTTTCGAAATCTATTTTGCTGTCCTGTTTTTGAAGTTGTATTCCTTTTTTCGATATATCTTATTAAATATATTCGTTTTTCTTATTTTATAAGATGCGCTATATTTTTACAAGGAAGATTTTATGACAAAATATTTATTTATTTATGGCAAAAGTATTCGGGTTTTCTGTCTAAGCAGTACTGGAAAAAGAAA
>CAVCBH010000121.1:0-7736 GCA_963600375.1 bacterium | reverse complement strand
AAATTGAGGTGTGCATCTTGCAGGAATGATTTTTCAGACACGCTCTAGTATACTCGGAAGAAAGTAAAAATCAATAGAATAGAAAGATACGGGAGCTACTTTCAAATTTTATTGAAATGAGACACAAAAAGACTTTTGGTTTGAAAGTACTTTTAAAAATAATAAAAGAATTGAAAACAATTTCGAAAAGAATTATAATTTAGTAAGAAATTATTTAATTCGTTAAGGGCCGACACCCTCAGGAAGATATCTATTTCATATTTGTAATTTTAGTCACTGCAGATTGAATGTTCGCTTAAGCGCTCGCATCCAACTTTTGCTCCGGGATTACAAATATGAAATAGATATCTTCCTGAGGGCTGACAGTGGCTAAATTTACTTGAATTAAATGGTTATGGAGGAAAAAGAAATGATAACTGTAAATGAAAAAATCGAGAATTTAAAAGGAAAATTAATTGTATCCTGCCAGGCTCTTCCAAATGAGCCGTTACACTCTTCTTTTATTATGGGAAGAATGGCATTGGCTGCAAAGGTTGGTGGAGCGAGTGGAATTCGCGCGAATACAAAGGAAGATATCGTAGAGATTCAGACACAGGTAGATCTTCCGATTATTGGTATTGTAAAGAGAGATTATGAAGACAGTGAGATTTACATTACTCCCACCATGAAAGAAATAGACGAATTAATGGAAGTGAAACCGGAGATTATAGCAATGGACGCGACCATTTCTACAAGACCAGAGGGAAAGACTTTAGATGAATTTTTCCACGAAGCAAAGGGAAAATATCCAGAGCAGCTTTTTATGGCAGATTGTTCTACTGTAGATGAGGCAATTCATGCCGACGAGCTTGGATTTGATTTTATTGGAACAACAATGGTCGGATATACAAAACAGAGTGAGAGAGATAAGATCGAAGATAATGATTTTGAAATTTTGAGAGAAATCATTTCCAAAGTCAATCACAAAGTAATTGCAGAAGGAAATATCAATACGCCAGAGAAAGCCAGAAGAGTACTTGAGTTGGGAGCATACAGTGTTGTTGTCGGTTCGATTATCACAAGACCGCAGCTTATTACGAAGTCCTTTGTAGAAGCGATTAAAAAGTAAAAGGTAAGAGATGAAATATTATATTAAGTCGGTTATTCCGGTCATAGAATCAAATTATAATAAGTTTACGATGGTAGAAAAGACGATTGCAGATTTTTTTATAAATAATAAAAAAAGAATTGATTTATCTGCCAAATCGATAGCTACAAAACTTTTTGTTTCCGAAGCATCTCTATCACGATTTGCACAAAAATGTGGATATCGTGGATATAGAGAATTTATTTATCAATATGAAGAAAGCTTTGTAGAAAAGAAAGAATCTATGACGGGTAATACATTGATGATTTTGAATGCCTATCAGGAGTTGCTGAATCGTTCTTATAGTCTTGTGGATGAAAAACAAATCGAAAGAATTGGATTTTATCTTAATAAGGCAAAGAAGGTACTGGTCTGTGGAAAAGGAAGTTCTGGTCTTGCAGCAAGAGAAATGGAAATCCGTTTTATGCGTATCGGTGTAGACGTGGATTCGATTACAGATACAGACTTAATGCGTATGCGGGCAGTATTCCAAAACGAAAACAGTCTTGTGTTTGGATTCAGTATCGGCGGTCAGAAAGAGGAAGTTATTTTCCTGTTAAAAGAGGCTAAAAAACGAGGGGCAAAAACCGTTTTATTTACTGCAAATAACAGAGATGATTATAAAGAATTCTGCACAGAAGTTTTACTCATTCCCTCTTTGCGGCATTTAAATCATGGAAATGTAATCTCGCCACAGTTTCCGATTCTTATCATGATTGATATTATCTATTCTTATTATGTAGAGCAGGATAAGACGAAAAAGAAAATACTACATGACAGGACAATCCAGGCGTTAGAGGAAACATATATGGAAAAACAGAATAAGTAATAGAAAATATATGCAATTTTTTCAGTATACTATTTGTCTGGCAGTACAAATATTGATAAAGGCAGAGTGTGTCTGAAAAATATGTATTGATGAGGGTAAATAATGAGAATTATGGAAATATAAATATGCTTGCGAGTAACAAATATATATTGATAAAAATGAATGGGACTAACAGTTCTATGATAGTCAGGAATGTCAGGAAAAAAGAATATATATTGAGAAAATAGACAGCAAAGAAAGAGAGTGACAATATAACAATGATAATTGATAATGTAAAAGTTTATACTGAAGCAGGAGTTTTTGTTTCGGGTGGGATTATTACACGGGGAGACAAAATTACAAAAATATATACCGAAGCCGAAAAGGAAAATGTATTCAAAAAAATAAATATTAAAACAGAACATTCTATAATACATACTGAACAAGATAATCCTATGCAAAATAATTCCGTACAAAATGAGATAGACCATGTATTAGACGGAAAAGGTGCTTACGCAATTCCAGGTCTCATCGATTTGCATTTCCATGGCTGTGTAGGAGACGATTTCTGTGACGGAGATAAAGAAGCACTTCGCCGTATTGCAGAGTACGAGGCAAGTGTTGGTGTAACAGCAATTGCTCCTGCAACAATGACTTTGCCGGTAGAAGAACTTGAAAATATTTTAAAAACAGCAGTTGCTTATAAAAAAGAATATGAAAAAGATTTGCTCCGTACCAACGAAAAGATGAAGGACAAATGTGGACAGGAACAAAATATACAGGCAAAACAGGAAAGCATAGCATCTGAAAATTCGATTGCTTCAGAAGATTACCCAAAAGAAAAAAATAAAAAGAAAGCAGATTTTGTTGGAATCAATATGGAAGGTCCGTTCATCAGTTCTGTAAAAAAAGGTGCACAGGACGAACGCAATATCCTTCCATGTAATGAAAAAATTGCCCGGAAATTTTTGGATGTTTCTTACAATCTGGTAAAATTTATAGGAATTGCACCAGAAGAAAGTGAAAATACGATTTCTTTTATTAAAAATATGAAAGAGAAAGTCAATATTTCTCTGGCGCATACAAATGCCGATTACGAGTCGGCAAAAGCGGCATTTGATGCCGGAGCCAATCATGCCGTACATTTATTTAATGCAATGCCTGCCTTTACCCACAGAGAGCCTGGCGTTGTCGGCGCAGTATCTGACAGTGAACACGTAATGGCAGAAATCATCTGCGATGGTGTACACATTCATCCATCAATGGTACGTGCAGCATTTAAGATGATGGGTGCGGAACGAATGATATTTATCAGCGATAGCATGAGAGCAACCGGAATGCCGGATGGACAGTATACATTAGGAGGACTTGATGTAAAAGTAAGAGGCAATCGTGCAACGCTGGTTTCAGACGGCGCATTAGCAGGTTCTGTTACCAATCTTGCAGACTGTATGCGTACAGCTATAACGAAAATGGGAATCCCACTGGAAACAGCCATAGCCTGCGCCACCAAAAATCCGGCAATCAGCCTCGGGATCTATGATGAAAGAGGTTCTATCAGCGTAGGGAAAAAAGCAGATATTGTCCTATTGGACAAAAAACTCACCCTAAAAACTGTCATTAAAGATGGAGATATTCTTTAATTCAAAAAATCTACCCAAAGACAGCCCCGGAAGCGAGAAGCTATTCTATATTTGTGGATCTGGAGTGAGGATTGAATGTGAGCATGGAAGAGAACATTCAACCCACAGTGATAGAGTCAAAAATATAGAATAGCTTCTCGCTTCGAAGCGTCTGTTGCTTAATGAATTAAATAGTAAATTGACATATTTTTTGAAAGCAGTTATGATATATTATGTATGTCTTACAGGGCAAAGAATGAAATGGAGGAATTTATGTATCAGTTTTTTATACAGCCTGATAATATTAAAGAAGACGAGATTTGGATTACAGACCCACAGGATGTAAACCATATTCGTAATGTTCTCCGTATGAAAAAGGGAGAAAAAATTTGTCTTTGTTGTGAGGCGAAGGGAAAGGAATACATTTGTGATGTGGAAGAGATGGAAGCAGATATCGTCAGAGCAGCGATTCTTGATATTAATGGAGAGTCGAGAGAGCTGCCGATAAAGATTACGCTTTTTCAGGGGCTTCCTAAAAGTGATAAGATAGAATTTATCATTCAAAAAGCAGTGGAACTTGGAGTAGCAGAAATCGTGCCAATGGCGACAAAGAGAGCGGTTGTGAAGCTTGATGCAAAGAAGGCAGCCAAGAAAGTACAGCGATGGAATGAGATTGCAAAGAGTGCAGCAAAACAGTCAAAGAGAGGCTTGATTCCAGAAGTAAAGACAGTAATGTCTTTTAAAGAAGCTGTGGGATATGGAAAAAGTATGGATATGCTTCTTATTCCATATGAGGATGCAAAAGGAATTGCTCATTCAAGAGAAGTGGTAGAAGCAGTAAAAGGAAAGAAGAGTCTGGGTATTTATATCGGACCAGAGGGTGGTTTCCCGGAAGAAGAGATTTCTCTTGCAATGGAGGCGGGGGCAGAACCAATTACACTTGGACACCGTATTTTACGGACGGAAACAGCAGGAATGACATTACTTTCTATATTGATGTTTATGTTGGAAGAAGATTGATTTTATGTAGAGGATAGTAATATAACTTAAGTTATATGAAAGTAGTAGAAGCCTGATTGATAAAAATAAAATAGTAAAATAGAGAATACTCTGTTTTACGATAGAATTTTTAGTAGGAGGATAAAATGGCAGGTTCAACATTTGGAACATTGTTTCGCATGACAACATGGGGAGAGACACACGGAAAAGGTGTTGGTGTTGTAGTGGACGGTTGTCCAGCAGGACTCTCTCTTTGTGAAGAAGATGTTCAGGAATATTTAAATAGAAGAAAGCCAGGACAGTCAAAGTATACAACGAAGAGAAAAGAAGATGATAAAGTAGAGATTTTATCTGGAATTTTTGAGGGAAAAACAACAGGAACTCCAATTTCCATGGCGGTATTTAATAAAGATCAGCATTCAAAAGATTACTCTGCAATTAAAGATATTTACCGTCCGGGCCATGCAGATTATACATTTGACAAGAAGTATGGTTTTCGTGATTATCGTGGCGGAGGACGTTCTTCAGGAAGGGAAACGACAGCCAGAGTGGCAGCAGGTGCAGTGGCGGCAAAAGTATTAAAAGAGCTTGGCATTGAAGTGTTTGCTTACACAAAGGCAATTGGGTCGGTTCAAATCGATGAAAATAGATTTTCAAAAGAAGAACGAGAAAATAATGCATTATATATGCCCGATGCACAGGCGGCAGCACAGGCAGAAGAATATCTTCAGGAAAAAATGAAGGAGTTAAACTCTTGTGGTGGTATTGTGGAATGCGTAATTACAGGAATGCCTGTTGGTGTTGGCGAGCCAGTATTTGATAAGTTAAGTGCGAATCTGGGAAAGGCAATTTTATCAATTGGAGCAGTAAAGGGTTTTGAGATTGGTGACGGCTTTGCAGCGGCAGAAAGTGTCGGCTCTGAGAATAATGATGATTTTTATAATGATAATGGTACAGTGAAAAAGAAAACGAATCATGCAGGCGGTGTACTTGGTGGAATGAGCGATGGTTCTACGATTACATTTCGAGTAGCATTTAAGCCAACCCCATCAATTGCACAGCCACAGCAGACCGTGAACAGAGACGGGGAAGATACCGAAATCGTGATCCACGGAAGACATGACCCGATCATCGTACCAAGAGCAGTCGTTGTTGTAGAGACAATGGCAGCGGTCACTGTCCTTGATATGTTACTTCAGAACATGGGAAGCCGCTTGGATAGTGTGAAAAACTTCTATGGAAGTGAGAAAAAATAGGGATAGAGGTTGTACATTTGCTTTGTTTATGATAAAATCAAATTTATGTGTAAAGTTAAGGAGAGTATATGTATAAGTTATTAACGAAAGATGGCATGGCCAAACGTGGAGAGTTTGAGACAGTTCATGGTACGATACAGACACCGGTTTTTATGAATGTAGGAACAGTAGGGGCAATTAAGGGAGCAGTAAGTACCGATGACCTTTGCGCAATCGGGACACAGGTAGAATTGTCTAACACCTATCATCTTCATGTAAGAACAGGTGATAAGCTGATTAAAGAGTTTGGTGGTCTTCATAAATTTATGGGATGGGATAAGCCAATCCTCACTGATTCCGGTGGATTTCAGGTGTTTTCCCTGTCAGGTCTTCGAAAGATAAAGGAAGAAGGCGTATATTTCCAGTCACATATTGATGGACATCACATTTTCATGGGGCCAGAAGAAAGTATGCAAATTCAGTCCAATCTTGGTTCTACAATTGCAATGGCATTCGATGAATGTCCGTCAAGTCGTGCAGACAAAACCTATATTCAGAATTCTGTGGATAGAACAACAAGATGGTTAGAACGCTGTAAGAAAAAGATGCAGGAACTGAATAGCTTACCAGATACGGTGAACCCACATCAGATGTTATTTGGAATTAATCAGGGTGGAGTATTTGCAGATATCCGTATTGAGCATGCCAAGAGAATCAGCGAACTTGATTTAGATGGTTATGCAGTCGGCGGTCTTGCAGTAGGAGAGACTCATGAGGAGATGTATCACATCCTTGATGAAGTTGTTCCATATCTGCCAGAGAATAAACCAACGTATCTTATGGGAGTAGGAACTCCGGCAAATATAATTGAGGCAGTTGACAGAGGAATTGATTTCTTTGACTGTGTATATCCTTCCAGAAATGGAAGACATGGACATGTGTATACACATCATGGGAAGTTAAATCTTTTTAATAAGAAGTTTGAATTAGACCCTCGCCCAATCGAGGAAGGATGCCAGTGTCCGGCGTGTCGTACATATAGCAGAGCCTATATCAGACATTTGCTTAAGGCAAAAGAGATGCTTGGAATGCGTCTTTGTGTTCTTCATAACCTGTATTTCTATAACTATTTAATGGAAGAAATACGTGGAGCAATTGATGAACACCGCTATAAAGAGTTCAAAAAAACCACTTTAGAAGGTTTTTTGACACCGGAGGAAGAATACCGGTAATATATTATATAGAAGAATAACGGAGGTAAAGACATGTTATTAGCACAGAGTGCGAGCGCAAGCTCATCCATCACAATGATTGTTGCATATGTAATTCTTTTTGGAGCAATTATCTACTTTATGACAATTCGTCCACAGAAAAAGCAGCAGAAGGTAGCAGATGAAATGCATGCAGGAATGCAGGCTGGAGACAGCGTACTGACTACAAGTGGATTCTATGGTGTGATCATTGACATTATGGATGATACAGTAATCGTAGAATTTGGTAACAACCGCAACTGCAGAATTCCAATGCAGAAGGATGCGATTGCAGCAGTAGAAAAGCCAAATCTTACAAAGACAGAAGAAGAGTAAAGTGAATTTAAAAAAAGCTATGAACTATAATGGGGCATGGCTTTTTTTGTGTTTTAAAGGCAAAGTAGTAGACGCTTCCAAAGAGGGTCGATACCCTATATTTACGATTCTGTCACTGTAGATTGAATGTTCGCTTCCGCACTCGCATCTGATACTTGCTCCCGGACCATAAATATAGAGTATTGAATTCGCAGCCTTCTGTTTGCCTGCAGCAAATTATTAGTTATTAAAGAAATGCTGTTTTGAAAACGAACGATATTGATAAAAATATAACAATTCAACAAATTAAACATGTGGTAAAAATGATAAAAATACAAAAAAAGTACAATATCTAGTGTTCCACTCAAAAATGAAAAAATA
>CAVCBH010000120.1:0-5614 GCA_963600375.1 bacterium | reverse complement strand
TTTGTATTAGATAACATAGATAAGCTTTGGCTATTATAAATCAAAGATACGCGTCCCATCTTAAATAGCATGGCAACCAGCCACTGTACATCCTTTGGGTTAAATCCATACGGAGCTGCCCCAAATTTGTCCTGCAAAGATTTCAAGGATGTTCTCATATGTCTTGCATTGTTAAGACCGATAACCTGGATTACCTCTTCCAGAGCTAATTTATTCGGTGTTGTATCACTGGTTCCAAGAAACGAAAGCTGTCCATCGCTGCCATTAAATACAGCTGCGATATCCGAAAGCTCCGGTGCTGTCTCCATGTAGGTCAGCTTGTTATACTGCATGGCTACCAGCTTTCCAAGTGCTTCGTTGATACGGCTTGCCGGTTCTTTTGCTGAAATATTTGCCTTATCGCCATTAACATAGATATCTGCATGTTTCAAGGCATCCTCAATAAAGATACGGATACGGTCTTTCTTCTCAATACGCTCGTCTTCTTTTGCACGGCGGATGCTGTCAAAACTTCCTCTTGCCCCTGCGGCATTTTTATTCAGAAACTTATAAATCTTGATGGACTCTGTAATCTCATCCAGGAAAGTGCTGTCATTTGGCAGTTTCACAATGACTGTATATTCCTGTGCTGAAAGCATACGCAGAGCAGAATCCGGATAATCACCGCCATATGGTGTGATGATAGACACACCAATATCATTCGACTGATTGCCCTTGAAATACCGGTCATCTACTTTCTGATTGAATGGGAATAAGTAACGACTGCTGTAACGGTATTTCTTGTCTGTAAAGATTTCCTCGAAGATTACAGTGGATGCTTCTCCGATAATCTCACCCATTTCTACCGATTCGTTATTGATGGCATTATTGATTTCCTGTTCTTCATTGGTTAGGAAGATATAGACTTCTCCATTCTTCTGGACCAATGTCTCACGGATCAATTTCTTTAAGGATTCTTCGATCTTACCACGGATTTCAATACGATCATCATCTATGTTGGAGATCATCAGTGTCGTAAGGTTATCTACGTTTGCCTTAATCTCTTTGACGTATTTAATCATAAACAAGACCTTCAGCAGTTCCACATCGAACTCATCCAGTCTGCTGTTATCTTCTGCATCGGTAATAACCTGACTGTGCTGATGATCAATGAATTTATGTAGCGGATTGTAGAAATAGCTGAACGGGACCAATACACCTTCCTGGCTGTCTTTTAACCGAATAGCAGACTCCTGGAATAATGCCAACATAGAACGGGACTGATCAGATAAATGCTTTCCGCTGGCTCCATGAGTACGCACGGCTGTCAGTACCTGGCCAAGCAAATTAAACTGGTATGGGATAAATGGATAACAGTCTGCAAAATCAGTCTTGTCTGTATATAATTTTTTATCTGCTGTATCTGCTGTAAATGTAATCAGATTCTTGATAATGGATTCTTTCTGCTCATATAACAGCTTCAATGCAGACTCTGCAATCTCATTTTTCTCCAAAATACGTTTGCGGATAACCTCATCTACATTAGATGCAGACAGGGACAATCTAGTATCAAAACGTCCCTGAATCTTAGAAAAGTCATTTCCTTTTGTCTTTGTGATAGAATCAATATCTTCCTGACTGGTAACGATCACCCATGCTTTTCCTCTGCAGGCCGTTCCCAGGTCTTCCACGATGGTCTGTAAGTTCAGCATTAGCTGGGTATCATCAGCAATGTACTGTCCAATCTCATCCACAAGGAAAATGACATGATGGTTCGGACCTTTTTTCTCACAATATTCTTTTACTAATGATACGAATTTCTCAATGCTAAGATCGTATCCACTTTTAGCACTTTTACACCAATTACGGGCTGCTTCTTCACTCATAAAGTCCATCGCCACAATCGTTTTTACAATCTTATCCTGAATCACAGCAAATGCCTGTCTCTTTTTCTCCCACGGTGCCCCTGCAATCTCTTCAAATTTTTCTTTGAACTCCTCAAATCTGCCTTCGCTGTCAAGCTGACGTTCAAATTCTGCAAGATATGGAATAGAGCCACAGTATCCCTGCATTTCATTAAATACTTTCATAAAAACTTCCACGATAGCTTCTTTGCCGGAACCTACTTTTGCAGATCCCTTGGAATCAATATTAAAGAGCATGACATCAGAAGAAATCGTTCCGGAATTGGTCATCTTGGCAATCAACATCGGATCTTCAATCTTCTTTCCATCAGTGAAGTATTCGATTGCTCTCTTTCCTTCTACTACACTGTTTCTTAACAGATAAGAAAGAATCTTTAAGAAATGAGATTTACCACTTCCGAAGAAGCCGGAGATCCAAACACCCATTTTATCGGTGTAATTGTTGATTCCCTTTTCATAATTATCAAAAAAGTCACGAAAGTGCTTTAATAATTCTTTTGTTACTACATATTCGTCCAATTCCTGATATACGTTTTCTTCATCAGACTGACCGACTTTGATTACACCCTTAATGTCTCGATCAATCTGTTTCTCAAACATGTCTTTAATCTGCATTTTTCTTCCTCCGTATCTACACAAGCCTGAAGGCCCGGTAATAGTTTCTGGAATCCATCGTTCCAAATAATTTCAAATCTTGTCCACTGTATTCTCCCGGATAAAACATTACAACTGGTACACTGTCCAGTACCTGATGTAAATTGTTCAAAATATTATGGCTTGCAATAATTGGATGACATTTGCCTATTCCTGTCAAAAAAATTACGCTATCTGTCAGATCTTCCTGCAAAATCTTTGAGATGATAAGGTTTAATTCGTTTGTCTCATCTAATCCCAATGTTTCTACCAGACTGTCGGCCATATCAAAAAAGCCATTCTCTTTTTCAAGATCAAAGAAGGCCTCCAGATATCCTTCTTCTTCTAATACCTGAATCATCGTATGAAACAGATCAAATTCTATAATTTTAAAGTCTTTATTACCGTTATTAATTCGATCTTTTAAGTATGCGATATGATTACGCACTTCCAGTTCTGCTCTTGGATCATAATCAAATACATAATATCCGACTTCATTTCCAAGACCTTTATTTTCACGGAAAGACTTTTCAGATATCTTACTTTCAATCCGGTTCAGTCTTTCTTCCAAACTTAATCTCGCCATCCTTAGACTCCCTTCACTGCCTTTAAGTATTCTCCAAGTCCATTTGCAGTCAATAATTCTTCTGTACGATAATCAATATGAATTGGCTTAATTGTTCTTGGTTTTACACTGCTTTCCAGTAGTCCTGCCTCAAACATCATTCTGGTAAAGCACTGTTTCAACTTCCGTACTGCAGTATCTGTCCAGCCAGCAACCACCTCACTCTGCATTGCTTTATCTGCAAAAAAGACACTTAAATCCCTGTCGGTGATTTCTTTTTCACCTAATCGAATCTTCTCGTCATATACTTCATGTATAAACTCAAAAAATAATCTGCTGTCGATTAAAATTGCGATCAGATTCAAAATCTTTGCGGTTTCTACATCACATGTGATAAATACCTGCAATACAGCTTCCGGTAAAGCAGATACTCTTCGATATGTTCCATTCAGCACTTCATAGGCACGATATTCTGCTTTCACTTGATAGATATTTTCCTCCCAGGCAACTTTCCGAATATCCGCTTTGCTATATCCGTCCAGGATATATCCTGCTGTCTTTCTGGACTCCTGCAGCCAAAATAATTTTGATGTGAGTCCTGCACTATATTCCATTACTATCTACCATCCTTCATTTCTTTTTCATAATGGACAATATCTCCAAAATCACAATCTAACTTCTTGCAGATTTTTTCCAGAACCTTCATGGAAACCAGCTCGCTGTTAGTCATCTTCGCTACAGTACTGCTGCTGATTCCCACAAGCTTCATCATTTCTACTTTATTCATATTCTTATCAATCAATAGCTTCCATAATCCATTATATGATACTGCCATATGTATTACCTCTTTACTACTATATAAAATTTATGATTTCCCTATATTTTAAAAAAACATTTTTTATTTTTGGGCTAATACTTTCAATTTATAGTATTGTATCATACTGTATACCTTTCTTCAATGAGAATTACAGATGGATGCTTTGACTTTACGAATAGTTTGTTTAAAAAGCCAAGCGTATTTCTTTTTAGATTTCTCTTTATTTCTCACTGGTTCTGTCATAAAACATTTGTTAAACCGTAAATACCTATTATTTCATAAAAAAGAGCGTGCTATAAGTTAGTACTAGATAGGAAAACATTGCAAAAGCCAGTAAAATCAACGTCTTTCATGGTGCAAACACGATATGAAGTTGAAACAATCAAATACTAACAGTTTCAAAGGGCGTTGATATGCAAATATCAGCACCCTTTTCTTATTTCCGCACCATAGGCATCGAAACATGGTATCTAGTAATCTTCTGTTGTCCTCCAAAAAATGTATCCAATACGGTGGAAAATCTTCTATTTTTTTCTGAGACTTGCGTTTCGAACAAGACATGTCTGTTTTTCATGCGAGAGGCTACGACAGCATACAGGTAAATAAACCGTTCAAAATCAATACTTTTTATTTTTGCAGGAAGAAGTAAAAATCTAGATGCTTTTCGCATTGAAAAACCTCGCGATTGTATATTCATTGACCGCCATCAAGTACGGAGGTACGGCAACACCATAGACGGAAACCTCGAATATGTGAAACACTGCACAATAAAATATAGATATATTAAGTACAGAAAAATCAAATCCTATCCAATCAAATCTCACTCCCCGTCAGAACAAGGATAGACTAAATCAGATGAAAGACAAAAAATGTTGTCGTAAATTGATTTTTGATAACATCAAGTACAACTCTAAAAAATGTACGGGTAAAGGTGAAAAGGCCGCAGAATTATTCCCTGTATCCATATTTTCAAAAGGAGGATTTATGATTTCTCATGTACTGAGCTACTTTCTGGTACACAAAACGGGAGTACAGCTTTTCGATTCGTCCGATGGCTGTATTCCTGTTATTTTTAATTTAGTCGCCAATACTTAGCAACTTCTTAAACTGCTCTATGGGAACAATCAAATATCTTGATATATAAATAAAAACGAATACAATAGTTATTCTCCTGGCTGATGACTGGATTCCTACTTGCCTCGTAGATTAAAGTAATTCTCGTATTAATATAGCGCTAAATGCTTCTCTAATAATTCGCCTAATTTGCCTTGCGTTATCCAGCTGTTCAACCAAAGCAAAAATTTTTCCTCTCATTCGACATCTATCTACGATTCCCTTTTCAGTTTCATCCAAAGCAGAATACTGCCGTTCAAATTCATTTTCCATAATTTTTTGAATAGCATCTTTGTTTAGCTTTTCGAACTTAATAACGGCATCAAATCTTGAAAAGATAGGCTCTCCAAGTGCAGCCCTGATTTCTTTTTCAGACATATAGTTTGATGTACAAATAATAACTGAATCCTTCATCTTGACGGTAAAATTCCTATCGACATAAATACCTTCGTCGAACAGTTGATAAAAAGCACTATGAAATACAGGGTGAGGTTTATCAAATTCGTCGAACAAAATGATGTTTGATTCTCGCTCTGTTATGAAGTGACTTTTGTCAAGAGGTAAAAGAGAGAAAATTCACTT
>CAVCBH010000119.1:0-47413 GCA_963600375.1 bacterium | reverse complement strand
GAATGGGAGCGGGCAAGCGAGCATTCAACACGCCGCGACGAAAGTCACAGATATAGGTTCTATCCTCGCTTTTCGGTCGTCTGTTTTTAATGAACAATGAATTAAATAGCAAAACTTCTGTCTTTTTCTCCCTTTCTATGTTAGAATAATAGATTGAATTATGAATTTAAGAGATTATTAAACAAAACAGGAGGAAGTTTTTATGAAATTAGGTATTGTTGGTCTTCCTAATGTCGGAAAGAGTACATTATTTAACTCTCTGACAAAGGCGGGAGCAGAGTCTGCCAATTATCCATTCTGTACCATAGATCCCAATATTGGTATTGTCGCTGTTCCGGATCAGCGTCTTAAGGTGCTGTCCGATATGTATGATTCTGCAAAAATCGTTCCAGCTACAATTGAGTTTGTTGATATTGCCGGTCTTGTAAAGGGTGCATCTAAGGGTGAAGGTCTTGGTAACCAGTTCCTTGCAAATATTCGTGAGGTAGATGCGATTGTTCATGTTGTTCGTTGTTTTGAGGATACAAATGTTATTCATGTAGACGGAAGCGTTGACCCACTTCGTGATATCGAGACAATCAACTTTGAGTTAATTTTCTCTGATATTGAAGTATTAGACCGTCGTATTTCTAAATCTGCACGAGCAGCTCACAATGATAAAAAGATTGCTGCTGAAGTTGAGTTCTTAAAGAAAGTAAAAGCACATCTTGAAGATGGACAGCTTGCAAAAACATTCGTGACAGACGATGAGGATGAGCAGGCATTATTAAATGAATGTAATCTTCTTACTGCAAAGCCTGTTATTTTTGCCGCTAATGTTTCTGAAGATGATCTTGCTGATGATGGTGCAGAGAATGCATCTGTTCAGAAAGTAAGAGAATATGCAAAGAGCTGTGAAGCAGAAGTATTTGTCGTATGTGCACAGATTGAACAGGAAATTGCTGAACTTGACGATGATGAAAAGGCAATGTTCCTTGAAGATCTTGGCTTAAAGGAATCCGGTCTTGAGAAACTGATCAGGGCAAGTTATTCTCTGCTTGGTCTTATCTCTTACCTTACTGCCGGACCAATCGAATCAAAGGCCTGGACAATCACTCGTGGAACAAAGGCTCCACAGGCTGCCGGAAAGATCCACTCTGATTTTGAGCGAGGATTCATCAAGGCAGATGTTATCAGCTATGATGATTTAATTGCAAATGGCAGCATGAGTGCTGCCAGAGAAAAGGGACTTGTCCGTTCTGAGGGAAAAGAGTATGTAATGCAGGACGGAGATGTGGTTCTGTTTAAGTTTAACGTTTAGGATTGACAGAACCAGGGAAAACAGACGAAGCTCTGTATTTTATCCTTTTGCAGAAAGGAATTCTGGTAAACATCTATAACAGGCTCTGGAGCCTGTTTGAAAAATGCTTTCTGCAAGATGTGCATCACAATTTGTGGGAGATTTCGCCTGAATGAGGGCAGCGTAGCGAGCTACGACAACCGAATGAAGGCAAATATACCGTAAATTGAGGTGTGCAGATTGCAGGAATGATTTTTCAAACACGCTCTAATCCACCGTTCTCATCACAATAAGATATCCACTCTTTAATCGTAATACCGCTTCTTTTTCCACGATTTCGTTGCTGACACCGACGCTTTCTTTGTTGTAAAGGGTTGCCTGATGGAGTGGATAGGAGAATCCTTCCTCATCAATGCCGGTTACTTCTGGTGAAAAGGCAATAATAGAAAAGAATTCCTTTTTGTTTTTCTGTGTTTCTTCTCCATCTAAACAGTCTCTTCGGATATATTTTTTTTCGACAGGGCCATGCAGTATCTCAATCTCGTTATGGGCATCAACGATTTTGGCATCAATTCCTTCATCTCTTAATAAGGCAAGAAGGCTGATATTGGCGAGCGCGTGATCATATCTTGTCCCTGTCGCACCAAGAATAGTTACCTCTTCCGGTTTTAAATCTATGGCATATTTTACGGCAAGATGGGTGTCTGTATAATCTTTTCTGGTTGGAAATTCTCGTAATGGGATTCCTTTTTCTTTGTAAGATTCCAGTAGTTCCAGATTTTTAAGACTGTCAAAATCACCCAGAATATCTGTTGGCTCGATTCCGACTTCTTTACAGTGCGCCAGCCCGGAATCTGCTGCAACGATACGGGCAAAGTGCTTTCCTTTTAAATATTCTTTTGTAAAAGCTGTATCCACACTTCCACCGCTTACAATTAAAAGTTTCTTTATTTTCTGCATTTTTCCTCTCCTACCACTTCTTCTGCTGTGCCAATTCTTCATAAAACATACAGTAATCATCATAGCGCATCTGGCTTATTTTTCCTTCTTCTAATGCTTTTTTTACTTCACAGCCTGGTTCATGAATATGACAGCATCCGTTAAACTTGCAGGTATTTTCGTAAGGTGTGAATTCTGGAAAATAATATTTCAGATCTTCTTTTTCAATATTTTCAAGGAAAAGGGAGCTAAAACCTGGGGTATCCATCAGATAAGTATCTTCTCCAATATGGATTAATTCCGAATGTCTTGTTGTGTGCTTTCCTCGCTTGATTTTCTCGCTGACGGCTCCGGTTTCCATCTGTTTGTCCTTACTGATGCAATTTAATGTGGAAGACTTTCCTACACCGGAAGGTCCTGCCATAATGGTTGTCTTTCCCTGCAGAAGTTCTTCTACCAGTGAGATTCCCTCTCCTTTTGCCGCCGCCTGAAAAATGACCTGACATCCACTGTTCTCATAATCTTTTCTTAGCTGTTCCTGCTGCTCTGGTGTCGCTAAATCTGTCTTGTTAAAACAGATAATTACCGGAATCTCCTGCTGTTCCATCGTAATCAAAAAGCGGTTTAACAGATGAAAATTTGGCTCTGGTTCATGAACAGAAAAAATAACGAGTGCCTGGTCTACGTTCGATGCCATCGGACGGATGAGCTGGTTCTTTCTTTTATGAATCTTTACAAGGTTTCCCGTCTTCTCTTCTTCCGATAAAATATCAATATCTACAATATCTCCGACGTTTGGCTTCATTTTCTTATTGCGGAAAATTCCTCTCGCACGGCACTCATAAATGCCCTGCTTTTCCACATATACATAATAAAATCCTCCGATTCCCTTCATAATCTTTCCGGTCATTCTTTCCTCCATAAAATAAAATGTGCAATAAAAGCGTCTGCAGTAATGACACTTCCTCATTACTGCGACGCTCTTTTTTAATCTGAAATAGCTGTTAAACTTACGCTGTACGTATTATACTGCTTCCCGTCAACATACATGATCACGGTTCCAGAACCTTCTCTGTCTCCCTCAAATGTAACATTTAAAGGGAAATCATCATTGCTTATATTGCTCTTAGAATAAATCGTGCTTTCCCAGGAATCCTGTTGCAGTACGAGTTTCACGCTTCCGGAAGCTCCGTCTTCAAATGGTTGTTCATCGATATTTATGCTTCCCTCATACCGGTAACTTTCCTGCTCGCCAAGGCTTAAGACAATGGATACTTTTGTTCCTTTATCTACGGATGTTCCTGACTTGATTCCCTGAGAAATGACATCGCCCACACCGACTTCTCCGCTGTAGTCATAGCTCACTGTACCAAGCTTTAAGCCAACCTGATTCAATTCACTTTCTGCCACACTCTGAGAAACACCGATCAGGGACGGAACTGTCGTTTTTCCTACGCCCTTACTGATCGTAATAGTTACGGCAAAGCCTTTATTTACAATCGTACCGCCCTTTGGACTCTGCTTGATCACATAGCCTTCTTTTACGGTATCACTGGTTGCATACGCTTTTCTTACTTTAAGTCCAAGCTTTGTTAGCTGGTTCTCCGCTTTCTTTTCTGTATAATTGACCAGAGCAGGTACTTCTACCTTTTCTGCTGTTGTGGTGGATGATCCTTCCTTCTTGCCAAGGGTAAGCTTCACACTTGCACCGATTGCAACAGATTCTCCCTGATTATACTGCTGTTTTTTCACGACAAGATTACTGTCGCCGCTGCTGCTGCCATCTTCGTAAGCAAAGTCTGCTTTTAAGCCGAGTGCCTTCATCTCATCTTCTGCCGCATTCTTTGAAAGACCAATGAGCTTTGGCATCTTTGTATACTCTGTCTTCTTCTCTTCTGTTGTCGCCTCTGCTCCTTTTGGTGCTTCTGTCGTCTTCTTGATAGCAGACTGCGTTGTTCCACTATTCGAAGAAGGACGGAATAAATGAAGAGAATTTCCGACAAGATAAAATACAACACAGGCCACTAAAACACCGAAGCAGATCGTGATAGCAAGAATCAGCTTTTCAAGCTTTGGATTCATGGATGCATCGTCTTTATAATCCTCATCCTCATCACTTTCATCCTTTGCCTGCACTCTGTTTTTATTCGAATTCTTCTTTCGCTCTTCTTCCGTCTGCGTCAGTGATTTACGAATCTTTTCTATATCTTCTGGATTTCTCTGGATCGTTGGAGAATCATCTACTAAAGAATTGACATAAACATAATTCCCATCTGGAGAAAGAAATACCTTCTGTAAATCAAGAATCAGTTCTGCCGCACTCTCGTAGCGCTGTTCCGGCTGCTTCATCGTACATTTTAAAATAATCTTTTCAAGACTTGCCGGAATATCCGGAAAATAGCATCGTGGCGGTGTAATCTCATCTCTTAAATGCATCAATGCGATTGCCACGGTATTCTCTCCGTCAAATGGAACCTTTCCGGTTGCCATCTCATAAATGGTGATACCTAAGGAATAGATATCGCTTCGCTCATCCGCATAGCCGCCTCTTGCCTGTTCCGGCGAGAGATAGCGTACAGAACCCATCGCACTTGAAGAAATGGTATCGTCCCCGTTTGCTGCTCTGGCGATTCCAAAGTCTGTTACTTTAATTCTTCCACTGTCTGACACCAGAATATTCTGTGGTTTAATATCTCTGTGAATAATGTGATGTTCGTGTGCTGCCTGTAAGCCGCTCGCGATCTGAATCGCAAAGTCCACGGTCTCTCTGGCACTTAAACGTCCGTATCGTCTGATATAACGCTTTAACGTCATTCCTTCTGCAAGTTCCATCACAATATAATGAATGCCATTCTCATTCCCCGCATCATAAATATTGACAATATTTGGATGAATCAGACCTGCTGTAGACTGTGCTTCTACTGTAAACTTTCGCACAAAACTTTCATTATCACAATATTCCCGGCGCAGAACCTTAATTGCTACATAACGGTTTAACTTGTGGCATCTGGCTTTGTATACATCTGCCATGCCCCCGGAGCCGATATGCTCAAGTATTTCATATCTTCCAGCTAAAATAGTCCCTTTTTGCAGCAATGTCTTCACCTCCCACTTCTATTCCGGGCGATGACAACCGCAATATTATCAAGACCACCATAAAACAATGCTTCTTCTATGCATTTTGCCGAACATTCTTCTTCTGTAGCGTCCTCTGATAAAATCTCTTCCAGTTTTTCATCGTCTACCATATTTGTCAATCCGTCAGAACATAATAAAAGCGAACTTCCCTCTTCCATATCCACAATAAAGAAATCCGGCTGAATATCTTCTGCCACACCTACTGCCTTTGTTATGATATTCTTTTGTGGATGATTCCGGCTCTCCGCACGGTCAATCTCACCGGCTCTTACCAGCTCTTCCACGAGAGAGTGATCCATCGTTACCTGACGGATTTTTCCATCAAAATAATAAAGACGGCTGTCCCCCACATTCATAATGTAGGCAGTTTTATCTACTACTGTCGCTGCCACAAACGTTGTTCCCATTCCAGAATACTGCTCTTCTTTACAGGACAGTTCATATACCTGTTCATTGACTTCATTCAGAAGTCTTTCCATAACAAGAAAAGGAAGTTCCTTCTTCTCCTTCTTCGCCAGTTCCACAAATCGGTTTACCGCGTAAGAAGATGCTTTATCTCCAGCTTTATGTCCACCCATTCCGTCTGCTACAATGTAGAGATTGGGGAAACAGCCTATCGGCTCATCGGAAAAAAACAGATAATCCTGATTCACTTTTCTCTTTCTTCCAATGTCCGTCATGCCGAAAGATATCATTCATTCCCACTCCTTTCTTTATAGCTCTTTCTCAATTGTCCGCAGGCAGCCTGAATATCTCTTCCCATCTCCCGGCGGACCGTTACCTGAATATGCTGTCGTTCCAATATATGTTTAAATGCTGTTACATTATTCTGCGTTGATTGTTCAAAATCTCTTTCTTTGATCGGATTAACCGGAATGAGATTAATATGACAGTTCATTCCCTTCACTCTGGAAATGAGTTCCTGTGCATGTTCTTTTTTATCATTGACCCCTTTTACAAGGCTGTATTCAAATGTAATTCTTCTTCCTGTTGTCTTTGTGTAATACTTTGCCGCTTCCATAAGTTTATCCATCGAATACTTATTAGCGACCGGCATCAGTTCCTTTCGCATCGCATCATTTGGCGAATGTAAGGAAATAGCTAATGTTACCTGTGGATTTCTGTCTGCAAATTCATAAATCTTTGGCACGATTCCGCAGGTAGATACTGTAATATTTCTGTGGCTGATATTGAGTCCATCCGGAGAACAGAGAAGTTCGATCATACGGCATAATGCCTCAAAGTTATCAAAAGGTTCTCCGGTTCCCATCACAACAAGATGTGATACACGCTCTCCGGTTGCTCTTTGTATCGCATAAATCTGGTCAAGCATTTCAGAAGGATAAAGATTCCTTGAAAGCCCGAGCAGTGTGGATGCACAGAATCGACATCCCATACGACATCCTGCCTGCGAGGAAATGCAGACGGAATTCCCGTGTTTGTACTTCATCAGTACGCTCTCTACCATATTGCCATCATGGAGAGAAAATAAAAACTTCTGCGTCCCATCAATCTGTGATTCGTAATGTTCGACTTCTTCTACACCGTAAAAAGGATGCTCTTTTAAAAGCTTCTCCAGACATTTTGCCGGAACATTACTCATCTCTTCCGGGCTTCGCACGAGCTTTTGATGGAGCCAGCCATAAATCTGCTTTGCCCGAAACTTCTTCTCGCCAAGTTCCACGATACAATCGGTCAGTTCTTCCATTGTCATAGACTTTAAGTCCATACCAAAATCCATCTTATCTCGCCTCCGGTCTTATAAATTTCGAAATAAAGAAGCCGTCGCAGGTATCTTCTCCCGGTATGAGCTGTAAATATCCCTGACTTCCTGTTCTGCCTTTTAAGGCATCTGGCAATGCTTCCTCTATCGATACCAGGCGCATTGGCGTGTTCTCTTCTATCCAGCGGATGTTCTCCACATTTTCTCCCCTATTCAGAGTACATGTGGAAAAAATCATCTGTCCCCCCGGCTTCACATACTTCCAGATTACAGAAAGAATCTTTCTTTGTAAGTCAGCAAGCTCTGCAAGCTGTGGCTTCGTCATCTGGTATTTGATGTCATTCTTTCTTCCCATGATGCCAAGACCACTGCAGGGAAGGTCTGCAAGAAGGACATTCACACTTTCCAGGAGACTTTCATCTTCTGTAAGTGCATCCCACTGCTGTATCTCCACATTATCGTAATGCATCCGCTCTTTGTTCTCTTCAATCAGATCGGTCTTATATTCTGTCAGATCTCTTGAAAGCACCTTTCCGGTTCCGTGCAGGCGGTCTGCCGCATGAAAGGTCTTTCCTCCCGGTGCGGCACAGACATCCAGCACGAAATCATTTTCCTTTATATCTGCGATTTCTACTGCAAGCTGTGAGCTTTCATCCTGTACACTGAACTTTCCCTGGCGAAATGCGGCAAGCTTTCCAAGATAATTTAAATGGGAAATAGAAAATGCATACGGAAGATAGCTTCCTTTTTGCACTTCCACTCCTTCTTCTGCCAGTTCCTTTTCCAACTCTTCCGGTGTTGTCCTGCTAAGATTTGTTCGGATCGTGAGCGGTCTTGCCTCTAAGAAAGAAGCAAAAATCTTTTCTGCCATCTCGTCTCCATACTGGTCTGTCATAAGCTTCGCAAGCCATTCCGGTACAGAGTATGTGATGCTTAAATACGTAGCAAATACCTTTTTGTCGGGAACAGGCAGATTGTCCTTTTCTCTTACTACAGTACGTAATACTCCGTTAACAAAACCACTGAGTCTTCCAAATCCTCTCTTTTTTGCAAGAGATACTGCCTCAGAGCAGGCTGCCGCATCCCTTACATCCATAAAGAGAATCTGATATGCTCCCATTCGCAGAAGAGAGCGGATGAGTGGCTTACACTTTCTCATCGGAGTCTTTGAATAGGTATCAAGAATATAATCAAGATAAATCTTTCTCTCTGTGACTCCCTCACAAAGTCTGGTATAAAAAGCCCTGTCTGACTTCTTTTCAAACTGGTGACGCATCAGTGTCTCCCCGATTGCAATGTGAGAAAGCTTTTTATTTCTTTCAATATCAATCAGCGTGTCGAGAGCTTCTGCCCTCATATCTGTCCGCTTCTCCATCTACTTTTCCTTTCTGTTTCTTCGTGTTCATATAATTCGTATCCGTTTAGACATTAGCTCCAAATACAGTTCCCGGCTCTATTTTATGTCCAAGAAGAAAGGATTTTACTTCCATTCTCTTCTTGCCCTGCATCTGCACTTCATTTAACTTAAGAACACCATCCCCCGTCTGTACATAAACGGCATCGGATGTAACCTTTGTAACGGTTCCTGGCTGTTCGTTATCATTTCCTGATTCCACATCGGCATCCCAGATTTTAAGCGTCTTATCATGAAATGCAGTATAAGCGCTTGGCCAGGAATTAAGACCACGGATGAGTCTTTCGATAGAAGCTGCATCTTTTGTCCAGTCAATCTTGCCTAAGTCCTTTGTGAGCATCTTTGCATAACAACTGTCTGCATCATTCTGCGGAATACGTACTGCAGTTCCATTCTCTAACTTCGCAAGAACATCTAATAATAACGGACCACCTGCCGCTGCAAGCTTATCATGAAGAGATTCTCCCGTCTCCTTTGCATCGATTGGCACGACAACCTTCTCGATCATATCTCCGGTATCAAGCCCCTTTTCCATATACATGATCGTCACACCGGTCTCTTTCTCTCCATCAATAATGGACCACTGAATCGGCGCTGCGCCACGATACTTCGGAAGCAGAGAAGCATGCACATTAATGCATCCATACTTTGGCATATTTAAAATGCTTTCTGGAAGAATCTGTCCAAAAGCTGCTACAACGATTACTTCCGGTTCAAGCTCCTGAAGAGTCGTAATGAACTCTTCTTCTCTTACTTTTATCGGCTGGTAAACAGAAATTCCATGTTCTAACGCCTTTTCCTTTACCGGAGAAAATGCCATTGCCTTACCGCGGCCCTTTCTCTTATCCGGCTGTGTCACAACACCGACAACTTCGTGATTCTCTATGAGTGTCTCTAACGTAGGCACTGCAAAGTCGGGTGTTCCCATAAATACTACTCGCATTCTTCTTCCTCCACATCATGATATGGCTCATTGGCTCTTTCTCCGTAAAGAACTCCGTCAAGATGATCGATCTCATGCTGTAATGCTCTTGCACGAAGTCCCTCCCCCTCGATGATCACTGGATTTAACTCCATATCAAAAGACTTTACTTTTACATAATCTGCTCTTGTTACGCTGGCACATTTGCCTGGAATACTTAAGCAGCCTTCCTCGTCTGTCTGCTCTCCGGATTTCTCGATGATTTCCGGATTGATAAGGATAATCGGGTCTCCATCCATTACATCAATCACACAGATTCTTCTTAAGATTCCTACCTGTGGTGCTGCAAGACCTACGCCTCTTGCCTCATACATGGTATCAAACATATCCTCGATCAAAGTCTCGATAGATGGGGTGATCTTATTCACCGGTTTACATACTTTATTTAAACATGGATCGCCAATAAAGCGAATTTTACGAATTGCCATTTTCCTTCCTCCTGGTGTTTTATCTTTTATTCTATATTTAACGAACAGTATTCTGAAGCGTGTTTGAAAAATTATTCCTTCTGTCTGCATATCCCGATCTGGAATACCTTTCAAACCTGCTCTATAATCAGAATTTTGATCAAAAGCTCTGTCTGTGGCGAGTGTTGCTGTCACTTTCTTCACTGCCACAAAAGCTGTATCCTTAATTATAACATTGCTATCGCCTTCCGTAAAGCGAATTAGAGCGTGTTTAAAAAATGCTTTCTGCAAATTGGGAGCGTACAGATTGCAGGAATGATTTTCAAACACGCTCTAATAATGAGAAAGTGGGTCAAAATCAAACTGAATCGATATTCCTGCAAACATTGGATGTTTCTCTAAAACAGGTTCTAATCTTCTTTTTAAATCCAGTAAGCGTTCTTTATCACTGTGTTTTAAGTAAAGCACCTGCCTGTACATATCTTTTAGTTTAGAAAGACTTGCCTGTCCTGGATTTAAAATCTGCACTGGTACGCTCTCTCCTGCCTGGCTTTGCTCAATCATTTTCTCAATGCGAAGCATCGCAAGAACCGACTGCGATTCATTCCCTGATTGTATCAGGAGTACTAACATATGCGCACAAGGTGGATATGCCATCAACTTACGATACGTATATTCTTCCTTAAAAAAAGCGTCATAAGAATGTTCTGCGGCTGTGGTGATCGCGTAATGTTCCGGAGAGTAAGTCTGGATAATGACATCTCCCGGCTTATCTCCTCTTCCTGCCCTTCCTGCCGCCTGACAAAGAAGCTGAAAAGTCTTCTCCCCACTTCGAAAGTCCTGCTCATGAAGGGAAAGGTCTGCCGCAAGAATTCCCACAAGTGTCACATTGGCATAATCATGCCCTTTTACGATCATCTGCGTCCCTAAAAGGATATCTGCATCCCCTTTGGAAAATGCGGCAAGCATTTCCTCATGTGCATGCTTTCTTCTTGTCGTATCCATATCCATTCGAAGTACACGCGCTGTCGGAAACTCTGCGTGAAGTGCCGCCTCCACCTTCTCTGTTCCAAGCCCAAAAGCTGCCACATGCGGACTCTTACAGACCGGGCACTGCTTCGTAAATACTTCTTCATACCCACAGTAATGACAGCGAAGCTTTCCATTCCTGTGATAGGTCAGTGTCACATCACAGTGTGGACATTTGATCACCTGACCACAGGCACGGCAGGAAACAAAACCTGCAAAACCACGCCGGTTTAAAAACAACATAATCTGCTCTTTTTTGGCCAGTCTTTCCTCAATCCTGTGATGGAGCTCCTCACTGAAAATTGAGCGGTTTCCTTTGTGGAACTCTTCCCGCAGATCAACAATCTGTGTTCTTGGAAGTATAGCATTTCCCGCCCTTTTTTTTAAGGTCCACAGTTTATACTCCCCGCTTAAGGCTCTGGCATACGATTCCACAGACGGGGTTGCTGAGCCAAGAACAACACTTGCCCCACAAAGACCTGCGCGGTAAATTGCCGCTTCTCTTGCGTGATACTTTGGCGAAGTGTCACTCTTATATGCACCGTCATGTTCCTCATCAATAACGATAAGTCCCAGACGTTCTGTCGGAGCAAATAATGCGGAACGTGCACCTATGATCACATCGGCTTCTCCTGCCCGGATTCGCTCACAGGCATCGGACTTCTCGCCCTTTGACATTCTTGAATTAATGACGGCAATCCGCTCTCCAAACCGCTCATAGAAACGCCGGACAGTCTGATACGTAAGAGAAATCTCCGGGATTAACACGATAACCTGCTTTCTGCTGGCAAGTACCTGTTCAATAAGCGCCAGATATACTTCTGTCTTCCCACTTCCCGTCACTCCATAAAGAAGATACGTGCCACGCTTTCCACTCTGATATTCTTCCCGGAAATTATCTGCTACTGCCTGCTGTTCTTCGTTAAGCTTCCATCCGCTGCTTCTCTTCGTAAGCTCTGGAAATGGATTTCTGTACTTAATTCTTGATTCTAACGTTACAATTCCCTGCTCGGAAAGCCGCCTGATTTCTTTTAATGGAAAGTTACATCCCTTTACCACTTCTTCTTTACGAACTCTTCCCTTCTCAAGAAGCAGCGAAAGGAATCTTGCTCTGGCATTAAAGTGCTTTCTCTCCCATTCCGAAAGAAGCGTCTGCGCCTTTTCTCTGTCAGCAGCCAGCGTGATAAACACTTCTTCTTTTGGTTTCATCTTCGTTTTTACCGGCAGAACAGTCCGAAGTGCCTGTATCATCGTAGAACCATACTGTTCTTTTAAGAAAGAAGCAACCTGAATCAGCTCCGATTCCACAGAGATTCCTTCTGTATTCACACGGAGAATCTCCTTTATCTTACTTTTTTCATAATCTGCCTCTGAACGGATTGCGACAACATAGCCTTCTGTCTCCCGGTTTGCTCTTCCAAAGGGAACGAAAACCCGGCTGCCTGGACGTACTTCTTTCCATAAGGAAAGAGGCACTCTATACTGGAATACCTTATCGAGTGCCTCATGGGAAATATCGATTATTATGTCAGCATATCTTGTATTACTGTCTCCCATACTCTTTCCTTTGCTTTAATACTTGCCGTCAAGAACATCCTGAACGATCTCTTCTTCGCTCATATGGTACTTCTTTCCTTCAATCTCCTGGTATGTCTCATGTCCTTTTCCGGCAAGAATCACAATATCACCTGGCTGTGCATGATGCATCGCATAGGAAATCGCTTCGCGGCGGTCAATAATAGAAATATATTCTCCATCGGTCTTTTTCATTCCGATTAAAATATCATCAATGATTGCCTGTGGCTCCTCAAATCTTGGGTTATCGGAAGTGATGACCGTAAAGTCAGCAAGCTTTCCAGATACTTCTCCCATCTCATAACGGCGTAACCTGGAACGGTTACCACCACAGCCAAATAAGCTGATCAGTCTTGGAGGATTGTAAGCACGCAGTGTCTTTAAAATACTTTCTAAGGCTACGGCATTATGTGCATAATCAATAATCAATGTATAATCATAACCCGTAGGAACGATCTGGACTCTTCCCTTTACACTGAAATTACGAAGTGCCTTATTCATCTGTTCTACAGTAACGCCCATATGTCCGGCGATACATATTGCACCTAATGCATTATGCACATTAAATGTTCCCGGCACGCCACAGGAAATCTTGCCTTCATAAGTTCCCTTTAATCCAAAGTCCACACCAAGAAAATCTCTGTCTCTTGTCAGTTCTACATCATAAGCAACTAAATCTGCCTTCTCATCTAAACCAAATGTCTCGATCGGGCAGGCAGCATTCTTTGTAATCTCTGTGAAATGCTCGTCATCGATATTCGCATATCCATAACGGCACTGGTTAAATAACTGTGCCTTACAGGAAAGATATTCTGCAAAGTCCTTATGCTCGTTCGGTCCGATATGGTCTGGAGAAAGGTTCGTAAATAAACCGTAATCAAACATAATGCCGGCAGTACGGTCAAGCTTAAATCCCTGTGAAGATGCTTCCATAACAACAACATCACAGTCCTCTTCTGCCATTCGTCTGAAATAGCTGTGAATATCATAGGATTCTGGTGTAGTATTATTCACAGGAATATGCTCCTGTCCGATTACAACTTCAATCGTTCCGATAACACCAACCTTATGTCCTGCCTCCTCTAAGAGAGCCTTCACCATATAAGTTGTTGTTGTCTTACCCTTTGTTCCGGTTACTGCAATTGTCGTAAGTTCTTCGGCCGGATAGCCAAACCATGCGGCAGAAATTAAAGCCATCGCATAGCGGGTGTTGTCTACCTTAATTACGGTCACATTCTCCGGTACTTCGACCTCATCTTCGACAACTAAAACTGCTGCACCCTTCCCGGCTGCTTCTGCAGCAAACTTATGTCCGTCAAAAGAAGCTCCCTTAATACATAAGAAAAGGCATCCTTCTTCGATCTTTCTTGAATCGTTCACTACCGCACTGACCTTAACATCGGTGCTTCCCTGTAAACATGTATACTCTAAATGTTCTAATAACTGACTACACTTCATGCAAAATCCTCCCTTCAATTCTCGAATCCATATTACAGATTCTTGTTACCATTCTATTAATTTCTATTCGCATGGCTTCTTCACTCTGAAATTATCCTGTGGTAAAATAACTTTATCCGGAAATTATCGGAATGAAATTATTTTGTTGTGAAATTACCAGGCTATAAAATTATCCTGTTTAAAACAAAAGCCATTCGATTAGTCTCATACTCATTTTTATTGTAGCTGTTTCATAAAAAAGCGTCAACTTTTACTCTTTTTAGAAATTTCCTGTCTTTTTCGTCTGGAACTTCTCCACAGGAGAATCGCTCCAAAAAATAATCCTCCACAAAATGCCCCGGTACTGTCCACGCAGACATCGAAGAAACGGCAGCTTCTCCCCGGCACAAAATACTGGTGAAGTTCATCTGTACATGCATAAAATGCACAAAAAAGCTCGGCTCTTAAACAAATTTCCAACGGTATCTGCATTTTTTCTTTTTTGCTACATTTCTGACTCTCCAGCCAGCAGCAAACCCACAAATACAGATTCACTGTCATACTAAGCACTGCATATTCTGTAAAATGTGCGCATTTTCGTACCGGAAATTCTATCATCTGTGCAATCTTTACTGCTTTCTCTTTCGGAAACTGTTCCGGAAAAATACAACTGCTCTCGCGGACAATACGGATACACACACCCTCGCTTAAATGAGAGGACTGCGTGGCATTTGCTGCAGAAAAACGAAAAATCACGCAAAGCATTGTAAGAACCAGCAGCAAAGAAACAACACAGGCGGCTTTTTGTCTTCTGTCTGCCTGCGTAAAAGTTTCTCTCTTTACATAAAAAGGCAGACCCCGGATACTGGTGTCTGCCTCTTTCTTACTCCACATTTGTAAATGCCGGATCAACTTCTCCTAATTCTTCAAATTCATCACTGGAAAAATGCTCTTCCTCTTCGAGGTTCTCTTCATCCCCAGGAAGAATCTTGATCTTAGAATCATATAACTCTTTAACAGCGATGGATAAAGGCTTCTCCCCTTCCATTCCCTCTACTAAAGGCTCATCTCCGGCAATAATCTCTCTTGCTCTCTTCGATGTCGCAATAACGATAGAATAACGGCTGTTGATAACTGGTTCTTCTCCTGTCTCGCCCTCTTTGTTAATCTTTTCCATTAATTCTGTATAAGACGGATGTAACATAAATAAGTCTCCTTTCTGTTTGTCCTTTTTTATCTATTTGTCTTTTTCTGTGTTCTCTTTATATTGCTCCAGGCCTTCTCGAAGGCTTTCTACGAATTCCTGTCTCTTTGTAATGCGGCAGGATTCGCTCTCAATAATGGAATGAATCGTATTCATGCAATCTTCGAGCTTTCCTTCTTCATTACTGACGATAAATTCATACTGATCGATGCTTTCTGCTTCTTCCGCAGCTCTTCGCATACGCTTCTCCACTACTTCTGCAGTCTCAGTTCCTCTTCCAATGAGTCTGTTCTTCAGTATATCAATGGACGGTGCTGTAATAAATAACAGAATCGCTTCCGGATACTGTTCTTTAATCTTCATCGCACCCTGCACCTCAATCTCTAAGATGACAACATGACCTGCTGCAAGTTCATCTTCTACAAACTTTCTTGGTGTTCCGTAGTAGTGATCGACATACTGTGCATACTCGATAAAACCATTATAATCAATTAAACGAAGAAAGTCATCTTCTGATTTGAAATAATACTCTCTTCCATCCTGCTCTCCTTCTCTCGGCTGCCGTGTTGTCGCTGAAACCGAAAGGCTGTAACCAAACTTTTCAACGAGAGCTTTTGAAACCGTTCCCTTGCCTGCACCGGAAAATCCGGAAATTACAACTAATGTACCCTTATCTTTCATTTTCCTCATCCTCATCATTGCGCTTGCTATGGCATCTGGAAGAAAGTGTATCTGTCGTGAGGGCAGATAAAATAAGATGTCCACTTTCCATGACAAGTACTGCTCTTGTTCTTCGTCCGCAGGTGGCATCGACTGCCTTTCCTTCATCTCTGGCATTCTGAATCATCCGCTTTATCGGCGCGGCATCTGTACTGACCATGGAAATAATCTTATCTCCATTTACCATATTTCCAAATCCTACATTAATAAAATCAGCCATTCTATCTCCGTCTACTCTATATTCTGCACCTGTTCTCTGATTTTTTCAATCTCTGTTTTTAAATCAATCGCATGATCTGAAACTTCGATATCATTCGCTTTTGATAAAATCGTGTTCGCTTCCCGGTTCATTTCCTGTGCAATAAAGTCAAGTTTACGACCGACATTACCACCCTTTAAGAGTTCATCTCTCATACCGTCAATATGGCTCTTTAAGCGAACAGTTTCCTCATCGACACAGATCTTATCTGAATAAATAACAACTTCTGCAGCAATACGATTCTCGTCTACATTGGCATCTCCTAAAAGTTCTGCCACCTTGTCTTCAAGCTTCTTTCGATATTCGCTTACGATGGAGGGATAACGTTTCTCAATAAAAGCAACGTTGTCCTTCATTCCTTCAAGCTTTGCAAGAATATCATTTTTAAGATTCCCGCCCTCTTTTTCTCTGCTGTCAGAAAAGTGATCGGCTGCTTCTCCTAACGCTTTCATAATCTGTTCTTTTACAGAATCCTGATTCACTGGCACATCCTCTAATGTAAGCACATCCGCAAATCTTCCGATCTGCAATGCTGTCACATCACTTGAAATCCCAAGTGTCTCTCCAAGCTTTGTGAGTGCTGCATAGTACTCTCTGCCAAGCTCCTCATTCAGACGTACATTCACATCCTTTGCAGATAAGTCTTCGTAGTTTATAAAAACGTCTACCTTACCTCTCTGAATCGACTGTTTTAAAAAACTTCGAATCTCTGCTTCCAGATAATTAAGCTTTCTGGGAAGCTTCATATTTAAATCACAGTATCTGTGGTTCACTGCTTTAATCTCCACAGTTACCTTACAGTCTTCTGACACGCTCTCGCCGCGTCCGAATCCTGTCATGCTCTTAATCACTCTTCTCTCACCTCATATCTAAAAAACATTGTAATCCTTAAAATTCCAAGCTCTTATTATATATGAAAAATGAAAGTTCGTCAATCCGGAGAGTCTTTGAAAATGCTTTCTGCAAGATGTGCGTTACAATTTACAGGAGATTTTGCCTGAACGAGGGTGGCGCAGCGGGCTGCAACAATCGAATGAAGGCAAAATATACCGTAAATTGAGGCATACAAATTGCTTTTTGATTTTGCAAACAGGCTCTACGGTGTATTTCTTTCTTTTAAATCTTCCTGCATCGCTACAAGATAGTGAAGGGCGATTCCTCCGCCTGCCGGAACAAAAAACTCAGGAGACAATTCCTCATACTTAAAATTCTTCTGGCCTCCCTGCTCCATCCGCTCCCAGTACTTCATCATTTCCGAAAATCTTAAATAATAACACTTCTGACGATGGGTATAATAAATAAGCAGAAAGCTGATTCCGCTTTGTTTTTCGAAATTCTTCATAAATTCTACCTGATGGGGATGCAGATTCTGAAGAGAAAAAGTATCTACTGCACATTCCTTTGCATCAAAGCAGACCGGAATCCCCTGTACGGCTCCGATATAATCCACCGTACTTTTCTTCTCAAAATAAGCCAGCGTAATATGCCTTGACTCTTTATCAAATCGAACCGGCGTAATCGGTGTTGGAATCTTCTGGATGAGAGCCAGTCCCTTATCCCTGTATTTCTGGTTGGCATAATTGATGAGTTCCTCTAACACAGAACCCCTGAGTCCTCTTGAATTCCATGTCGCCATTGTTATCTTTCCCTTCTGCCTTTTCCTTCTCTTGTGGGCATTGTTCTTTTTGTTTTTCCTGTTGCTGTATTTCTCTTTACCAGTTTTTCTGTTGCTGTGCTTCTTCCTGCCGTCTTTTCTGATCCTGCCTTTTCTGTTGCTGTGCTTCTTCTTGCTGTCT
This sequence comes from bacterium, assembly GCA_963600375.1. Lineage (GTDB taxonomy): Bacteria > Bacillota > Clostridia > Lachnospirales > Lachnospiraceae > Anaerobutyricum. The sequence continues at coordinate 29,511 of CAVCBH010000119.1, read as the reverse complement.
TTTCTGTTGCTGTGCTTCTTCCAGCGGTTCCTGTCCTGGCATTCTCATATAAAAGAGCTGTATCTTCCAAACTCCACCGTTTCTGCACAAGGTGAAACGCTTCCGGTACAGGGTCTTTGATATGCAGCCCGGAAAGTGCTCCTGCTCCTTCTGGAACAACCAGTTCATAACTGTGTAAAAGCTGATAGTTGATGCCATCTTTCCATTTGATCTGGTTATTAAAATCTCGATGACCATATTTATAATCGCCGAAAACCGGATGACCAATCGATGCAAGATGCCCTCTGATCTGATGGCTCTTTCCTGTGATCAGACGAATCTTTAACAGGCTTGCTTTGTCTGTGCTTTTAAGAACCTTATATTCTGTCTCAATATACGAAGCGCCCTCCACATGTTCTTTATGAAGTGTAACTTTATTATTCTTCTCTTCTTTCGTAAGATACCCTGCAATACGGGCATCCTCTTTTACTCTGCCTTCTACAAGACAAAGATAATACTTTCCAATCGTTCGTTCCCGAAGCATCTCTGACAGCATTTGAAGTCCTTTAATAGAAATGCCGGCAAGTACAATTCCGCTCGTATTGCGGTCAAGACGATTGGCTATGGACGGATGAAAACCGGCAAGTTCTTCTGTTGAAAGAATTCCTTCTCTGATACAGTAATCAATCAGATAGTCATTTAAAGAATCATCGCTTGCCTTTGCTCTCTGAGAAAGCATCCCGGCAGGCTTATGAAATACGAGTATATCTTCGGATACATACAAAACACGAACCTGCTCCCGGAGTTCTTTTTCTTCTTTCGTCCGTCTTCTTTTTCCCTGATTCTGTGCTTTATTCGGTACTCCCCTGCCTCTTGCTTCCTGCGTTCTGTTTTCCTCTTCTCCAGATGTGCTTATGTCTCTGCCACCCTGTCCATTCTGAAACTTTTCTAAAGTCTCATCAGAAAAGAAAATCTGAATCAGATCTCCTGCAGCAAGCTTTTCCCTTCCTTCTGCCTTTTTTCCATTTAACTTGATATTCTTCTTCCGAAGCATCTTGTGTAAAAAGCCGGAAGACGCACCAGGAAGATACTTTCCAAGGTACTTGTCAAAACGCTGTCCCTCTTCTCTTTTTGTAATTGTTATTTCTTTCATTGTGTATTATTTCCTTCCGATAAACTGCAGGAAAAAACTGTGCGGCAGTATCTTGGTCACAAGATGCGTCAGCCTGATTGCCTTGCCATATACGGAAACTTCCTTATTTTTCTCGTTATCCTTCCATGCCTTTTTTACGACCTTCTTCGGGTCTGCCATAACAAGCTTCTTATAGGCTGGCAAATGCTTTTTCACAAGTGCCCGGTTGAAAAATTCTGTCTTTACTGCCCCCGGACATACTGCCGTCACTCGAAGTTCCTTTTCTCTGCTCTCTGCACGTAAAGCCCGGACATAACTTAGAACAAATGCCTTACTTGCCGCATAAACGGCAAAGCCTGGCTGTGGCAAAAATGCAGCGGCAGATGCCATATAGATCATTCTTCCTCTATATTTCATACAGGGAAGCACAAGAGAAGAAAGTTCTACCACACTGCGACAGTTTACATCTACCATCTCTGCCTGCTCTTCCATAGAAATATCCTGAATCCTTCCCATAATTCCAAATCCGGCGCAGTGAACAAATAATTCAATATGTGGCTGTTCTTCTTCTAATGTCTGCCTGAAACAGTTTATGTCTTCTTTCTTTTGCAGATCAAGCGGAAGAAGCCGAAACTTCTGTTCTTTATAAAGATCCTGCCACGCTTCTAAACGTTCCTTTCTTCTGGCAATCACCCAGATTTCATCCAATTCCAGATGATTCTGCATCGTAAGTTTTACAAACTCTTTCCCCATCCCTGATGAGGCTCCGGTGATGATTCCTACATTCATCTTCTCCTGCTCCTCCTATCCACGCTTCTTCCTTTTATGCACGTTACGGATTGTTTTCTTTTTAGGTCTGTCCGACTTAAATTGATCTGCTCTGGATTTACCACCCTGGTATTTGCCTGCCCCTGACTTTGGAGTATTTTTCTTATCGGCTTTTCTGTCTGCTGCCATACTGTTTCTGTCTTGCGTATGTTTCTTTGCCGGATGATAATTCTTACCCATCTTCCCTGGTGGAATCAGACAATGTTCATCAAAACCAATCAGATCTTCTCTTCCACCTTTGATCAGTGCTTCTTTTACAATATCATAATTTTCCGGATTACGGTACTGAATTAATGCACGCTGCATCTGTTTTTCCTTTAAAGTAACTGGAACATAGACCTTTTTCATGGTTCGTGGATCAAGTCCTGTATAATACATACAGGTAGAAATCGTTCCCGGTGTTGGATAAAAGTCCTGTACCTGTTCTGGCATATAGCCAAGATCACGGATATACTCAGCTAATGCAATCGCTTCTTTTAAATGAGAACCGGGATGCGAGGACATAAGGTATGGAACCATATACTGCTTCTTTCCAAGCTTCTTATTCATATTCCGGTATGCTTTGGCAAACTTCTCATATACCTGATTCTCCGGCTTACCCATAAGCTGTAAAACACTGTCACAAATATGCTCTGGCGCAACCTTTAACTGTCCGCTGACATGATATTTGCAAAGTTCTTCTAAAAAATGATCCTTTTTATCTGCCAGTACATAATCAAAACGAATACCGGAACGAATAAATACCTTCTTTACTCCCGGCAATGCCCGAAGTCGCCGAAGCAGCGTGATATAATCACTGTGATCTGCATTCATATTTGCACATGGCTTTGGAAAAAGACACTGTTTGTTCGTGCATACTCCATATTTTAACTGTTTCTCACAGGCCGTATGACGAAAATCTGCCGTTGGTCCTCCAACATCATGAATATACCCCTTAAACTCCGGATCCTTTATAATAAGTTCCGCTTCCTTTAAGATGGATTCCTGGCTCCGCACCTGGATTCGTCTTCCCTGATGGAATGTTAAGGCACAGAAGCTGCATCCTCCAAAGCATCCCCTGTTACTTGTAAGAGAGAACTTAATCTCCTTTAATGCCGGTACGCCTCCAAGCTTATCATAAGATGGATGCCAGGCTCTCATATAAGGAAGCTCATATATATGATCCATTTCCTCCTGCGTAAGCGGCAAAGAGGGGGGATTCTGCACCACATATTCCTTCTTTTTATACGGTTCTACAAGCGTTGTTGCAGTAATCGCATCGGTATTCACATACTGGCGATAGTAACTTCTGGCAAAGATTTCTTTAGATTCTGTAATCTCCTCATAAGATGGCAAAAGCTCATATTCACAGGAGAGTTCTTCTAAATCTTTGCATTTAAAAACCGTTCCTCTGACATAAGTAATATCGTGTACGTTGATTCCTGCCTCTAATGCCTCTGCAATCTCCAGAATAGAATGTTCTCCCATTCCGTACATAAGAAGGTCTGCCCCTGAATCTAAAAGCACCGAACGCTTTACCTTATCACTCCAGTAATCATAATGTGCCAGCCTTCGTAATGATGCCTCGATCCCCCCTAAAAGAATCGGGGTCTTTTTGTATGTTTTTCGAATCAGATTGCTGTATACAATCGTTGGACGGTTCGGTCTTCCTGAAAAGCCACCACCGGGCGTATAGGCATCCTGATGTCGTCTCTTTTTAAAGGAAGTATAATGGTTCACCATGGAATCCATATTTCCAGCAGACACGATAAATGCAAGTCTTGGCTCGCCACATACCGCAATGCTGTTCTCATCATTCCAGTCCGGCTGTGCGATAAATGCCACCTTATATCCGGCATCTTCCAAAAGTCTTGTAATAATCGCCGCTCCAAACGAAGGATGATCTACATACGCATCTCCACAAACATAAATAAAGTCTGCCTGCTCCCAGCCTCGCTCCTCCATTTCCTTTTTATTCACAGGCAAAAAGCCTTTTTCTTTTGCCATAAAGTAAATTCCTTTCCTTTTCTCTGTTTTCTCTTTTTCTCTGTTTTCTCTTTTCCCCTGCTTCTTCTGACATTCTGCTTTTTTAATTGGAATCCTTATTTTATTATCATCTGCATTTTTCGCTTTATTCTTATTCATTCCAATACTACTTTTATTCTATTTCTCCTCAGATTCTGATTCAGATGGGTTCTATATACCTTTATCTATTCTTCTTTATCTATTCTTCAGATCCAGGATTTCTTTCTCTGTAAGTGTCCGGTATTCTCCCTTCTTCAGGGAAGAATCAAGAACAAGGCTTCCCATGGAAATTCTTTTTAAATACGTGACATTTCTTCCGACTGCCTGCGCCATTCTCTTTACCTGATGAAAGCGTCCTTCCTGTACTGTAATATAGACTTCATTCTCTTTCTCAGTTAAATCAAGCTTTGCCGGAAGCGTCATTTTTTCCTCTCCAATGTCGAGCCCCTGTAAAAAAAGCTTCTGTTCTTTTTCTCCTACGGGACCATCCAGAATTGCAAAATACGTCTTATCTACATGTTTTTTCGGGGACAGTAGATTATGCGCCAGCACACCATCATTCGTAAGTAACAGCAGACCTTCTGTATCTTTATCCAATCTGCCTACTGGAAAAAGTCCCTTCTTGCCATCCTTTATGAGATCAAGGACTGTACGGCACTGTGCATCTTCGGTCGCACTGACAACTCCCGCCGGCTTGTAAAGCATAATATAGCGATATACTTCATAACAGATCTTCTTTCCATCAAGACAGACCGTATCCTCTAAAGATACTTTAACTTCCGGCTTTTTCGTAACTTCTTCATTGACAGTCACACAACCCTTCTTTATCTTCTGCTTTGCTTCACTGCGGCTAAGCTCTGCCGCCTGTGTCAGAAACTTATCGAGTCTCATCTTCTTTGTGCTTTCCGGCATTCTCCTGTTCCTTTCTTTTTGTTCTTTTCTTTATCTCGCTGTTTTTTATTTTTATAATCCTGGCAAAATCTTTATCTGCTCTTTTCCTTTATGCTGCTGTCTGTAATTATCTTTTACTTACCCCGTTATGCTGCTGTCTGTAATTATCTTTTATGCTTACCCTTTGTAATTCTTTTATCTTATTCTTGTTTTATAATTATAACTTTCGCCAGTTCGGATTATATTTATTCTTTAATCTTCCCCGGTTGCACTTTCCCCATCCAAGTGGGAATTCCTCCACACAAAATAATGTCCAGCCATTCAGTTCTGTATCTTCAATATCTACGGTCTCCCCTCGCAAATACTTCTCTACCCGGATATCTTCTGCCGGGAAGGAAACCGCTACTGTATACTTTTCTTTTCTTAGTGCCATTGCAAGTGCCTGACTTGGCTCAAAACGCTTCTTTAAGCAGTCACCAAGATAAAGTCCGGAACGTACAACACGAAGCCCCTTTAAATCCGGGCAATGCTTTGGAAGCACAAAAGCTCTCTCCTTTATAAAAAAGAGCCGCTCTTTCCAATCCTCCCACCCCTGCACCTTCTTCATAAAGTCTTCCATCGCTTCTGGAATCTTTCCTTTTGATGGCTTCTGTTCTACTGAAGACTTCTGTTTTTTCCCATCTGTATCCTTCTTTCTGAACAAAGCCGCAAAATGTCCTTCTCCTTTTACCTTATATGGTAAAAATCGACGACAATTCTTTACATCTTCTCTTCCACTTAACGTCCATTCCGGTCTTCCCTGCTCAATTCCATCACAAAGTGGTAATACTTCTAAAGAAAACTCCGGGTGCTGTTCTAAAAAATACTCTACCGTCTGTTCATCTTCTTCCTTTGCAAATGTACAGGTAGAATACAAAAGAGATCCTCCCGGTCTTACCATCTGCGCTGCACTAAAAAGAATCTCTCTTTGTAATGCAGCATACCGGTCTACTTCTTCAAGTGACCAGCTCTTTACCATGGAAGGTTCTCTTCGAAACATCCCCTCGCCGGAACAGGGAGCATCTACAAGTACTTTATCAAAATATTCCGGGAACCGCCCGGCGAGCTTCTCCGGTGCTTCACAGGTAACTACTGCGTCAGAAACCCCTGCCATCTCCATATTTTTAAGAAGCGGTTTACAGCGAGAGGCACTGATATCATTCGATAATAAAAAGCCTTCTCCCTGAAGCTTCGCTGCTAAAGCGGTAGACTTCCCACCTGGAGCCGCACAAAGATCCAGTACTCTGTCTCCTGGTTCTACTGGCAAAAAAGCGGCCGGAGCCATTGCGCTTGGCTCCTGCAGATAATAAACTCCTGCATAATAATACGGGTGCGCAGACAACTTCTGTTCCCCTTCATAATAAAATCCTGTATCACACCAGGAAACCTGTCCGCTTAAAAGGAACCGGCGGATAAAATCCGCCGGTTCCTCCTTTAACTGATTCACCCGAAGCGTCTGTCCATAACTATGATTAAAACTGTCAAGATACTGTGGATACTCGTCTCCAAGCATCTTCTGCATCTTACTCTGATAATCTTCTGGTAAATTCATTCATTCCTCCTGTATCTGTTATAAGCTCTGTGCCCGATATCCTTCTGAAATAATGTCAAGCTGTCTTGCAAAATGCTTAAGCTGCAACATATCATCAAGCACATATACTTTATAAAACTCATCCTGAATCTTCGTTACCTCTCTCTGATTGGCAACCTTATACAAATTCTGGATATTATTCAAAATATCTTTAACAATCGTCTCCTTCTTTCTGTGAGAATTCTGTGCATCCATAATCTCATCTCTCACATCAGACATCTCATGGTCTACTTCAATAATTGCTTCCGAAGCGTCCAGAAGCTTCTGCTGAATATATTCTGGTATATTCTCCTTATACTTATACTGCAAAGAATGTTCGATCGTCGCCCAGAAGTTCATCGCCATCGTTCGAATCTGAATCTCTGCGCTAAGCTCCTTCGGCCCGTGAATCGTATTGACTGTATATAAAATAATCATATGGTAACTGCGATATCCACTGGTCTTCATGTGGCTTACATAATCTTTCTCGCACTTCACCTTCATATCCGTACGATTCTTGATAAGATTCACAACCCGGTCTATATCTTCCACAAACTGACAGATAATACGAATTCCCGCCAGATCTTCTATCTTCTTCTCAATGTCATTCATCGATACATTCTTGCGCTGCATCTTATCTAAAATACTGACAATGCTCTTCACTCTTCCGTCTACGGACTCTATCGGTGAGTATAATCCCTGATTACGATGTTCTTCTATAATATGATGAAACTTGACAGTCAGTTCATCGACTGCCAGTTGGTATGGGTCAAGCAGTTCTCTCCAAAGCTGTATCTCCATATAATCACCCCCAAAATTATTATACCATTTTTTTCCATTTTGTGCAAGTAAAAATCGTGTCCTCCACTATATTATATAATAATACATATCAGTCCGCCACTACTTTCGTTTACGATCTTTTCCATTGCATTTTGCAGTTTTTCCTGACTGTCATCATTGATTTTCGTTACCTTGCCGGATATGCCATCATCAACGAGCTGTTCTAATGTTTTTCCAAAAATATTTACATTCCAGATTTCATTCGGTTCTTCTCCTGCCTGTTCTTTTATATAGGTAATCAGGTCTTCTGCCTGAAGCTGTGTCCCTACGATCGGTGCAACTTCTGTTGTAAGATTGGCACGAATCAAATGAATCGATGGTGCCTCAGCACGTATTTTTACACCATATTTATTCCCATGCTTTACCACTTCCGGCTCGGAAAGTGTAATTTCTGAAAGGACAGGTTTCATCACGCCATAGCCACGCTCTCTTGCATCCTTTAACGCCTGGGATACTTCTTCAAATTCCTTTTTCTTTGCAGACAATTCTTTCATCAGACGAATAAGATGATACTCACTCTTAATCGGAAGTCCTGTAAGATCTGATAAAATATCATAATAATAGGAATCCCGTATCTGAATCTTAACATCCACCGTTCCGGTATCCATGTGAATCTTCTCTATTTTTCCGGATTCTATGTACTCATTTGATGGAAACACCTTCTGATACAGATCCTTCATTTTTCTTTTTTCTGCCATAAATTCCCTGACCAGATCAAGAATGGACTTTTTCATCCAGTGATCATCCCTGAGTGTTTCCACCCATTTGGGCAAATAAAAACCGGCGGACGATAATGGGAATTCCAAAAGAACATTTCTCAATATTTCCAAAATATCTTCCTGTCGAAGCTGGTCACAGTTTACTGCCATAACGCTTGTATTATACTCTTTAGAAAGCTTCTGCGTCAAAGCCTGCGTTGCTTTCGAATAGGGGCGTTCACTATTTACCAATATCAAAAACGGTTTGCCGATTTCATTCAATTCTGCTACCGTCCTCTTCTCTGCCTCGACATAAGAATCTCTTGGAATTTCTCCAAAAGAGCCATCGGACGTTACGATAATTCCAATCGTTGAATGATCCCGGATCACCTTTCTTGTACCGTATTCTGCCGCCTTGGTAAATGGCACTTCGTAATCAAACCATGGTGTTTTTACAAGCCGCTCCTGCCCGTTTTCCAAATTACCGCCGGCTCCCGGAATCATGAATCCCACACAGTCAATCAGACGGATTTTTATTTTCATATCTTCCATCGGCAGCTCTGCCGCTTCTTTTGGAATAAATTTCGGCTCCGTTGTCATAACGATCTTGCCGGTTCCACTCTGTGGAAGTTCATCCATCGTCCTCTTCCGTTCATTTTCATCTTTTATCTCCGGAAGTACAAGAAGTTCCATAAATCGCTTAATAAATGTTGATTTGCCACTTCGGACAGGCCCAACAACGCCAAGATAAATCTCTCCACCTGTTCTGGCAGAAATGTCCTGATATATATTCTGTTTTTCCATGAAAATCCCTCCCCAATACTAATTCAGTATATGCTGGAGATTGGAAAAATAGACTATCGAAATCTCATAAAATAAGAAAAATAATCTATATCTCAAATGATACCTTTTTTATAGCGTTTTATAAAATCACCACAATTATTGTAATTTAAAACATCCATTTTTATCTCCTTTTCAAAAAAAATAATTCATGTTATTATCAATAATATGTACTCTTGGAATCTTTTTGTGCTTGATTTTGTGAGAAGATTTTTTGTCCGTTGTACCCGAATTTTTGAGTCATACGCCCCAAAAATTCGGGTACAACGGACAAAAAATCGGCCACAAAAGCAAGTGCAGGAAAAACTCCGAGAGTACATTAATAGCTAATGGAGGGTTATTTATGTTATCTATACAAGTTTCCGATATAAAAAACTTTATGTCACATCTTTTGTCAAAAGACACCTTTGACCATTTTTATTTTATTGAAGCATCCATCAAAATGGGAGTAAGTTACCAGATTCAGGGACGCATCAATGAAGGTTTCTACGATACCAACGTAGAACAGACACTGAACCGGGAATTTTGCTATTGGAAGGAAATCCGCAGCCGCATCTTTGATATTATCAAGGGAAAGCGTCTTCCCCTTTCCTGTAAAATCGTTTTCGGTCTCCCCAAACAGTCCATCGCCTATCTGATCGCACACAGCAACAGTGCTTTCCGTGAGGAAGATATTGAAGGACTTTATGTGAATATCCTCTACGATCCAAAGAGCCTTCTTATCACTACAGGAGTATCTTATAAGAACTTTTCACTCGATAAGTCGTTGGAGTATGCCTTTGATGAGTATATGGCGAAGTTTTTTACTTTTGCAGAATCTCCATCGCTTTCTTAAGCTGCGTATCTGCCTTCTCATCTGTCTGTGCTTTTTTCCATGCTTCGTCACTGATTTTCACTTTTACATCTGGTTTGATTCCTTTTTTATGGATATCTGTGCCATTTGGTGTGTAGTATTTGGCAACGGTAAACTTAATGGCGGAGCCGTCTGGAAGCGGCATAATATTTTGAACGATACCTTTTCCATAAGTTTTGGTTCCTACTATGGTTGCCTTTCCATAATCTTTCAGGCATCCTGTCATGATTTCCGATGCGCTTGCGGTGTTTCCATTGGTAAGGACAACAATCGGTACATCTACGGTCTTATCTGAATCGCTCTTAAATTCCTGTTTATTGCCCTCTTTATCTTTTGTATATACAAGCAGTTTATCTTTGGCGATTATGCGGGAAAGCATCTGCGTACAAGTGTCAAGCAATCCGCCTCCATTATCTCGAAGATCTATGATCAGACTCTGCATTCCTTCCTTTTCCAGGGCTGTGATTGCATCTTCAAACTGATCGCCTGTATTCTCTAAGAACTGGCTTACTGCAATGTATCCAATCTTGTTATCTTTCATTTTGTAAGAAACGGTGTCTAACTGTACGGAAGATTTTTTTACGGTATACTCCTTAGACTTTTTATCTCTGTAAATAGTTAATACCACCTCTTTATTATCTTTTTTCTTGATTTCAGAAACAACGTCCTGAAGTTCCATATCCGCAGTACTCTTTTTATTGACGGCAATAATCAAATCTCCTGTTTTAAGTCCTGCCTTATATGCAGGCTGATCTTTGAATACGGACACAATCTCGGCATAGCCGGTATCTGTATCTTTTGCTACAGAAATACCGATTCCTTCGTATTCTCCAGAATCTTCTTCCGTTAACTGCCTGTATTCTGCCTTGGTATAATATTCTGCATACGGATCATTTAACCCCTTTGCAAAACCTTTATAAATATTTTGTTCTACATTATCTGAATCTATTTTGTTGAGATAATATTTGCCTGTATAAGCTTCTAACCAGTTTAACTTACGTAAAACATTTCCATTGTTGATTCCTGTTCCAAATCCCGAAGAAGTCATCACGCTCTGTCTTCCTGCCATAAAACTGATTCCGATGACACATACAAGGACAATGGCAGTTATTACGGTTCGAAAACATCCACCTTTTCTTTTGGAACCCTTACTTTGAGAATTCTTTTTTCTGGAAACACCTTCTTTTCTCTGTTCCTTTTTGTCTTGAACTTCATTTTCCAGGCTCTCGTTGTCCTGCGTTTCTTTATCCTGCAGTTCGTTGTCCTGCATTTCGTTTTCTTCAACTTCCCTGTCTGCTGGAATCTCCTCTAAATTTATGTCCATTATTCTTTCCTTATCGTCCATTCCATCTGCCTTTCTTTCTTCATTTTTTGTTTGATTTTTTGTTTAATTTATTGTTTGATTTTTCGTGTTACATCCCCTTTAATATATACCAAATCTGCATGACACTCAACATTTAAAAGCATACAGCAGAACTATTTCTACTATTCTCCAGCCACCAGCTTACAGATCGAATGAAGGGTAACTAGCTGAAAACTACAAAAGCCCTCTGACGGCAGTATATTCTCTCCGACAGAAGGCTTTATTATTAGAACGTGTCTGAAAAATCATTCCGACAATCCTCACGTTCCACTTTACCGTATACTATAAGCATGATCTAATATTCAATGCTCTCCATATACTTCATGTATTTTACTACCATCAGTGCAATCTTAAAAGTAATCGCATCTTCAAATACTCTAAGATCAAGTCCTGTACTCTTCTGAAGCTTATCCAGACGATATACTAATGTATTTCGGTGAATATAAAGCTGTCTGGATGTTTCAGATACATTCAGGTTATTCTCAAAGAACTTATTGATTGTCTGTAATGTCTCCTCATCAAATTCATCAGGAGAACGTCCATCAAAAATCTCTTTGATGAACATCTTACAGAGTGGTAATGGAAGCTGATAGATCAGACGGCCGATACCAAGGCGGCTGTATGCAATGACATTCTTATCTGGATAGAAAATCTTTCCGACATCCATTGCCATCTTCGCCTCTTTATAGGAACGGGATACTTCCTTAATCTCATTGACAATCGTACCAAAAGCTACATTCACCTTAGTCATAGCTTCTGTGTTCAGCATATCTACGATTACCTGCGCCGTCTTCGTCAGCTCATCATATCCCTCGCCATTCTTCACTTCCCTGACAAGAATAATATTCTTCTCATCTACCGCAGTAATGAAATCTCTTGTCTTCGCTGAGAAAATATTACGTACAGTCTCAAATGCATTATTATCTCTGTCGTTCTTTGTCTCAACAATAAATACACATCTTCTCACATCTGTCTCGATATGGAGCTTCTTCGCCCTGTTATAAATATCAACCAGAAGTAAGTTATCTAACAGCAGGTTCTTGATAAAGTTATCTTTATCAAAACGCTCCTTGTATGCAATCAAAAGATTCTGTACCTGGAAAGCTGCCATCTTTCCAACCATATATACATCATCTGTCTCGCCCTTGACGAGAATAATGTACTCTAACTGGTTCTCATCAAAAACTTTAAAAAACTGATAGCCCTGCAGTGCCTGACTCTCTGCAAGAGACTCTGCAAACACCAGTACCGCCTCTTTATATTCCTCAACTGCATCTAATGTGGAGGCAAGCGGTTTTCCTTCCGTATCCATGACGCACAAGTCAATTCTTGTAATTGCCTTAATACCATCAATGGTATCCTGTAAAATCTGATTTGAAATCATCGTATCACTCCTGTCTTTCCCTCTCATCGCATCTTTGCTATTCGCACGCAACAATCTTTTTCTATTTTAATACAAAAGTGACAAAAAAAAAAGAGGAAATATACAAAAAATGTATTTCCTCTTGTGAAAAATTATTATTTTTCAGATTAATTCATGTGTAAATGCTACAAAAATTTATGTACTTCTGGAAATATACCCCAATCTATCACTGACATATTGCTTCAGCAGTAACTCCCAAAAACTCGGAAACATATGGAGTAGCCGGATTATCATAAAGCTCACCGATTCTTCCAATCTGCTGCACGCTGCCCTCATTCATAAATGCAATTCTTGTGTTCATATTCTGGATGTCCTCACTGTTATGCGTGACATAAATAACTGTGATCTGCATCTTTTCATAGAGTTTCCACAGAAGCTGCTGCATCTCTTTCTTAACCTCCTTACTGAGACTGGAAAATGGTTCATCCAAAAGAAATACTTCCGGCTTCTTTACCATAGCACGTCCAAGAACAACTAACGCCCGCTCTCTTTCATCCAAATCTTCCGTCATCTTATCAAGAAGATGTCCAATGCGAAAGATTTCTGTAACTTCTGCGATTCTTACGTCAATCTCCCCCTTCGGCAGTTCTTTTAACTTAAGACCAAAAGCAAGATTATCGTAAATATTCATCTGTGGATATAACTTTCCGTTCTTAAAAATCATTGCCATATTTCTGTCAATAGACGGAACCTCATTCATTTGTTCGCCATCCATAAGAAGTTCACCATCTGTAATATCTTCTACTCCGGCAATCATCCTTAATACGGTAGAAATGCCGCATCCCACCGGACCGGCAAATGTCATAAATTCTTTATCATCAATATCAAGGGTAAAGTCCCTGATTGCATTGACTCCGTTATCATATGTTTTGCTAAGATGTCTGAGTGATAAACTAGCCATAAATAACCTCCTAAAAATAAGTTAATGCTGCAATAATTCGCCTTTATCTATCATACCTAAAATTTGTAAATAATTCTAGGAGAAAACTCACGAAAATACGACTGGTATTTCGTTTAAATTGTTAAGCATATTTTATTCATTAGACATTTTTACTATTTTAGAGGCGCTCTAAACAAAAAACCACTGAAATATTGTACATTTCTTAAAGCAATTTTTTAAAAAAGACACTTTTCATTTTTATTTTTGTGAAAAGTGTCTTCATTTGCATATTATTTTGCTATTTTTTTAACAGTTCATTCTTATATTTTATTATTGTTGCTGTCTTTTTCTATTATATTGTGTATTTCTTCCTGTTTATCCAGAATATTTCCTTCCAGAGACTCTTCTGACTCTGGTTCTGAACATCTATCCAAAATATCTTTCTTTAAAGCTTCTTCTGTATTCTGTTCTGAAAATTCTTCCGAAATATCCTTCTTCCGAGCTTCTTTCGTATTCTGCTCTGAAAGCTCTTCCGAAATATCTTTCTTCCAGGCTTCTTCTGTATTCTGCTCTGAAAGCTCTTCCGAAATATCCTTCTTCCAGGCTTCTTTCATATTCTGCTCTGAAAACTCTTCCGAAACCTCGTTTCTTACCTTTTTCCTGAATACAGAACCGACAATTGTATTCTTAATCTTTTGTTCCTTTTTAAACCAGGAATAAATTCCTTCAAAATGCAGACTCTGCACCCACCCGGGAATCTCCTCTGTTTCTTTACGAATCAACGGTTGAACAGATTCGATCAGAATACAAAGGCGCGTGTTCATCATAGATGCATGCTTCTCCATAAACTTAATCTGTCTATCCGCTGGAAGGCATACAAAAACGATATCAGGAATACAGGCATTAATCTCATTGACAATGCGGTCAGCCTCGCCCTTTGTTTCCTTTCTCATCGCCGTTCCCTGTACATCAATATTGCGGTAAGACTCTTCCATGTACTCTTCTAAAGACTCCAGATATGTCTCCTGCTCCATGATCGTATAGATACTTCGGCCTTCTCTGTTTAACTTTGCGAACAGTCTCTTTAAATAATTATCTGCAAATTCTCCGATTCCTTCCAGTATCTCCCCATTGTCCTGCCGATGGTGCATTGCCATCTCGATATAACAATCTCCCGGAAGTATCAGATTACAGGAAGTCACATAGTCTGCTGCGCCAGCATTATTCTGACATAATAATGAACTAACTGCTGATAAAAAACAGATAACAGGAAGACCCTTCCCCCTCATCAATTCCATTGATACATTGACCGCCTTGTCCACCCGCATCACTGATACATCTATACCGAGTACATTTGCCTTTTTGTGGTAACGATCTTTCATGTTAAGGTTCCTTTCTTTTATCTCTTAAACAACGGTTCTGCCAGCTACTGCCCGGAACTAAAGTCATATCCGTCCGAAGTGATACTGTCATCTGTACTGTCAGAGGTCGTATTGTCATCTGCAGCATCCGATGATGAACTGTCACTGTCGCTGGAATCATCCACAACGTCTTCATCTGTTGCCGTTGTAGATTCTCCACTTCCTTCTGGAACATTCGTACTGTCTGTTCCAATAAATATCTGAATATCTCCACCTGTTGAAATAGAATCCACTACATTAATCTCTGCATTCGGGAAGTAAGTAAGTAAATCCTCTCCCATTCCTTCCTTCGTAACATTGATTCTTGTCTCTGAGATCGGTCCTTCTTCCTGATAGGAATCTACAAGACTGATATTATAGCCCTCTCCCTCAAGGTAAGACTCCCATTCTTTCGCAAGACCAGAAACATAAGCTGCATTATAAATCTCAATAGAATAGCTCTTAGAACTTTCTGTACTGTCTGTTGCACTTGTCTTAGAGGAACTTGTACCTGAACTCGAAGAGCTCTTAGATGAGCCACTCTTTGTATAAGCCTCTGCCTGCTTCGTAAGTGCAGCAATCTGAAGTTTTACCTTCTGAGAATCTAAAGTAAATACTCCCTTTGTCTCACTTCCCTGCATAATACGAATCGTAAACCCATCCATTGTCAGATTCTTAAGAATATCCTCTGTGGATGTAAGATCATTCTCACTTTGTACAGTCACAAGACTGTCATACTTCTTCGCGATCGCTGTATCATTATTCTTAGCAAGAAGATTCTCCATATAACTTGTAAAATATGTGTTCGCTCTCTCTAATCTTCTGGATTCCTCATCATCCGTTCCATCCATGTAAGTAAGAAGCGCATATGCCCTGCTGCTGTCAAGGGCAACATCCCCTGCGTCAATTGTCTGAAGTGCATTGTCTGCATCACGATAGGAAATCGCATTATCAAAATGATAGGTTACCTCGCCACCTGCATTCAAAAGCTTCTTAAAGTTTGTCGCAGACATCACACTGTAACCGGAAATCTTCGCTCCGCTGATATCTTCCATAATCTCTACGAACATCTCATACTTCTTATCTCCAAATGCTCTTGCCACATCGGACATACTCACCGTACTGCTTACGTCTGTCATCGTATCCTGAAGCTCTTTTACAATACTTTCGCTTACAGAGACCTGTGCGTTACATGGCATCAGTAAAATATTAAGCGCTTTTGTCTTCTTATCATACATATTCAATGTCATATAGTCTTTACTGGTATTGTCATCATGAACAAATACCAGTGTATTCTCCATGTTCTTGTTATTCGTTGTTGTAGTTTCTGTAGTATCCTGTCCAGATTCATTCTGATCGGTCTCTTCCTTTACTGCCTTCTTTACACTTGTAAAGCTTCCGGTAAGATAATAGGTTACTCCCTCAAAAGAACCAACTGCGATCGCAGCCATTAAAAGAAGAACAACACATAATCTTAAAAGAAAAGAGAAAAATCTTTTTATAAGACTTGGCTTTTTCATCATAGGCCTCCTGTTTTATTCTATATTGTCGTGATTTCACGGATTACTCCGCATTTCATTTGTTAAGTATATCAAAGTTCTTTTTCTATTGCAAGTTTTTACTATTTAATTCATTAAAAGAACAACAGACGCCTAGAGCCAATATCCTATATTTGTAACTCTATCACTGTGGGTTGAATGTTCGCTTTCGCGCTCACATCCAATCCTCGTTCTAAGGCCACAAATATAGGATATTGGCTCTCTTCCTGGGCTGTTTTGAGCTGGATTTTATTTGAATTAAGATAGTAGGGTGTCTACCTGGTCATTGAAGTGAATTCAGAATCAAATCCAGCCTCCATCGAAACGTATGATCTGACCGGTAAGATATTCCGGTGATTCGGTGATTTGATAGCAGAAAGCGGCGGCTTCTTCCGGGGAGGCAAATCGTCCGTAAGGAATCTCTTCTGCAAGGGCCGCCCGTTCTTCCTCATCAAAACAGCGATTCATATCCGTATCAATGACACCAAAACTCACACCGTTTACAGAGATATGAGAAGGTGCCAGTTCTTTTGCAAGAGCTTTTGTAAGAGAGTTAACAGCCCCTTTTGAAGCGGAATAAGCAGCTTCACACGAAGCACCAACCTCTCCCCAGACAGAAGAGACATTTAAGATCTTTCCACTCTGTCGATGCACCATATGGGGGATAACCGCTTTTGACATATAGAATACAGAATCAAGATTTGTTCCCATAAGGTTATGCCATTCTTCGGAAGTCATATCAGATAAAAGTCCGATATGAGAAATGCCGGCATTATTAATCAAAAGATCTATCTGTCCAAACGTATCTAATGCTTTTTTTATAATGGCAGCAGCCGTTTTTTCTTCAGCTACAGAGCCAAAACAGGTGACAACCTGTGTTTTATCGGAAAGTTCCTTT
Organism: bacterium; assembly: GCA_963600375.1. Classification (GTDB taxonomy): domain Bacteria; phylum Bacillota; class Clostridia; order Lachnospirales; family Lachnospiraceae; genus Anaerobutyricum. Next base: position 12,335 of record CAVCBH010000119.1, on the reverse strand, counting down.
TCTACAGCGAGTAAAGCGTCTTTATCATGCCCTCCATTAAGAGTCAGGCAATATCCCTTCTCCGCATAAAAATGAGCCAAAGCCAGTCCAATTCCCCGGGTTGCCCCTGTAATAATTACTGATTTCATATATATACTCCTTTATCTTTATTATATCAATGTATAAGTAGTGAACAGGCTCTGGATTGTATAGCAATATTATATACTAACCATCGCAAGTACAGGCTATGATTTCTTTCGGGGAACGTCTACTTTGCCTGTACAAATCAGATTGTCATGGTTTCTTCTCTTAACCAGCTGCTCTCTTCTTCCGTAAGATATGGAGCAATCGTCTCAAATACTTTCTGATGGTATTTGTTAAGCCATTTTCGTTCTTTTTCACTGAGTTCTTCTGCTATGATCGCAGAACGGTCAAATGGTACAAGGGTGAGGGAATCAAAGCAAAGAAAGCTGCCGTAAGTATTTTCTATGTCCTTCTGGCATACGATCATATTTTCCAGTCGGATGCCGAACTTGCCTTCTAAATAAATGCCCGGTTCATCGGAAGTTATCATTCCTTCTTCGAATACGCAATCATTTCGTCCGTTTACAGATGGACGATAACGGAAACTGTTTGGTCCTTCGTGGACGCTTAAAAGATAACCTACACCATGTCCCGTTCCATGATTGTAGTCGAGACCTTTTTCCCATAACGGTGTTCTTGCTAAAATATCAAGGCTCTGTCCGCTGCATCCCTGTAAAAAGCGTGCCATTTCTAACTGAATGTGCCCTCTTAAAACAGTGGTGTACATTTCTTTCTCTTCCTGTGTCAGACTGCCAGGAGCAATCGTTCTTGTAATATCGGTCGTACCTTCCAGATAATGTCCACCTGTATCTGCCAGTACAAAACTTTCTGGTTTCAATTCTACATCCGATTCATTCGTAGCGCTGTAATGCACGATTGCTCCATGTTCTTTGTAAGCAATGATCGGCGCAAAACCAGGCTCTACGTAATGTTCCTGCGCCATTCTGAATTCTTCTAGTTTCTCTGCTGCACTGATTTCTGTTACTTTTGCCTTTCCCACCTGGGTCTTTAACCAGTAGATAAACTTTGTAACAGCCACACCATCTTTTACATGGGCTTTTCGTTCATTTTCCACTTCAACAGGATTCTTCTTTGCCTTAAATAAAAAGGTTGGATTCACACCTTCCACCTTTTTTATATTTTCCGGCAATGCACTGACAAGTGCTGTGTTCACCGCAGATTTGTCATAATAGACCACTGCATTTTCCGGTAAATGCTTTACATCCTCATAAATCTGTGCATACGGAGCAGTCTTAATTCCCTGCATATCAAGAAGAATCTTTATCTTTTCAGAAAGCACTTTTTCCTGTACGTACCAGATAATTTCCCTCTCTCCTAATAAAAGATAACTTAAAATAACCGGTGTGGATTCTACGTCATTTCCACGCATATTAAGAAGCCATGCAATATCTTCTAATGACGTAAGAAGCAGATACTGTGCCTTTTTTTCTGCCAGGAATTCCCGAACCCGCGCAATTTTACTTTCGCTGCTCTCTCCTGCATATTCATTCGGGAGCGGCCAAACTGGCTGTGCAGATAACTCTGGACGATTCTTCCATACAGCTCCTGCAAGATCAATGTCTGTACGAACAGCAACACCCTGTGCATTTAACTGTGTGATTAACTCTTCTGCCGAATCTTGCATAATACATCTGCCGTCAAATCCGAGAGTTTCCCCTCTCTTTAATGTTTCTTTTAAATATTCCTCTATCGCAGGCACTCCTGGCTGACGTTCCTTTCGAAGCATGATTCCCGAACCTTCTAACTGCTTCGCTGCCTGCAGAAAATATCTTCCGTCTGTCCACAGTCCTGCTTCATCCATCGTAACTGCCAGTGTTCCTGCCGAACCGGTAAAACCAGAAATATATTCTCTACACTTAAAATAATCTCCTACATATTCTGAACCATGAAAATCACTCGTAGGAATCAGGCAGGCATCAATGCCGGTCTCACGCATTTTTTCTCTCAATAGTTCTAATTCCCGTTTCATTTTTGATCTACTCCTATAAATCTACCACTTTATTCTTCTGATGCAGCGTCCACGATAAGCTGTGCGCACTTCTCAACACCCAGACTTCCTCTGTTAAGTGTCAGATCATAGTTCTGTGCCTTACCCCAGTCCTGTCCGGTAAAGTACTTGTAATTCAGTCCTCTTCGCACATCCATATCTTTCACACGATTCTTTAACTTCAGACCAACTTCACCGTAGATCTCCTGAATACGCTTTTCCTTTGTCTCCTCATCCGCATATAAAAATACTTTAAGACAGTCTTCTCTGTCTCTTAAAATGTAATCTGCACAGCTTCCAACGATTACACATGGCTTTGCTGTTGCAAAATCTTTGATTACCTTTTCTCTTGTCTTCCATAACTGAACAAGTGGAGAATTGGAATCTTCATCAAGACCGACAAAGGAATATGCGAAACGCTGGTCAGCAGATGGAGCAAATTCTCCATAATGTTCTACGTACTTTCTTGTAAGACCAGACTCTTCAATGACCTTTTTAATAATATCTCTGTCATAAAATTCAATGCCAAGTTTCTGTGCTACAAGCTTACCGATCGTTCTTCCACCACTACCGAATTCCCGGCTGATCGCAATAATATTTTTCTTCATTTTCAATCCTCCCTGTGCTGTAAACAGTCTCAAAAATCATCTGTCCCTAGAGCGTGTCTGAAAAAAAACAGAGACTATTTTCTAAGATATATGAAAATAATCTCTGTTCTATTTTATTTACTTATGATATTTTTCCCGGTAACGTGAGATTGCGATGATCAGCAATCCTGTTCCTGAAGCGAGAAGTAAAACAGCAAACAGGGTCGCATTGCTATTGTCACCTGTTTTTACTTTATTTTTACTTTTCTTTGTTGAAGTTTTGCTGCCTGATTTTGTTTCAGACTTTTTCTTCGTAGCTGGTATCGTTTCTGTTGTGCTTTCCGATGTTTTCTTTACAGGTTCATAGTAATTTGTAAATGTAATATCGTGTTTTGCATCGGTCATATCTGCATCGGTATGAGCAGCTATCACAGTTTCCAGACCACCATTTTCTCCGTTTGTTACAGAAACTCTTACGTAATAAACTGTCTGGTCATAATGCCCACGTTTATGTGTGCCAGACTGCTGTGTAATGGTGTAGCAGTAAATGCCGGGAGTTGTATATTGAATCGGGGAAAAGGATGCCTTGCCACTTCCACTGATCTCCAATACATTTTCTGACGGCATCGGTGCATCGTCCACTGCCTGAAGCACAACCGTATAGTTTTCCTCCGGAGAAGGTGTCTCACCTGAGGTTTGTATACTGACAGGAATTTGCACTTGAACAGCATATGCTGCAAAAGTAGAAATCGGAAAAACTGCCAGACATAAAACTACAAGCAATAACACTGCCGGAATTTTTCTTATTTTCGTTTTAATCTCCTCCTTACTTCTCCGGCGAATAAGGCTTCATTACCGCCAGAATAACGGTTCTTGCATCTGTATAATCTGACGAGCAGGTTGACATGGCAAGAATCTGTGAAAAGTCTTTTGAAGTTCCTATTTTTTTCATTGTATCCTGATGGATATACTTTGCACTTTTTTCTGTAAATTTCAGCAGACCGTCTGTACTTTTCTGCCATTTTTGAGGAATGAAAATGTTATCCTCATTCGCAGAAGTTTTAATGCATGCAAAAATTTCAAGTTTATAAGAACGATCCGGCAGGACAAGCGTTCCTGTTCGGTTCTTATCAAAAAATTTCTGCTTTTCGTATAAGTCAAGATCACCAAACATTTTATGTTCTGCCATATGATGACCATATAGCAGCGAATACTTTTCCTGAAATGAGCGGTCGCAATTAGAATCAAGAAATATACTTCCTGCCAGAGCAAAGTTGCCATATACATCTTTATTGATGTAAGTAAGATTATCTTCTCCCTGAAGAACCGGATAATCAATCTTTGTTCCATCTAAGGTAATCCAGGCACATACATCTGGGTTAATCGCCCGAAGTTCCTCAAATGTCGGACCGTTATCCTCGCCCGGTGTCGGTTTATATTTCAACAACTGCGACTGTATATCATCTACAGAAGCATACACCTGCATATTGTCCCAGAGGGCATATGCAGAATAGGCTCCCGCAACAACAAGAAATAAAACAATCACTGCGCTGAGAAGAGAGTTGGCTGTTTTTAAAAATATTCTTGAAGCATTCATACAGCCACCTCCTTTCTACAGCACATCTTGTTAAAATGCTTCTTTTCTTTCTTCTTTAGCTATAGAGTGTGTTTGCAAAATCTTCCGCAGATTGTAAGGCACATCTTGCAGAAAGTATTCTCAAACATACTCCAGCATATCACTATACTATGCATTACTGTTTTTTTGTTTATATTATTCTGATAATTAGTCTTCGAATCTGCGTCTTCTTACAACGAATACTGCTGCGATTGCTAATACGCCTGCGAATACTAAGAGGTATGGAAGGTTGTCTAAGTAAACACCTGTGTCAGTGCCACCATTTTTAGTGTTTGTGAATGTTGCTGTTTCTTCTGTGGCATCCATAGTACCGCGTTCATTTTTTTTGTCTGTATAATAACCGGTAACCTTTGTTTCTTCTACTCGGTATTCAACACCTGATGGTAAGTTTTCAATTGACGCTGTAGCACCATGTTTTAATTTGAATGTTGCAGTTCCAAACACTGTTTCAGTTCCATTCCCTATTGCTTTTCCATTGAATGAAACCGTTTCTGATGTACCATCACTCTTCTTCAGTGTAACTACAGAATCAAATTTCTTATCTATTGGTGCTGTTAATGTCACTGTGAATTCGAAGTCTTTCTTTTTATCACCAAGGGCACCTGCTACTATTTTAGTAATATTAAGTTTATTTGCTGTATAAGTATTTGAGAATGCTGCTTCATTATCTACTCCACCAGCATGTCCAGTGTCTATTTTATCTTCACCTTTCCAAAAAGTAACTCCACCAATTTTATATTCTCCGTCTTTTTCTCCATTGATAACAATAACTTTCATTGTAACTGTACTATCATCATATGTAACACCTGCTGTTGTTCCTGCATTCTCACTAATTGTATAGAAATATGTTCCTACAGCAGTATAGTTTGGTAACTTTACTGTAGCATCAGCCTGAGCTCCGTCAGTAGTTGCAGCTCCTTTACTAAAGACAGCTCCTGACTTCATTGTTGGTACGCCCTGATTTTCTGAACCTGTACCACCATCTTTAATGTCTACTTTTTCAATAGTAAAACCAAATGTTTCCGCAGGTGACTCCCCGGCTCCATTTAACTTATATTCTTTCGTAAATGTAACTTCTCCTCCATTCACAGCTGCCTGAGACTTGTCAACAGATGTTGTTGCAAACGCTGTTGCACTTAACCCAAGCATCATTGTCAGTGCTAATAAGCATGCAAATAATCGTTTTACTCTTTTCATAATGTTTCCTCCTTAATATAATAAGTAAATTTGTTATTTCTAAACCCCTTTCGGTAGTTTATTCAAGATAAATTGTTTATTGTGGCAGATTATTGAACAGGTCTGCCTTTTTCTGATGTGCTGTGCTGATACGCATATCTTTGTATACTGTAACAGTACTGTCATGTTTTTGTTTGTAAATACTACGAATACTCCAGTATTTTAGAGTTCCCGTCTGCGAAGTACTGTAATGACTTTGGCTTTTATGTCCTTCTTTTTGATGGGACCATAATCGCGGCTGTCTTTTGTCTGTGTTCTGTAATCTCCTAATATAAAGACGCAACCCTTTGGTACTGTATATGGGTATTTTTTTATTCCCTTTTTTGCATATGTAGAAAATGCGATTTCTCCTGTCTGAGGAGTTCCATTGACGAGAAGCTCTCCTGTGTCATCTATCGTGATGACATCTGTTTCCTGTCCCAGTATTCTTCCTACCTGCAGTTTCCCATCTGCTTTGTATACAACAACATCATTTTTCAGGAAATTCTTCTGTAAGCGGAATCCTATAAGCAGGTCACCGCCTTTGATTGCCGGGAACATTCCATTGTCCGGCGCTCTCATAAGTAAAAATCCCTGTGTGAATAATAATCCACCACATAGGATTACTACTATGATTCTTGCGAGCAACTGTATGTAACCATTTCTGGTTTCTGCTTCTCTTCTTCGTCTGCGGATTATCTGGGAACAGCTCATATTTTTTGCAGTCCGCATCACCTCCGCACCTCATTCCTGATTTCTGGTGGCACTTCATTTTCTGTACTGTCCATCTCTGTCTGCTCTGTCATGCCTTCATTTTTCGTCAGTTCTTGTTTATAATTACAAATCAGGGATTCATATGTTTTTTGATGGTCTTCCAACAAAATGTTATATCTTTCCCGCTCTGCCCGAATCGCAGATTCGTAAAGCCGGTTCAGCTCCTGGAGCTTCTTCCAGACATCATTCTCATCCACTCCTCCAAATAGCATCCTGCGGAACTTTACTGTCTGAAACCACTTGATTATTTCTTTATGTTCCTGATTTATTACCTCTGTAGAAGTACCCTTTTTTTTGTTTGACAAAGCTTCTTCTTTTTTATTTTTTGCTTTGCGCTCTCTATTTAATTTAGCCTCTCTCTTATGTCTTTTTGCCATCACTGTTACCTTTTACTGTTACCTTTTAAATGAAGCGCTTCTTATATCTGGAAAGAAGGTAAAAGATTCCTCCTGCAATGCTAAGAGCAAGTAATGTGATAAATGGAAGAGAATCTAAGGTGATTCCTGTGTCTGGAATGGCTTCTTTATTGTTTGTAAATACAATCTCATGTGCACTAGTGGCATCAGCTTTCGCCTGTATATTGGATATCGTAGCTTCTCTTGCTGTTTCATCACTTCCACTGCCATCAATTTTGTAAGTAGTTGTATATCTTCCATTGTCTCCTGAATAATCATTTTCTGTAATAGTGACATTCGCTCCGACAGGAATTTCTGTTAAACTGCTTTCCTCATCATTTGCCAAATCTACTGTTGCTGATCCAGTTTTTGAAGTACTGTCAACTTTAAATGTCGCATTTTCACTGTCCTTCTGTATAGAAATAGTAAAGTGGAACTTCTTTTGTTTATCACCCATACTTCCTGTTACCAGTTTTTTAAGTTTAATGGAAGTGGTAGCTGGAGTGTAGTGTGCGTAAAAGTTTACTGTACCATCTGCCAGTTCAGCATCTGTTGGGCTATAACTCCATGCTGTAATTTTTGTGTTGCTGTAAGCTCCTCCGCTGGAATTCTCTGGATACCAGCCGTCAAGGACATAGGTAACACCATCCACTGTTTTTTCAGAACCGATTGTCACAGCTGTTGTTTTATTAACACTATTTCCTTTTAAATAATTTTTGGCATCAACCTGCGTATATTCTCTATCACCTGGCTCTTTTACCCAGAACTTTGCGGTAAAAGTTTTAGTGCTTTTAACACTGAGCGCACAGTCGATATGATAATCGTGCTTTCCACCATTAGCTCTTGAAATTTTACGTGGAGTTAATGTTATTTCCGTAATATCTGATTCTTGTAATTCATTTTCACTAATTCCCAAAGCTTTTGCCACTGAAGATTTATAACTACTCCATATGGAATCCAATATATAGGTAAAATAACTGCCTGTAGTACTATCATCTCTCTTCACTGTCCAGGTACTGCCTGTTGAACTGTCTGGCCATGAAGTAATATAACTTGCTACATTTGATTTAATATTTTTATTTGCTAAAATCTCAGTGTCTACATATCCACTTTCCCAGGTCGCACCAGTTGTATTGATCCTCGCCAGAGTATTACTTGTCTCTGTCTTTGGTGCCCATTCTCCTGTATCATTTGACCACGGATCACCAGCTGGATCTGAAAGATAGTAGACGGCTGCTTCTCCACTATAATTGTCTGCAAATTTGGTTACATTTACCGTCCATGTTTCTGTTTGTGTTCTGTAGTTAGAGCCATATGTATGCGTGATCGTAACTGTTCCTGCAGCCACACCTTTAACCGTTCCTATTGAATTATTACCTGTCACAGTTGCAATCTTCTCATTACTGCTGGACCAGCTATGAAAAGAATAGTAAGAAATTCCTGAACCTGACAAAGAAATAGTACCTCCAACCTGCACTTCTTTAGTACTATTATTACTGGTTACTGCAATTTCCTTATTTTTATTATCCTCTGCCTGTGTCTCTTCCGCGGTCTTTTCCTTGCTTGTCGCTTCTTTGCTGTCTTTTCCTTCTGTTGTCTTTTCTGTTGCAGCTTCTGTTGTTTTTTCTTCCGCTGCCTTTGTTGTTGCCTCGGATGCATCTGTTGTCTCTTCGGAGTTTTTCTCTGAATTTTTCTCTTCTTTGGAAGTGTTCTTTTCGGAGTCCTCTTTCGCATCCTTTTCTGTGCTTTTTTCTTTGGCTTCTTTGTTGTCTGTGTCTTTTGAATCCGTCTTTTGTTCTTCTGAACTGTCCTTTGTTTTCGATTCAGAATCTGACTTTTTCGTGTTTTCCTCTTTCGTTTTTGCTTCGGACGATTTCTGTCTGGTTGCAGCTTCGCCCTTTTGATTGTCTGTCATCTGTACAGATTGTGTTGTTCCATTCTCTGCCCGACCAACATGATCCACCGCAAATGCCGAAATGGACATACTGCAGACAAGTATCAAAGTCAGGCACATCATGATGACCCTTTTTAATAATCTGTACTTCCCAGATGAATGATGATGTTTCATACTTAACCTCCTTACTCTGCCCGGCATAATGGTCGGGATTCAGATTTATATTTCCCTTGTGACATCCTCTCCCCACCTATAGGACGCTACTGAAAAAGTGGCATATTTAGCACTATATGGCGTTAAATATACGTAATGCACTATTATGTGGTAATGACTATCAGATATATCTGTGTTTATTTTTTTATAATTATATCATAAAACTTTAGAAAACACAATATTAATTAACTTTTCTCATTACATTTTTACCCAGATTGGATAGCTGCCTCATTTCCTTCTCTCCACTTCCCATCGTGTAAACTTCGTAAGCTGTCTGTTGTTTCTTAATGAATCAGATCGTCATCCATTAAATCTGGGATTTCTCTTCTATAGATTCGTCCGGAAAATGCCTCATGTGGTAATGAGACAAAGTTTGTTTTCTCAGTACAGATGGTTTTATATATCGGATCTGCAATGACTGTTTTTGCTTCTGTTATTGCCGCTTTTATCTCTTCCTCTGATGAAAGGAGCAATACATTTTCCCCGACATATTCTGGTTCGGTTTCCAGTGGACAAATTACCGTGGCATCTATTCCCTGTTTGAGTACTAATGCCGCTTTTAATGACTGGGAAATGACAGACTCTCCTATGATATATATTTCATTGATGATTTTCCTTTTGCCTGATGCTGTTACAGAGAAGTATGCTGTCTGTGATTGCTTCGTCCAGGCGGCATCCATTAGTTTTTCGGCAATGATATTGGCAAATCCTCTGACTGGTGTACCGATGACATACGGTGTAGCAAAGCGTTCTTCTAATACTTTTGCAGCCGGAAATCCGACGGATGAAATGACGAGGTTGACATCGGCTTCACCGGCTTTTTGTATGTCTTCTATAGTGCTTCCCATTGCAAATGTACTGATGATCTCAAAGTGCTGGCTTAAAAATTCTTTTATGGAATCTAAGGTAGAATCTACAGAAAAATCAAGTGGGGTTGCTCCTAAAATATTTATCCTGATTTTTCTGCTGTCATGTCCTGATTCTGCAGTTTCTGGTTTCACTTCTTTAAAATGTGTATTTGCATTCGTTGGAAGTACTAATTCTCTCGCCACTGTCTCTAATGCCATCCCTGCTCCGCTTATATAGCTGTGCATTCCGCTTGTTGGAAAATAAAAGACAGGGATCTTCGTCTGCTTTTCGATGACACGGGAAATTCCCTCAAAGTCGGTTCCTGTCATTAATGGAATCGGTGTACGTACCAGAGCAATGAAACGGGGATTTAATTCTTTTGCCGCCCGTACAATGTCATTGATAAACTTATCATCATTTCCCATGATAGCATCCATCTGTGAAAGACCGGAAATAAATACAAAGCTGTCCATGTCATACCAGCGTGGCTCATCGTGAGTATTATAAGTGGAATTACAGCCGGACGGGTCATGAATTACAACCATGCCTCCAAGTTCATAAAGGGCAGAGCATACCCCGGATACATCTGCTGTATAGGTTGATAATGTTACGGATACCTGTTTCATAAATACATCCTTTCGTTTGTCATAGGCAGCTTTCACACAGATGCGAGAATGGGCAATACTCTGAGTTGTTTTCCCTTGCATTTGTCATACGCAACTTTCACACCCCAGTCCTTTTCGGACTATCAAATCTTTTGTGTCCTTTTTTGTCTGACAGGCTTCCTGTATTTTCCGGCAAAGTTCACAGATTCCATCATACCCATGTAACCCTCCGCCTTCGACCATATTTACAAAATGCTCTGTTCCTGAAAAGTAAGCGGCTTTCTGCCCGATTGCCAGTATTTTTTCCTGTGGATTTCCTGAATAAACACGCATATTGGGATGGATTGTCGCACAGACTTTTAAGTCGGGCGCATTGTCTTTCAGCCAGAGATAGTCTTTTTTTTCTTCTGCAGAAAAAGAGTCTGTAAAGATTCTCTCTACCAAAAAGCCATGGGAGATCAGTAATCTTGTAAGTCCTAAAAGTCCTGGAACGACAGTGGCATCTATTGTGATCCTGGTGTCACCAACGAGTTCCTTTGTTTCCTGTAAAATGCGCTCGCACTGCTTCCGTAACAGGCTGGTATCCGGCATCTCTACGCCCGGCATTTCCTTTACAAGACTTTTTAACTGTGCATCAATCTCATCGTAATCAAAGGAAAACGGAAGATAGAGAAACTTCATGCCAAGCCTTTTAGATAACTGTTCTGCCCCATACTTTGCGAGTGGATAACAGGCAATGTTTAAGAAGCTTTCTGACATAGACAAATATTCTTCGTATGTCTCACATTCTGTAATGTCCTTTACTGTATATCCCGCTGCTTTTGCTATTTTCTTTAATTCTGTCTCTTCTCTTGTCGGAAAATCATTGCCGATAATATTCACTTGCTTTACATTCTTTTCCCGCATTGGAAGAGGCTTATATAAGGCATTTCGCAGCTTCTGGTCTGGAGTCAGCCCTTCCTTTTGCATAATCGGATCCATGTAGCAGTCTACAAAACACTGCTCTGGAAAACGTTCTCTTAATGTATCATAAATATATGGCAGATCACATCCCATAAAATGATGTACACAGACCGTAAATAAAAGAACCACCGATGGCTTTTTCGGCAATTTGTGAAGAATGTCACTGACACCTTCGATGACAAGCTCTTCCATCTGCCCGTTAAATAAGTCTTCTTCTTTTATTTCAACAAAGGAAAAACGGTCTCCTGCATTCATTTCTGCCGCGGTAAGGATAACACCTCTGTTACAGTTTGCACCACATACATAGATCTGATGCGAACCCGGCAGGAGCATTCCCATATGTACGATGTTCCAGGTTCCATGTGCCGGGCTGTTATATTCAAGTCCCGGAACAAAAGGAGTCGGCCACGCTGCATCCTGAAAAGAAATCTCCTCCTGTAAGGAAGGGGATAATTTTTCTTTTATCTGATTATTCCATTGTTCATCTTTTGCTTTTCCGTGAAGCATTTCAAGCAAAATGCATTCCTCCCTTATATTTTTCTGTAAAATATCCTTCATTAAATATGACTTAAATCTTTAAATACGACTTAAATCTTTCTCAAATATTACTTAAGTAATCTCTTTTAAATGTGATTTGAATATTTCGTTCAGGTGAAATTTAAGTAATTCTACCTGTCTATAATTCATATTCGGCTTCCTAGATTTCACAAATCTTACGAATTTCTCCTGCCAGGACTCGATACTCCTCTGCCATCGCTGAATCTGGACAGGCTTCTATCACTGTCTTTCTCTGCTCTTCCGCATCTGTGACAAGCTCGCTTCTTGATAAAGTTCCAATGACTTTACTGTGAATATCTTCTGCTAATTCCTCTACTTTTGCGTCCTCATTTTTTACATTTCTACGGTTTAAAATGAGTCCGCCAAGCTGAGCATAGCCTCTGTCTTTAAAGTTTTCCACTGCCATTGCAATATTTGCCGCCGCATGGATTGCCATATTTTCACCGGAGGTAATGACAAATACTTTATCGGCATAGCCCCGGCGCATCGGCATGGAAAATCCACCACAGACGACATCGCCAAGGACATCATAAATTACTACATCCGGACGATATTTCTCATAAGCACCTTTTTTC
>CAVCBH010000118.1:0-2549 GCA_963600375.1 bacterium | reverse complement strand
GTGTAGGATAAGGTACTGCTCGAACCAAGTCCATCCCATCCGTTTGGGATTCTGCCTGCGGCCTGCTCTTCGGTATTTAAAGTAAACTTCTCTGACTGAACAGAAATATTTCCGGTAAGACAGGTTGTATTCTGTGCAATATCTTTAAGGGTAAAGGTTCCCTCTTTATCTATAGAAAAACTCAGATAGTCACAGCTGTAACTGTCATTCCTTCCTAAAGCATTTCCAACGCCGTTCCATGTTCCGACCAGCTTAGCACCATCCTTACCGAGATTGCCCGAAACCTTGCTGCCACAGCCTGTACTGGTAAATACAAGGAGTAAAAAGGTGAAAAGTAGTAAAAAATTTTTCTTCATAGTAGGTCCTTTCTGTGCGTAGTAAACACACAATTTATAAAATACGTCTTTATTCTTTGTAAAAAAGGCGTACTTTATTCTACCACATATCCGGCATGAGTAGGAGAAAATATATAAATCTTTTTCACATCATTTTCACAATGCAAAAAGAAGTCTGGTTGCGTTTGGCATTATCTTATTGTATACTTTATGAATAAACGCTATTAAATATGTTTTAGATTCAAAGGAGGACCTTGATTCATGAAAATGATTTCAATCGAAAAAGAACTGAAAGAGAATTCTTATCCGGGAAGAGGAATTATTGTCGGACGCTCTGAAGATGGAACAAAGGCAGTAATCGCTTACTTTATTATGGGAAGAAGCTCAAACAGCCGTAACCGTATTTTTGCAGAGGACGGAGAAGGCATCCGCACACAGGCTTTTGACCCATCTAAGTTAGAAGATCCAAGTCTCATCATCTATGCACCAGTAAGAGTGCTTGGCAATAAGACCATCGTGACAAATGGCGATCAGACAGACACAATCTATGAAGGACTTGACAGACAGCTTACATTTGAACAGTCCTTACGTTCCAGAGAGTTTGAGCCAGACGGACCAAACTATACTCCTAGAATTTCCGCAGTTCTTCATTTGGAAAAAGGCGAATTTAACTATGCAATGTCTATCTTAAAGAGCAATAACGGTAATCCGGAAAGCTGCAACCGTTATACTTTTGCCTATAATAAAGTTCCGGCAGGTGAGGGACACTTTATTTCTACATATATGCATGACGGCAATCCATTACCAAGCTTTGAAGGAGAGCCAAAATGGATGGCAATCCCGGATGATATGGATGCATTTGCTGATTTACTCTGGAGCAGCTTAAATGAAGATAATAAAGTATCTTTATTCGTTCGTTATATCGACATTGCAACTGGAAAATATGAATCTAAAATTATTAATAAAAATAAGTAAGAGGTAAAATGAGAATGAAAGAATTAGAGTTAAAATATGGATGTAACCCAAATCAGAAACCATCCCGGATTTATATGGAAGAAGGTGAACTTCCTATTCAGGTACTGAACGGAAAACCAGGCTATATTAACTTTTTGGATGCTTTTAACGGCTGGCAGCTTGTAAGCGAACTGAAGAAAGCAACAGGACTTCCTGCCGCAACTTCTTTTAAACATGTATCCCCTGCCGGTGCAGCAGTAGGTCTTCCATTAAGCGACACACTGGCAAAAATCTACTGGGTAGATGACTTAGGTGAGCTTTCTCCACTTGCCTGTGCATACGCAAGAGCCAGAGGGGCAGACCGTATGTCCTCTTACGGTGACTTTATTGCATTATCCGATGTATGCGATGTTTCTACCGCTAATATGATTAAGAGAGAAGTATCCGATGGTGTAATCGCTCCAGGATATGAACCAGAGGCTCTTGAAATCTTAAAGTCCAAAAAAAGAGGCAACTACAATATTATTCAGATCGACCCTTCCTACGTACCGGCTCCAATCGAGAGAAAACAGGTATTTGGCATTACATTTGAGCAGGGAAGAAATGAATTAAATATTGATGATAAGTTCTTTGATAACATCGTTACAGAGAACAAAGAACTCACAGAAGAAGCAAAGAGAGATTTAGCAATCTCCATGATCACTTTAAAATACACACAGTCCAACTCCGTATGCTACGTAAAAGACGGACAGGCAATTGGTATCGGAGCAGGCCAGCAGTCAAGAATTCACTGTACACGTCTTGCAGGCCAGAAGGCAGACAACTGGTGGCTTAGACAGTCTCCACAGGTAATGGGACTTCAGTTTAAAGACGAAATCCGCCGTGCAGACAGAGATAATGCAATCGACCTCTACATGGGCGATGAATACATGGATGTTCTCGCAGACGGTGTATGGGAGAATACTTTCAAAGTAAAACCAGAAGTCTTCACAAAAGAAGAAAAAAGAGCATGGCTTGATAAACTTACGGATGTAGCATTAGGTTCTGATGCCTTCTTCCCATTTGGAGATAACATCGAGCGCGCACATAAGAGTGGCGTGAAATATATTGCACAGCCGGGTGGATCGATTCGTGATGATAATGTAATTGACACCTGCAATAAGTATGGTATTGAGATGTCCTTTACGGGAATTCGTTTGTTCCATCACTAGAGCGTGTCTGAAAAATGCTTTCTGCAAGATGTGCATCACAATTTGCGGG
>CAVCBH010000117.1:0-6154 GCA_963600375.1 bacterium | reverse complement strand
CAAGGTAACGAGGTCCTTTCTGGAGAGTTCCGTACATTGTACCAACCTGAGAACGAAGTCCTTTACCAAGATCTTCAAGTCCAGCACCAATCTGAAGTCCGTCTTCAGAGAATGCAGATTGGGAACGTCCGTAAACAATCTGTAAGAAGAGTTCACGCATAGCTGTATTAATAGCATCACATACAAGGTCAGTATTTAATGCTTCCATAACAGTCAGTCCTGGAAGGATTTCTGAAGCCATAGCTGCAGAATGTGTCATACCGGAACATCCGATTGTCTCAACTAATGCCTCCTGAATTACACCTTCTTTTACGTTTAAGGTTAATTTGCAGGCACCCTGCTGTGGAGCACACCAGCCAACACCATGTGTAAATCCAGAGATGTCTTTCACCTCTTTTGCCTTTATCCATTTTGCTTCTTCTGGAATCGGAGCTGCTCCGTGATGTACGCCCTGAGCCACTGGGCACATGTTCTGTACTTCTTGTGAGATAATCATGTTATTACTCCTTTCGGTATAAATTGATTTTTACTAAAATAACTTACATTCCGTAAGTAATCCCTAAGTCAAGACTTTTGTTTGTCTTCACAGTTTATTATTTTCTCACAAAAATTGCTTTTCGTCCATACTTTTTTTTAATTTTCGACAGTTTTTTTGATATAACTTTCACAACCCACAAAAATTCTTCAAAATAAGAGTTATTTTTGTGGGTTGATTATATCTTCCTAACTATGATTACAAATTATAAAACCATTGTGTCTGAATCACACCAACAATTATCTGTTCTTATCTATTTGAAACATCACTTCGGAAATATATGGAATTATGTTCTGTGTTTATTTATTTTCACTTGTTCCTTCGCTTTCCATCGCATTGCGGTGGGCATTTGAAGTATCGGCTTCGGAAGAACTGGTTGTTTCTTTAGAAGAGGAATCTGTAGAAGCTTCACTTTCTTTTTGTGCAGATTGTTCTGCTTTTTGTTTTTTATTTGCTTCTTTAAAAATATTCTTCATTTTACTGATGGCTTCTTTTTCTGCGTGATACCATATGGTTTTTCCGTTCATATTGGTAACGGTAAAATACTCGTCATATATCACAAGCTTCATCGTATTGCCATGATGATAAAATGTATATTCTTTTCCCTTGCTTAACTTCTTTGCAGCCTTTTTACCCCATTTCAGCTTTGCACGGGCTTCATTTGACTTCTTCTTGCTCATCTGATCGATATAATTCGCTACCGAAGAAGCGACCTCATTCTCATAACATTTTCCATTACTGTTTGTAATCAGCGGCGCATCTGCCAGTCTGTGGAACAGTTTGGAATTTGGATAGCCATTTTTAAAATGTAAAAAGGCTTCCCCGATTGCAGAGGCATTGTAGGCATAATAGACATTATTTGGAAGGTCTGTGAATACGATATAATTGCCGCCATATACCATGATTTCATACACAGCATTATCTTCATCATATAAAATGTACTCATAACCCGGACCATATTTTTCTTTTACTTCATCTGGAGTATATTTTGTCGTCTTATCTGCTCTTGATGCAATCGCTGTTGCCAGAGAAAAAACTGCTTGATCTTCTACAAACTCACTGCCATCCATGTTGTTAACATAGCCAACTTCGAGTTTTACCAGATGATCTCTTGCTATCTTCTCAAGGTAGTCACTGGCTCTCTGTTCATCTTCTGTCATATCGTTCTCTGCATCTACCTTTGACTTTAACGATTTATTCTCTTTTTTCAGTTCTTTATTTTCCTTTTTCAGTTCTTTATAATAACTCGAGGAAAGCACCTTTTTCTTAGAAGCTTTACAGCCGGTAAGAGAAAATGCCAGTACCAGAATCACTATAAGAACTGCACCTGTATTTCTTTTCCTTGTTTTCATTGCATCCCCTATATCCAATATATTCTAAATATTTTCTATTATCAAATATTCTCATAGTTAGTGTGGCACAGTTTGTTTGCGTGCCAGAGCATTTTTCAAACACGCTCTAGATTAGAATTCTTCTTTCTTTACTACTTCGTTTTTGTTTTTATAGATAGAATGATCTGCCACATAGCCTCTTACACTGGAAAGGGGATAAATATTGCTGCGTCTTCCCACGATAGTTCCTGGATTTAAGATTGAACCACAGCCAACTTCCACGTAATCTCCAAGAATCGCACCAATCTTTTTCATATGGGTTTCAATCTTTGTATCATCTAAACGAATCTCTACTAACTTTTTATCAGACTTTACATTAGAAGTAATGGAACCCGCTCCCATATGAGATTTGTAACCAAGGATGGAATCTCCTACATAATTGTAATGAGGGACCTGCACTTTATCAAATAAAATGACGTTTTTAAGCTCCGTGGAGTTTCCTACAGTTGCACCTTCTCCGACAATCGCATTGCCTCTGATAAATGCACAGTGGCGAACTTCTGCATCCGGACCAATAATGACCGGGCCATTAATATAGGCAGTTGGAGCGATAGTTGCTGTTTTTGCTACCCACACATGCTCCTTTATTTCCTCATATTCATCCTTTGGAAGCAACATTCCTACCTCCATAATGAAATCATGAATCTTTGGAAGAATCTCCCATGGATAAGTATTTTCCTCAAATAATACAGATGCGATTGTTCTGTTAAAATCCTGAAATAATGCTTTATTTTCTAATCGTTTCATTTCTTTTTCCGGCTGTATTCAGCCTCTCCTTTCTTATTGACCCTACTTTTATGTTCATAATAACAAATGCAGCGGAGCAAATCAATCCCACACGGTAACTTCCTTTAAACTTTATGTCTGTTAACCGGCGTTATACTATATTCTCTCATCTATATCACACAACTTAATACTGGTAACTTACATATCTATGCAGGTGGATTCGTATCTATAAATTCCAGTCTCCAATTATATCGATTGGTTTTCTCATCTTTTTCATAATAAAAATAAGCAGAAAACTTATTTCCTCTTTTGCTCACACAGCCACGGAACCCTACTTTCCCATGTTCTAATAAAATCCTTACCATCTCGTAAGATACTTTTTTCCCAAGAGAAGTGATAAAGTGGTCATCTTTCCAGATGGCGAATTTACATCCCTTTTTCCATGCTGAACAGCCAAATGCCCTGGCAGTTTCTACAACGGGAGCGCCACATTCCGGACAAATGCCTGCTGGTTCTGTATGAAGAGGTTCTAATGCTACCGGGCCTCCAAATACCTTATCATTCTTTATTTTATCTACCGACTCAATGACAAACTGCTCTATCATGGAAAGAAAGTCTTCTTTTGTAAACTTCTTTCGCTCAATATCGGATAATGTTTTTTCCAGACGTCCGGTATATTCAAGGTCAAAAAGCTCTCTGGCCGGGAAAGTATCTACAAGCATTTTTCCTAAATCAGTACAGCTTAGGCTCTTTCCCTTTGCTTTGATATATCCTGCGTCTTTTAACTTTTTGATGGTCTCTGCCCTGGTTGCCGGTGTTCCAATACTAAATCCACTCAGAATCGCCATCATCATCTGCTCTTCTTCTTTTTCTTCGTATTTCTTTCCGCAGGTTTCCATTACTTTAAGCAAGGTCTTTTCTGTATGTGGCTTTGGCGGCTTTCTCTCTACTTCATTAATTTCTGACTTTATAAGCGGCAAAATATCTCCCTTTTGCACCGGAGGTAAAATGGTTTCTTTCGCATCAATTCCTTCAATTAATTTCCATCCTGGTTCTAACTGCACTTTTCCTTTGGCAACAAATTCTCCTGGAATATCTGTCTCCTGCATCTTAATGTGAAGAACGGTATCTTCTGCCACCGCAATCGGCATAAACTGTGCTAAAAAACGATTCTTCACCGCTTCATATACAATGCGCTCCGATTCATTTAACCTGCCCGGCTGCATATAGGTAGGAATAATCGCAGAATGGCTCTCTACCTTTTTACTGTCAAAAATACGCTTCGTACTTTTAAACTGTATCATGCTTTCATACGGGCAATTCTTTTTGTGAATATTTAAAACTTTGGCTGTTTTTTCCTTTAAACTCTCGTCAAGAACTACACTCGCTGTTCTTGGATAGGTAATAAACTTCTTTTCATATAGCTGCTGTGCCGTCTTTAATACTTTATCAGAAGTCCAGCCTTTATACTTGGATGTCACATAACCCTGTAAGCCAGATAAATTAAATAAATACGGAGGATATTCGTTTTTCTTTGTTATTTTTTTGGAAGTAATCTCCCCGTTTTTTCCCTGAATTTTTTCCTGAATTTCTTTTAATTCTTCTGGATTATCAAACTTTTCTCCGGCTTTTACATAGTAAATGCTATCAAAACTTTTCTTTTCTGGTGTTTGAAAGGTCCCTTTTAATTTGTAATATTTTGTCACCTTAAAATCAGCAATTTCTTTATCACGGTCATAAATGATCTTTAATGTCGGCATTAATACCCTTCCGACATTTAAAAGTCTTATATTCTGCTTGTTTCGATATTTCAACGTCGCAACTGAGGTAAGATTGATCCCAATCAGCCAGTCAGCAATCTGTCTTCCAAATCCTGCATCCTGTAAAGACTTCATTTCTTCATTGGGTTTTAAATTCTGAAGTCCTCTGTTTACCTCATCGGCAGTCCATTCATTTAATAAAATTCGTTCTACCGGTTTTTGTGGAGAAATGTAATTAATAATTTCATCTGCGATAATCTGCCCTTCCCTGTCAGCATCGGTTGCAGAAATGATTCCCTCTACATCAGAGCGCTCCATCAGGCTTTTTATAATCTTCATCTGCTGAACCACGCCATTGTCCGGCTTATCTTTATTCTTACCGTCTGACTTAATTTTATATAGAAATTTTTCCGGAATATACGGGAATTTTTCAATCTTCCAGCTACGCATTTCCGGATCATAATCTCTGGCATCATAAAGCTGCAGCAGATGACCAAATGCCCAGGTAATCACATAAGCTTCCCCTTCAAAATATCCATTTCGCCGGGAAGAAGCGGTGGCATCTGCAATATTCTTTGCCACAGACGGTTTCTCCGCTATAATTAACTTTTTCATTGAATTCCCTCTTTCTGGTTTTCATTATAAATTACGTAACACATTTGATTATATTTCTTCAATATATCCTGAAAATCTTCTGTATCTAATTTTAAAAAAATCTATCTGTTATATCCACGAGTACATCTTCTTTTTCAAACATAAAAAATGTAACGGAAACTACTATATCATAATTTTTTTATTCTGTGAACCTTATGCGATTATCCCCTTTTCACTCTTTTCAAAAAATGTTATACTATTTAAATGATTATAACTATTCCTGACTGTAAGTACATATTGTCTTCATTTATCGCAATTTTATAAATACCTCATATAAACGATGCGACAAATTTATAAATTGCTACACATGTCAGAATAGTTATCAAGTATCTCACATTATTAAGATAGGAGGAATTACTTATGACACCAAAACAGGAAGCATGGGCAATACAGGCAGAATATGTAATCAAACAGATGGAACGCAGACATTTTAATGCATACTATTGTCCTACAAAGGAAGAGGCTCTCAAAAAGGCAGTATCTATCATTGAAAAAGGATCTGTTATCGCCAGTGGCGGTTCTGCAACATTAGGCGAAGTGGGTCTGCTTGACTACATAAAGGCACACACCGATGACTATACCTTTATTGACCGCAGTATTGCCAAAAATGAAGAAGAAAAAAGACAGATTCACGCAAAGGCAATTCTGTCTGATTATTATCTTATGAGTACAAACGCTTTCACTATGGATGGACAGCTTGTTAATATTGATGGAAATGGAAACCGTGTCAGCGCACTTTGCTACGGACCAAAACATGTTCTGATCATCACGGGCATGAACAAGCTAACCTCCTCTGTAGAAGAAGCTTATAAGCGAATTCGTCAGGATGCCTGCCCACCAAACTGCATCCGTCTTGGCCTTACAAATCCATGCAGTAAAACAGGATTATGTGGAGAATGTATGTCTACTTCTTCTGTCTGCAGTTTATTTGTAACCACCAGACTCTCTCGCTATCCTGACAGAATTCACGTTATTATGGTTGGGGAAAAATTGGGTTATTAATCTTCTGTTCTTTTAAAGTTATTTGCTAGAGTGTGTCTGAAAAATGCTTTCTGCAAGATGTGCATCACAATTTGCGGGAGATTTCG
>CAVCBH010000116.1:0-41041 GCA_963600375.1 bacterium | reverse complement strand
ACCACCATCACTGCGCTGGATTTGAAGATTGATGTCCCAACCGCCGGCAAAGCAATGGCAAAGAAGCTGGACGGCATTACTGCTAGCGTATCGAGCAGCGAGCAAGAAGTTGATGTAACTTCGTTCTTCGACATTGATAAAATCACCTGGAATCCAGAAGGAACAGACGGAAAAGCAACTTACGACACGTATTACATGCTCCGACTGCCTGTAAAAAGCACTAATCAGGCAAAGAGCTACGTGCTTTCTAAGTCTTTGGACATCAAAGCCAATGGAAAATCCATTGGTGCAACCGCAACCGCAACCGAAGAAGGCGGCAACTACGTCGTATATGTCACCTTCCCGAAAACAGCGTCCAAGCCATCGCTTACCCTCTCCACAACGAGTTACACTTATAATGGCAAAGCAAAGAAGCCAAGCGTAACAGTTAAAGCCAACGGCAAGACCATCAGCAAGGACAAGTATTCAGTATCCTATGCAAGTGGCCGAAAGAATGTGGGAACTTATAAGGTAACCATCACCTTCAAAGAAGGTTACGACGGTGAGTACAAGACTTTAACCAAGACATTCAAAGTGAACCCGAAGCAGACGACACTGAAGAAGGTACAGAAAGCAAAGAAATCTTTCATCGCAACCTGGAAGAAACAAAGTGCACAGACGAGTGGTTATCAGATTCAGTACTCGCTGAACAAGAACTTCAAATCGGCAAAGATTAAGACGGTATCTGGCAGCAAGAAGACGTCCACGAAGGTGAAGAGTCTGAAGTCGAAGAAGACCTATTACGTTCGAATCCGCACTTACAAGAAGGTTGGCGGAACGACTTACTACTCTGGATGGTCTGCGAAGAAATCTGTAAAAACAAAATAAGCAAATTTATGGCTACCGATTCTTGCAGGTTAACATCTGCTTCACTGTAACGGCAAAAGATTTCTGTAGATATATTAATCTGATTTATCATAGAGGTGACATTAGAACAAAATTACAAAAAATGATATCATATCCTCCTTACTGAGCAACCAGTAAGGAGGATATTTTGTATGTTATGCTTATGAATTCAGAAGTTATGCCTTGATTCAATGCTCATCAACAAACGCAACCCGACAAATTCAGGGATTATACCCCGATTGATTCTGACCGTCCCCTCATTTGCTTTTGTATTTGCTGTTTGGTATAGTGAATTATAGGACTAGGGATTCATTTCACAAAGCAGAAGTTTTAGATTGGCGGATTATCATGCGAAAAAATATCAACATTCTTATTGTGGAAGATGATGCCCTCACAGGTTTTAGCTTAAAAGAATTGCTAGAAATAAGCGGTTACAAAACAGCCCTTGCAATAGACGGAATGCAGGCTCTTGATTATTTTGAAAAGTTATCGTTTGATTTAATTCTTCTTGATATCGGTTTACCCAAGCTCGATGGATTTGAATTACTACAATACATTCGTGAACACAATAATACAACCAAGATTATCGTATTGTCTGCTAAGAGCAGCACTAGAGATAAAGTATTTTCACTAGATTCTGGAGCAGATGACTATGTCACAAAACCATTTGATCCAGATGAGCTCCTCTCTCGAATTCGTTGTCGATTGCATATTCCAACAATGCCTGAGTCAATAAGTTTTAAAAACACGCACTTAAATATTCCGAATGCAAAAGTTTTTACTGAACAAGAAAGCTTAACACTGACATCCTCCGAAGTTTCGATTCTACGGATTCTTTTTGAACAGCCAAATGAAATCATTAAGCGCACAGACCTTCTAAAAACAATTGATCCTAAAGGTCGTAATGCTTCCGACCGAACCCTTGATGTGCATATTTCTAAATTGCGCAAATCGTTAAATGAAATCGGTTCAGACGTCGAGATTTGCACAAAACGAGGCATGGGATTCTTCATCCAGTAACGCAATACTTTCTGTATCGCACACGTCTATGTAAATATAAAAGCAACCGATTAGAACCATTCTTTTCATCGGTTGCTTTTGCAGTACAAAATTTATTGTAGTTATTATCAAAGAATTTGACGTAACGATTCTTGCTAAAATTACTCTTTAAGAACCGTACAATAATTTCTCATTGTTCAGATGATTATTCTCTTCATTTTCTTCTCTTTTTGTGCGTAAGCAAACAAATTGCACATAATTCAAGCAGTGCAGAAAAAAAACAGATCTTTATGTTGGCAGCAAAAAAGAATAATGAGGTTCCCAATATGAAAGAGCCATTGACAATACCGCTTCCATTCCAATTGCTGGCATATGCATAGAAAAAGTGTTCTTTATCAGCAACACTTTGCTCTATAGCAACAAGTATAATTCCAATTACTGCAATTACACATCCAATCACTATGTACACAGTAGGAGGTATTTCAGGTTTTAAATAAAAATATAGGCAAGATCCACACAAGCCTACAATTATAAAATAGCACAGGTCTTTTGTTCGACTCGTCATCATCGAATTCCTTTCACTCTCAGTTCATAATTGTTCGTTAATTGCGTTTCTTGTACGACGTAATGTTTCGAAATCATTTTATATCTTTTATGAAACTATTTACAAGGACTTAAATCAATTTGATACAGAACGCCAATAAACATTATCTAATTTTGCATTATACTTATTAAAGTGGACACGTTTTATAATAGTATTATTATGAAACTAGACACCAAAAGGAGGTATCTCAACTACGTCAAGAAAAATATAAAGGCATACACGGTAAACGAAACAACACCTGATATATACGATGCTAGAATGCGCATACAAAACAGCTGGTGGAAACACACGCGTTTCCACCAGCTGTTTCACGCATCCAGGTTGATAACCTTGGACACATTAATTTGCATTTGTAGTTTTGTGTGCGAGAATGGAAATTACAATTGATCCAAACAGCAGTGCAATAACTCCAACAATTGCATTTACTGAAAGGAAGAATATTGAAATTCCCAAAACACATGAGCCATTTACAATCCCAGCACCTTTCCAGTTATTACCATATGCGTAGAAGAATTTTCCATCAAACAAACTTTGCTCAATAGCAATAAGGATAATTCCTATAATCGCAATTATACATCCGATAACCGCAGAAACAGGTGTTGCTAAATCTGGCTTCAAGAATATACGCAATCCGAGGCAACACAAACCTACGATTCCAAAATAGCATAAGCATTTTGTTCTATTCATAGCAGACCTCCCTTTAGCCTCCATCTGGAGACATCATCATATTGTGGTAGATATTATACTTTGAATTGTAACTGCTTGATTTTGCTTTCTTCTTAGAACAAGAGCATCTTGTTTTCGCTCCATTTTTACAGCCAACCACACAAATTAACATACAAGCACTTGCTGGTTCCACACTAGTATCTACCGATGCTTTCTTTATGAGATCACTCATATCTACACCTCCTCTCTCTTTTATTTGATAAAGCTACTATATAGCAGTAACTGATATCACATGAGATAGATAAATTCACATTTATCTTACCGATTTTACTAATTCTACAACATCCTCGAAGGTGCAAAATTTCCCGTTTTCAATTTTTTCAGTAGACAATTCGATTTCCAAGTTTCCCTCAATCGCATATAAAGATAACACGATATTGCGAACTGGAATATTTAACAATGGAGAAAAGAAATTTTCCTTACTAAGTTCTTCGTTTTCAAAATTATATCCAGTATATTTTTTGAAAACCCCTATTAGAAACTGAATCGTATCATCCTTATTCATTATGATTCCCTCCTTGATTATTGTTTCGCAACACATTAAGAACATTCTCTCCAAGATTAGATTGTAATGTTACGGGTACATTTAGTTCTCTATCATCAAGCGCATTCTTGATTTTTATCAAGGCGGAATCATTTATTGTTAAATATGACATAAAATGATATCGTTTTGACTCTTCCATTCGAATTTTTAACGGTTGTATGTTCATCAAATCTATTTCTACTGAATGGATTCCTTTTACAGAAGATTTTAATTTGTTAAGATCACTCGTCGAATACTCTTCAAAAGGAATGTTCACTACCGTACAGTCTGACGGTGCTGCTGCCTTCGCAATTTGTAATTCTACACCGTAATGACTTACCACTTCCGTAGAACAACTTGTCAAACCACCTGGAATCTCTATGAGAATTAAGTCCGGTTTCCATTGCTGCTCGATTTTTTTAATAGCATGATTTAAATCTATTATTTTCTCTGAGAAGCCATTACTTTCATACCAAATATACGATATATTTTCTTGTTGGTGTATTGAGTCAGAGAGATCTCCTGTACTTAAAATTGCCACTTCATATCCACAAGCTTCAATTGAATCTATCATTGAAGTGCGAAGTTCAGCAGTAATTAAATCGGGATACAATTCAGTAAAGTACACAACTGGTGTTTCTACATCGTACAATATTGGATTTTCATTAATTTCTGCATCTGTATGAAAATGGAAATTATATGATTCAATTACTTCATCGTCTTCTTTGTGGAAGTTGTATCCTAATCGTTGTAACGTGACATAATTCTTTAGCAGCTCATCAGTTGAACCCCTTAATTTCTCACATCTTTTAAGTATATTTTCGGAATGAATTCCATCTTTCTCATCCAAACCGGAAAGACATATTTCACAAAAGTTTCTTGCCCAACATTGAAGACAAGCCGCTTGTGTGTACGTCGCAAGATTGGCAAGTTCAATCACCTTATTAACATCAATTCCATGTTTCAGGCTTCCAATCCTAGTCGTTTCCGTGGCTTCATTTACACGTTCGCAAGGGTAAAAATCGCCATCTACCGTAATGAATAATTTCTGAACACCAGGAATACAATTTCCACTTCTGTAGCAAACGCCATCTACACAATCACAACCACCGAATCGGTTCGGGACTTCACTTATCTTTTCAAAAGCCTGATTTGTTAATTTTGATGGATTGCTTTTTATTCTTCCGAGTTTGGAAAGCCATGTTAAAAATTCCTGATACCGGTATTCACAATAATCTTTCTTGTCAAGAGCTGTTGCAGTTTTACTATAATTATCTGTTATAAAGTTAGCCGTCACCAGCGAATCTTTGAAGAGCGGATCAGTTTTAAAAAAATCATCTACCGCTTTGAAGCCATTTTCGTGTATCACAACATTATAATGAACATCATCTTCATAAAAATCTGGATACGTTTTTGCCAACCATGCTATGTTTTTACGAACATCTTCAAATGTTCCTTTATGTGTTTGTGCATATTTTCGCTTGCTATCATGTACTTCCTTTGGCCCATCTATACTAAACATGATAGCGACGTTATGATTCGTAAAATATGTTGCAACCTCCGGAAACAAAAGGGAACCGTTTGTTGTTATATTAAAATAAATTTCTTTTTTGCTTTTTCCTTCGATGTATTCGATACACTTTTTGATAAGTGGAAATTCGAGCAAAGGTTCTCCACCATAAAAACCAACATAAAGTGTCTTACAATCGGAAGAATGTTCCAAGAAATAATCAATTGACTGTCTCGCGGTTTCCCAAGTCATAGATTTGTGTCGATGAATACGATTTTCATAATTCCCCGAATAAACACAATAATCGCAACGGAAATTACATTCCTGAGTTACTTGCAATAACAATGTGTCTAGATGATGAAGACACAAATCTGCAACGTATTTCAAGTCTTCTTGCACTACACATTTCCTTTGATTCGATTGTAATATACCATTTACCAGAGGCGCTGATACATCATTTGCATCCATTTCGTTCGGAGTTGAAAGCTTATTATACAGGCTGCTTGAAATTTCAATAACATTATTTTGATTGACATCATAAAGATAATAACCTAAAGGTGTTTCAAACAAATGGACAAAGGGTTTATCAATCATGCATCCTCCATTATTGTTATTTTCATACCATCATAAAAATAATTTCTTTTATTTTCCGTACTATAAAATAGGTTGACATCATTACTATGGGAAATGATAACCGTAATACAATTTTTTCGATTATGTTGCTCTTTAAAAAATCGTTTCTTGGATTCACAATCTAAAGAAGCTTCTGGCTCATCCCAAATCACTAAATCAGATTCTTTATATAGGCTTCTAGCAATCGCCAACTTTTTCCACTCTCCGCCTGACAATTGTTGGGATCCAAACCAATTTCCTATGACGGTGTAAATTCCTCCAATATTTTCTATTTTTTCGTCAATTCCCACTGCTTTAAGACAGGACTCCACATCAGGCTCACCACTATGCTCATGTCCACAAGTAACGTTTTCTTCTACACTTGTTTCGAGTTTTTCAAAATTTTGAAATAGACATGAAATTTTTTTGTAAAAACATGTTCGATTGATGGCTCTCAATTCAGTTCCATTAATTTTTATTTGTCCTGAATAGTTATCATAAAAACCTAACAACAATTTAATCAGCGTCGTTTTTCCAGAGCCGTTCTCTCCTTCGATAATAATGGTGTCACCCTTCTTTAATTTAAAGCTGATATGATTTATAATTCTTCGTTCTGAATAGCCAAAGCAAACGTCTTGAAATTCAACAGACGCCAATGTCTCAATTTTTTCAGGACGTTCGATATCTTCAGGTAAATCTAAATATTCAAATATCTGTGCAACATACATGGATTCGTTGACAATATTTTCTAAGCCTACAAATATTGATTCTCCACCATCTTTAATCTGTTCTATGCATTCTAAACAACCAGTAAGATCCCCCAACAAGATTTTCTTTAAAGCGGCTTGCAAAAATATAAAAATCAGCATTCCTACCTGCAATAGACTTGATAACGTTTCACACAAATTGCTTAATAGCAATTGTCTCTTCAAAAACACAATATCTTGCGAAAGAAATTGATTTTTAATGTTCGCATAGATTTCGTTCAATCGTCTGTCAAACTGAAATATTCGAGCTTCTTTTATTCCTTTGCCGAGCACCAGCAAATACCTTATATACCAAATCTTACGTTCATCTTTGGTTCTGTTTTTACGAACTTCATATAAATCTCTATCCAATTTCATTGATACAACAGCTTTCAAAATTGGTATTACTAGACAGACTGGTATGAACCACCACACAATTCTGAATAGAATAATTGCGGAAGAAATCAAAGTGCCCAGTTCTTTTATAAGATTCATTGAATTCGTATATATTCCAAGCATTTGTTCACCGCTCTGATTTTGGGCACGAGCAACGACATCATAGATATCAGGATTTTCATAATCCGATAGTTTTAAACGAGTAGATTTTTCCAAAATCTTCATATCTATCGACTTTGAAATCAGTTTTCCATGCTTATTCCCGTAATAAGAATATAGCTCGGTGACTATCCCTTGCAAAAAATATCCTGCACAAAGCATCAAAATATTTAAAAGTATAACGGGATTGAACCCCTCGCAAGATTGAATCTGATTAATTAAATTTTGAGTTATGAGGATAATCATCGATGGGAAAACACCCATAATGGTCATTACTACAATAGTAAGAACCATGAACAATGGACTTTCCATATATATCGTCCTCATCACAACAAAGATGATATGACTTAAACTGCTCCCTGTATTTCGATTCTTCACCAGCTGTCTCACACCGTTTATCCTTTTCAAGTCCTTCTATAATCATTATAAATAGCTAATGTTAAATTAGTGTTAATTTTCTAACTTTGTTGAAGCTTTCGAAAAAACTTATGGGATAAGCACTGTACGTTTATTAAAAAGCACGTTAAAATACTTATTACCTTGTTGGAGTTACGCGTTCTAGGAGGTCGAAATGATTAAAACGCTTAAACGGAATTTCATGTTATCTGTAATTTTACTTTTCACTTTCACCTTCATTATTCTTGCCCTCAGTTATTTCTCCTATTCCAATTCCGTTTTTTACGAAGACACCTACAACGAATTAGAGTGGCTTTCCACTCAAAAGGATCTTTCTACCACTAACAAAGAAGAACTTGAAAATTCATTTAAATTTGAAATGGAATACTATGGTTATAACGCCATTTACATCTATCGAATTGATAAAAAAGGTCAAATAATTGAACACTTTTTCATTGGAAAGACGAATAAGAAATCAATCAGCAAAGAAAAAGTTATTACAATGCTTAACACTAGTAAAAATCAGCACCGAATCAACACCACAGTTTTCTATCGAAGCACGCTAGCAGACGGAACAACAATGCTTCTAGCTACAGACTGCTACTCTGACTATAATTCTTGGTATATTAAGCTTATTTTGAAAGTTTTCTTGATTAGTTTAATATCTATTATTCTCATCAGTATTTTTCTTAGCAAATTTATTACGATTCCTACGGAACACTTTATTAGAACAGAAAAACGCTTACAATCTGATACATCTCATGAACTTAAGACTCCGATTACGGGGTTTATCGTTAGTTTAAGTGTTCTTCGAAGGAAATATCCCGATGATATTTCGATACAACATACTTTAGACGAAGCGAAAAATCTATCACAAATTGTCGAAGAGCTGACAACAATGTCCGCTATTGAAGAAAATAAAAACCCTATTTTCAATGAGCACTTTTCGGCATCGGAATATGTTCTAGGAATTATAAATACGCTAAACGAAACAATTACCTCAAAGGGATTGTGCATAACAACACATATTGATTCTGGAATCAAATATTATGCGAATAAAGAGCAATTCGGGAAAATGGTTATTTCGATTCTAGAAAATGCCATTAAATATAACAAAGAAGATGGTAGCATTGATGTTCAGCTTCATCGTAATAACAAGAATATTGTTCTGACTATTTCAGATACTGGTATCGGAATTGCCCCGGAAGATTTACCATACATATTCGAGAGATTCTACCGAGCGGATAAATCTCATTCTAGAAGTTCTACTGGATTAGGTCTCGCAATTGCAAAAGCCATCGTCAATGGCAATGATGGAAAGATTTATGCGGAAAGTGAACTGAACGAAGGAACTAAGATTATAGTAGTGCTACCATTCAAAAAACGGAAGAAAAAGCTCAGAGATTAATCTCTGAGCTTTTTCTTTGAGTATGTTTTGCTATGGCTTTAGAAGGATTATGTCCATGAACAATTTACAGCTTTGTTGCTACATCGAAGGCTTCACTTGTTGCAATGCAAGCATTTCCAGGAGCCTTTGCAGCCTCACCGATAGTGTATACTTCCGGAACGAATTCTTTTACAGTCTCTTCCAGCGGATTATATGCTCTAGATCCCATTGCAAGAATTACGTTATCGAAGTTTCTTAACTCCCCTGGAGTTCCATCTGCATACTCGAAGGATACGCCATCTGTGAAGAATTCGCTTACCTTTGCGCCGGATTTCAGGTCTACATGATGCTTCTCGAAGTTTGCAAAGAGGAATGGCTTATTCTCCGGAACAACGTCTGCACCGATTTCGTTCTTCATCTCTACGATTGCAACTTCGTGACCTCTTTCTGCCAGGAATTCAGCAGCTTCGCAGCCTACCATGCCGCCACCGACAACAACGGCACGCTTTCCGATGGATGCTTTGCCGTCGAGCATCTCCTGTGCTGTAATATATCCGCATTCCTGCAGACCCTTGATTGGCAGGATCAGTGGAGTTGCACCCGTTGCCAAGATTGCTGCATCTGCTTTGAACTCTTTGAGGAGTTCTGGTGTTACTTCGGTATTGGTCTGAATCTTTACGCCACTCTTCTCACAACGAACAATCCAGTTACGGATAGCGCCGGTCAGATCGCCCTTGCCTGGTGGATATGCCGCAATGCGGAAGTTTCCGCCGAGATTCTCGGTCTTCTCGAACAGCGTTACATCGTGACCACGAAGAGCAGCGATATATGCAGCGTACAGACCTCCCGGGCCGCCACCAACGACTGCGACTTTCTTCTTTGTTTCTGCAGGCTGGATTTCACTTTCTCTACCTACACATGGGTTTACCAGGCAGCGGATTGGCTGACCCTTGAACATGTTCGGAACGCATCCGAGCAAGCAACCAATGCACGGTGCAAGGTCTTCCAGTCGACCTTCTGCCGCTTTGTTCGGCAGTTCTGGATCTGCAATACTCTGACGGCCAAAGGCGATGATGTCTGCGCGGCCTTCTCTTACTGCAAGTTCTGCATACTGAGGCTCTGTGAAACGACCTACAGCGATTACCGGAACGGTTACGGCCTTCTTAATTTCGGTGTACAGCGGAGCATTGAATCCACCGTGAACCAGTCCTGGTGCCCACATGAATTCATCGTGCAGATGTACGGAACGCGTTACGTGGATTGCATCAACCCCGCAAGTTTCTTCCAGATAAGCACAAACGGCTGCTGCATCCTGATTGGAAAGTCCTCCATCAACTTCATCACTACCGTTTACACGGCAAAGAATTGGCAGTGTACCACCCGTCTTCTTACGGATGTTCTCAATAATCAGTCTTGGCAGACGCATTCTGTTCTCGAAGCAGCCACCGAACTCGTCGAGACGATTATTCGTACGAGCCGAGATAAATGTGCTTACGAGGTATCCATGGGCGCAATGTACTTCGACCATGTCGATTCCTGCTCTCTGTGCACGAGCAGCTGCATCGCCGTAACACTCAATCAGCTGATACAGTTCTTCCTTGGAAATTGCTTCCGGAACTTCTCTTCCCAATGCAGCTGGAATTGGGCTGGCTGCCTGAAGCGGATAACCGGTCAGCTTCGAATTGCCTTCTGGGCCAGCATGCTGCAGCTGGATGGAAACCTTTGCACCATACTTGTGACATTCATCGGCAACCATCTTAAAACTGTCTACTGTGCTATCCGAGAACAGACATGGCTTTCTTGGGCCACCCTTTGCTTTCTCATACACTACGGTGGACTCGATGGTAATCAGTCCGAAACCACCTTTTGCTCTTGCGCCGTAATAAGCTTTCGATCTCTCACTCAGTGTACCATCTGTGTTTGCGAAATTGTTTCCCATTGGCGGTACTGCAAAGCGGTTCTTAATCTGAACTGTACCAATTTTGATTGGCGAGAACATACTTCTAAATTCCATAATCATGACCTCCACTTAATTTTTGATTATTTATCTTTGTTGCAATTTAGATGCAAATTTCTGTCTTGCAAGGCTTCGCCTGCCCATTCAGTAGTGAACTCAATCATGCCTTATGCGAGGCGTATGCTCACTAACGATACGCCTCGCTTCCGCTATTTATTATTCACTATTTAATTAATTCCTAATTTCCACTAAGTCCATTAAGAGAAGAACTTCTCCAGAACTTCCTGTGCCGGCATATCCTCACCGGTGAACAGCTTGAACGCTGCAGCACCCTGCCAGAGGAGCATTCCGATTCCACCAATTGCTGCGGCGCAGCCCGCTTCTGCTGCCTGCTGAATCAAGAGTGTTTCCTTTGGATTATATACAGTATCTGCAACGATCAGATCCGAGCGGAACATGGATGGATCAATCAGTGACTGATCATCAAGTGGCTTCATGCCAACCTTCGTCGCATTAACGAGGATATCGCAATCTGCAACGGCTGCCTTGAGTGCCTCTGCATCTTCGAGATGATTGATAGATGCATCGTAACCATCAATGGCCTCTTTCAGTCTTCCAACGATTCCTTCGCCCTTTACGTAAAATTCATCGTCACGGTTGAACATCGACAGCTTCGCAGCACCATCCAGTGCAGTCTGTGCGGCAATGGCAGTTGCTGCTCCACCGGCACCAAGAAGGACAATCTTCTTTCCTTTTACATCAATTCCGTGCTCCTTGAGGTTACGAACGAATCCGATTCCATCCGTGTTGTGTCCGATAAACTTGCCGTCCTCAATTACGACGGTATTGCATGCGCCAATCAGCTTCGCAGCTGGAGAGATTTCGTCCAGATATTTGCACACTTCACCCTTATCCGGCATGGTAACGTTGAAGCCACCGAAATTCAGTGTACGAATCGCTGCAACGGCATCTTCTACCTTATCGAGCGGAACTTCAAATGCCATATAAGCATTGTCGAGTCCGTTGCGAGCGAAACTGTAATTATACATTGCTGGAGATCCGGAGTGTCCTACCGGAGATCCAATCAGTCCGAAAAGACGAGTGTGTCCATTAATTCTGCTTTCCATTTTCTTATACCTCCACTGTGTTTCAGGATAAAACCAATTTCTATTTCTCTAAGATTTCCGGCCAAGCTTCTTCCAGCACCTTACGCGTGCCTTCGTAGTTGATCTTTGCCGCTTCTGCAACGCCCTTCTCGAGGATGGCATCGGAAATTACTTCTACGCCGAATGCCTTTGGCTCTACGCCCTTGTCGCGAATCATCTTAACGAAAGCTGCGGTGTCGCCATATCCGGTTCCCGGAGCCAGTCTGTCGTGCATGGACTCATCTCTCAGGATGCTCTTTGCATATGGTCTGTCATGTACATCATTGATCTGTACGGAGACGATTTTCTCTGCAGGAATTCCTTCCAGCAATGCGAGATCACAAGGCTGGTTTGCACGAACCCAGTGCCATGTGTCGAGAATCAGCTTCGCATTCTCACACTTTGCACCCTCTATTACTGCCCATGCCTTCTTGATGTCTGGAAGTCCGCTGTATGGCATTGGCTCTACGCCGATAGTGTACTTGCCGGCTCTCTGGCACAGTTCCTTCAGCTTCTGAGCGGTGTACTCTACAGAATAGCTCTCCATCAGACCGCAGTTGATGTGGTTAACACCGAAGAGTTCACACATGTGGAAGCACATCTGTTCCTTGTACTTCTGCTCATAAGAGCGATTCTCTTCTGCCCACTGTACGATGTATTCAACTTCTGTTACCTTGATGTCGTACTTGTCCAGGATGTCCAGGATGTCCTGATCATGAAGTCCTTCTGCCAGAGCATCTACATAAGTCTCTGCTCTCAGGCCGATTCCCTCAAAACCAGCATCCTTTGCTGCCTTTACTCTCTCTTCAAACTTGCACTGATCTCCCAATGTCCAGGAGCTAATGGTGATAGGATATTTCTTTGACATGATGTTCTCCTTCCATATAAGAATCTGTCTAAATAATGTATCGTTGTTATTGCGTTCGGTATGCAACTTTACGCATTGCCGAAAATCTTCTGAAGGCTAGCTCGCCTTCGATAAAAATAAATTTATTTTGCCTGCGCTACGGCTTCCAGCACGGCTTCTGCCACCTGGTCGATTCGCATGTGCGATGTATCAATCATGATATTCGTCGCTTTCTCGTAGAACGGTCTTCTGGCTTCCATCAGTTCCGCGATGTACTCCAC
This sequence comes from bacterium, assembly GCA_963600375.1. Classification (GTDB taxonomy): domain Bacteria; phylum Bacillota; class Clostridia; order Lachnospirales; family Lachnospiraceae; genus Anaerobutyricum. The sequence goes on along the minus strand of CAVCBH010000116.1, from coordinate 27,868 downwards.
GTTCATATTGCCGTTCAGAATCGGACGTTCGCGGCTATCTTTGACGCGCTCGTAGATTACATCCGGAGTTGCCGTCAAGCAGACGATGACGCCGCTCTTCTTCATCTCTTCAACATTCACGTCTTTCATTACGACACCGCCTCCGCAGGAGACAATCTGAGGACCCGTCTTGCCGAATTCTTTTAGCAGCTCGGTTTCCTGTTCTCTGAAATACGGCTCGCCTTTCTGTGCGAAAATCTCAGCAATGGTCATACCTTCGCGGTCCACGAGAATCTGATCCATTTCCGCCTTCGGTGCATCGGTCATATCGGCGAGCTGGAGGGATACCGAGCTTTTGCCCGATCCCATGAAGCCGATCATGAAAATGTTCTGTTCCAGTTTGACTTTCTTCATATGATAATCCTCATCTGATAATCTCTAGCTTCAATATGTTGTCTTGTTGTGCATCTGGGGTATGGATTCAACGGATACAGATGATATTTCTGCCTCCCAATCTGGATTACAAATCGATTGAAATATCGTCCTCGCCCAGTATGCACAATGGAATTTGTTTTCAGTCCTGTGGCTCTGCATCCTTGTCGAATCTCTTGGTCAGGATGAATGCCAAGATGATACCAACCAATGTCACTGCCATGTTGAACAGTACAACCAATCTTGGTCCTTCGGTTCCACCCATCTTGGTGAGCAGGCTGGCTACATTCAGTACGGTGTAGTTCGCTACGCTGGATGCAATCATTACGATGGAAGTGATGACGCCGCGGTTCTTCGGGAACATCTCATTCGCAACAGCGGTGACAATCTGGAGAACGCCGCCAGCTGCGAAGAATCCAACGAGGAATCCAGCTGCCATGCACATCCAAGGTGTCTGAATCAGGTAGGTTGCACCCAATGTCAGGAATGCCATGCAAGGATAGATCAGCAGAATGCGAATTGGCTTGAGCCCTTTCGCCATCAGTGCAGCGTTAATGAACAGCGCACAGACAATGCCGACCGAGTATACGGACTGAATCTTCGACGGATCTGCCAGACCGTACAGAGTTCCGAGTTCCTGGTTACAATTCATCCAGATCATGAATGTCGTTGAGGATGTGAATCCAAGACAAATCAGGATAATTGCCGATGGTGTGAACTTCATCTTCTCTTTCTTCTTTGGCTCATCACCTTCTGCCTTTGCGGCGTGTTCCATTGGAGGAAACGGTAAGAACGAGAGGAACACGCCATCAACGATGATGATAACTGCTGTTGCGATGAATACTGTGTTGAACGGCAGATTCTTCATTGCGACAAAGCTGATTGCGAACGGCAGCAAGAACTGTGCAATCGATACCGATAGCTTGGTGAACATGTTTGCGATGGTTCCCTTCTCTTTGAAGATTTCCATGCAAGATGGTGTAATACTCGTATCCAGGAAGGAATTCGCCATACCACTGACAACTGCCAGTACATATCCGATGTACATGTTGCTGGTAAATGTAACGGTCAGAAGGAAAATCGCGTACAGCACGCATCCAATCAGCGCACTCAGTCTTCTTCCCAGCTTATCCGATAACGGACCTGCCACCGGGAAGGCAATCAGACGACCTAGGCCGATTGCGGCGATTACGGCAACGACGCTCGCTACGTCGTAAGTGCCATCTGCTAACTTCTCTGCACCCCACATCTCTGCAAAGTTCTGCTTATACTGTCCCATGATGGTGGCAGCAATACCCAAGACGAAATATGTGACATAGAGCGCGAATGCAGTTGGATAATATTTACTGCTCTCATTTTTCGTGTTCATTGTTCTATCTCCTATTTGTATAAATACTCTTCAATTTCTTCGACTGGCATCTGATCCCCGGTGTAGAGCTCTAATGCTGCAGCACCTTGGCGAAGCAGCATGCCCATTCCGCCAAATGTCTTCTGACATCCTGCCGCTTTGGCTTCGCGGATTAACTTGGTTTCCTTCGGTGCATATACAACGTCTGCAACCACCAAGTCTTCGCGGAATACCGATGGATCTTTGATTAGACTAACATTTTCTAGCGGTGCCATTCCGACACAATTGGCATTCGCCAGGATTTGGCTTTCTTCGATTTGCTTCTTCAACTCGGCTTCATCTTCTAAGTCGTAAACATTTACGATACAATTTGGTGCTGCCTTGCGGATTCGCTCTGCATGTTCCTCGAGACGAGGCCAGAACTTATCCTTTCGGTTGAAAATTGATAATTCTTTCGCTCCTTCTAATGCACATTGAGCAGATACTGCTGAAGAAACACCGCCACCACCGAGAATCGTGATTTTCTTTCCCTTCACGGTAACGCCTCCGCTTGCGAGGTTGGCGGTAAAGCCCATTCCATCGGTACAATATCCGACCAGCACGCCATCTTCGTTTACCACTGTATTCACTGAATTAGTAACAATAGCGGCTGGTGTCATCTTGTCCATGTATGGAATGACTGCTGTCTTGAGCGGCATGGTGACGTTTGCACCTCTCATGTTGAGCGTTCGAATCGCCTTCACGCCTTCTTCGACATGTTCTTCATCCACATCAAATGCGATGTATGCACAGTCTCTCTCAAATTTCTTAAAACAATAATTGTACATTTCCGGAGACTTCGAATGCCCTACTGGACTTCCTAGTAATCCAAGCAATCTAGTTGTTCCTGAAATTTCCATTTGAAACTCTCCTCACTTTACTTCTGTACTTATCTTTACATTGATTATTAGCTGCTCGCTAATTATTGTTTTCGTTTCGATTCGAAAGGATCTACCCGGGCTCCCCTTCGCTCTGTTAAGAATTTATCACGCGGTTAGATTCTTAACAAATTTCTAATTCTAATGTTTCGATAGATTTTGACTATTAATTGGCAAACTCTAAATATTTGTGGTATTATGTATCGTAAATATTGATAATTATGTGTCAGACGTTATAAAGACGAGTAAATTCAAGAAGAGGTGCACGCCGATGAATCTGTTCCACCTAAGATATTTCATGAAACTTGCCGAAGAGCAACACTACACTCACGCAGCCGAGAAGCTCTGTATTTCACAGCCGAGCTTATCCAATGCGATTAGCCAATTGGAGAAAGAACTGGGTATCCGCCTCTTCGAGAAAGAAGGTCGGCGCATCCGCCTAACCGAGCTGGGAAAACAATTCTACAAATGCGTGGAAGAATCCTTGAATACATTGGATACCGGCATTGAGACATTGCAGCTTGCTTCGAAAGGAAACGGCATTATTCGCCTCGGAATTCTTCGCGTACTGGGCGTTGATTTTATCCCTGAGTTGATTGCGAGTTTCAAGAAAGCCGATCCGAAGCACGATTACGTCTTTACCATTGAAACCGGTGTATCTCAGCACCTTCTGGAAGGGTTGGAACGAGGCGATTACGATATGGTGTTCGCGACGCCCCCAAAGAATCCCGGTGCCTTTGACTTCACGCCCGTGGCAAAACAAGACCTTGTGATGATTGTTCCGGACGGCCATCCGCTTGCGACTGAACACAATGTAGACCTCCGCGATACACTGGAATATCCGTATGTGCATTTCAAGAAACGCTCCGGCATGCGCGGCGTAATCGACGAACTCTACGAGAAGATTGACGCACATCCAAATATTACTTACGAAATCGACGAAGATCAGGTCGTTGCCGGCATGGTTGCGGCAGGATTCGGCATCGCCATCGTTCCGTACATGAACATGCTCCACGGACTCAATGTCAAGATTCTTCAGATTTCTTATCCTGCATGGGATCGACGCTTCTTCATGATTACTAACAAGAACCGCTGGTTGGCGCCGCCGGTGTACAGTTTCCAGCAATACATCGAAGAAGAATGTCAGAAGCTTCGCTCGATTACATAGAACATAGCAATATGAAATTCATCCATAAATAAAACAAGCCCAGTGCATTGGAACATTTCCAGCGCACTGGGCTTTTCTCTTATCGATTGATAGCGAACGGCTATATTATTATTATTAAAATCTATTAAATTTTAATCTAAATTATAAATATTTTCTAATAGGTTGTTCAGTTTTCAACTTATATTCCAATCGGCATCCACCTTCAATGGAGTTTTCTGCAAATTATTATCATAATGAGCAATTCGCCTTCCAATGATAACTTTGGCCTATATTTCGATGGTTTTCTGACGATGCTTCTTCTCCAGATGAATGAAATAGCATACATTCAAAATGATTCCGACAAATGTTGCCGTCGGAGCCGCCAGTCCGATTGCCGTCAGACTCGCGTTCGGCTGAATACTCATGACATACGAAAGCGGAATACGAACCAAAAGCGTCTGAATTAATCCCTGTATCATGACCCACAACGTCTGATCTACTCCGTTGAAGTATCCGACCATGCTGAAGAGCACTGCCGTTACCAAAACTTCTGGAGCGAAGCCCTTCAGGTATTCGAAACCGCGAGCGACTACTGCACTGTCCGTCGTGAAGATGGATGTTAGCAAATTTCCCTTGAAGAAGACGAAGATGAATACGACGCATCCGATTGTCAGACCAATTCCGATACCCGTAAACATCGCATGCTTCGCTCTCTTGCGGTTGCCGGCTCCGATATTCTGCGATACGAACGACGCCATAGACTGCATCAACGAACTCGGGATGAGCATCGCGAAGTTTACAATTTTGCAAGCGACACCGTATCCGGACGACGCATCGAGTCCCAGGCGATTGACGAATGCACACAGTGCCAAGAAAGAAATCTGTGTCAGGAATTCCTGTAGTGCAAGCGGAAGGCCTGCACGGAAGGCGCGCTTACAATGTTCATTGATACGGAAATCTGCTCGGGTAATGGTGAATGGCAAATTTCTTTTTAGCAGAATAACGATGGCACACACGACACTGACAGCTTGCGCGAATACCGTTGCGATTGCGGCACCAGCGGCATCCATATGGAATCCGGCAACCAGAATCATGTCGCCCACGATGTTCACCACGCACGCTACTGCGACGAAAATCAGTGGCGAACGGCTGTCCCCGAGTCCACGGAAAATCGCCGAAAGCACGTTATATGCGACGATGAACAGGATACCGCCTCCACAAATCCGCACGTATGAGGTCGTAAGGGAAAGCGCTTCGGTTGGTGCCTGCATAATCACGGAAATCGGGCGTGCAAATGCAATCATCACAACAAAGAGGATTGCCGAAATAATGATAAAAATAACAGCAGATCCGCCAATAAGCGCGCCGATTTGGTGCGGTCGCCTCTCCCCGATATAACGAGCAATCAGGACTGTCAGTCCCATGGAAAATTGCGTAATAACGAATGTTACCAGATTCAGGATCTGGCTTCCGGTGGATACCGCCGAAAGACCGGCGGTAGTGCCGAATCGACCCACGACGAGCAGATCGACTGCGCCGTATGCCGCCTGGAGCACGAGCGCTCCGAGTATTGGCATCATAAATGGGAGAAGTTTCCCAAGGATGCTGCCTTGTGTAAAATCAGATTTTGCACTATTCAATGTCTACTCTCCTCTCTTTCATTACCGCATAGAACTTGTGAATCGTCTCAATCATCACATCCGCCTCTTCCTCGGAGATGGATTCCAGATATGGATTGAGCCTGCAGTAATAATTTCTGTCATACTTGTCCGATAAAACCTTACCCTTTGGTGTAATTGTAATAATCGTGATTCGCGCATCCGTACTAGAAGGTTCTTTCTTAACATACCCTTTGTCTTCCAGTTCTTTGACCACGCGGGTCACCCCCGGCCGCGGAATCGATAGCGCATCACTGATATCTGAAATTTTCACCTTGCCTTGTGACTTCTGCAGCTTGCGAATGACATCCAAATATTGAATGTAGGATGGCGCAATTCCTGGTGGCAATTCCGGCAGCAAATCGCGAATTCGCTTTGCCAAGTAACATGCATCGAGCATCTGTTTGATTTTGTCCGGTGTCATATATCCTCTCCAATTAGTTACCAAAAGTAATTATCGTAGGTAATTATAAGTCCGTTTCTTCTGAATGTCAAATGCAAAGCACGAGGCACGACACGAAGAAACAACAAAACACGCACCGCCGGGTTTTATGGGTCACCCCAGAACCTCGCCCAACGATACGTGTTTTTATTCAAATTATTTCTTCCATTCTTTATACGATGAAACGATTGCTTTTCCGATTGGATGTTCCGAGAGTTGCTCGGAAGCGGCGGCATAAGCCATGATAAAAGCAACTTCACCAGCCGCGAAGTCCTCGCCGATACAGACCGATGCGATGAGCGCAAGAGAGACGAGAACATCTGCCTTGATATCAAATGCAGTAATTAAACCAATAATCGCTTCCATGATGGTTGGTACACCGCAAAGGATGATTGCTACCCACGCGATATTAAATGGCAGATTCACCTTGCCGGTCAAACTGAGCAAGAGTGCAATCCCCGATATAACAAGGAATGTTATATCCTTAAAAGTGTACTGTAACAACCAATTTGAAATTTACACAAAAAGGGGCAGTGTTCGGTTCAAACACTGCCCCTTCGATTATCTGAATATTTATTTCGATAGGAATACCAATCGAGATAAATATTCACTAAATTGTTTCTGTATAAAATTCGCCCTAGATGTTTTCAACAGCATTATTAATCTGTTCCAGTAAGTACTCATCGAAATTTGTGTAATCTTCTCTTATATAACCAGAGAAATCCCACGACACAACTTTTTCAGTAGTACAATCCAAACACATCAACCATTCGTCTACATTCTCTATTACAACAAAATTGGGCAATAAGCCTTCTTCCCGGTAATCCAATGTTGTATCAACAAAAATCAATCTTCCAGTCTTACCTATTCCAAGCACTTCAATTCCAGCAATTCCACCATGCCCAAATAATTTCAAGAATTCAATATATTGTTTCGGTAGTTTTACCTCTAATGCCTTTTCTGCACTTTCAATCATACTCTCAGTAACTGAAACATGTGTAAAATCTCCAGGTTTTTCATATGTCTTTATAATTTCAAGGATTTTATTATTCATTACCAACGCCTCCTAAATATTTCTTAGCACGCCATTTCCAATATGCTCTCTTAAAATTTCTGTATTGTAAATCCAAAGTCTTATTGTTTCGAAAACTATCGCCGTTTCCTATTAATCCATGTAAGATTCTTTTATATTCTTGATGAGTTGTTTCATGAATTTCTACCATTGGTCCTACTTCAATTTGAAGAATATGATGTAGTTCTAAAGGTTTTCCATCTTTACCATATGGGGCATTACCATTTAACATTCTTTGAAGATTTGTTCGGCCTGTATCAGGATCTGCATAATTAAAATCGATGTCATCTCGTTGATATACTCTTCTACTAATATTTCTTTCTTCACCATTCACTTTGATGACACCTTCGAAATAAACCCTTTTAAATGTTACTTTTCTTAATTTCGAACCTTCTGTTTCACCAAATCCACCGTGATAACCAGCTCCCATTAACATCCCTCCTTATGCGAGGTCGCATATTCGCAGTTAAATTTCACGATATTTGTATTAGAATATTTCGCGATGATTTCATCTGATAATGAACCATATATCACGAGGTTCGATGGTTTGAGCTTTTTAATGATATAGTCTAATCCAGCAAGAAATATTTTCCGATCTTCTATATTTTTCATGTTTCCATATGAACCAACAGCAATTGTGCAATGTTTCTCAATTCCGTCACAAGAGATATCATAAGTACGTTTATCCCCAAAACGAATATTGGGAATTACTTCTACTCCGTTCTTTTGTAACCAATTTCCGATTGCTCTACTTCTATAAATATTCCATATTTGCATAGATAAAGGCATATCTCTGTACAAGCTGAAATCTGGGAGAATTATTCCGTTGTATCTTTTAAAAGTATCTAAGTATTTATGAGGGGCTCGCCAAGTTCGCTCAAATAAATAATCATCTTCAAAAAAATGAATCCACTGATTATTGTCTTTGTTTGCAATCGATTTTGAAAACGATATTAGGCGATTCGGAATATTTTGTGTAGATTTGATTCTGGGGAATTCGTAGATTCCAGAATAGGATGCAGTTGAAACGAGATATGAATTAAAAACATCTTTACAACTTTTTCTTTGGTTGTTAACTTTGCTCATAAATTTCCTCCTTCGAGCTTTAGCTAAAATATAGCAATAAAAACGCTCCGTGTTACCACGCAAAGTACTTTTTATGAATTGTTCAGGTTCAAGTCAAAGTACTCAAGCAGCTAGCACAGATTTTAAATTATTAAAGTTAATTTCATTAAATGGCATTTTTTCGTTGAATCATTCAACACTTCGTGATAAAGTTACACTGTTCAGGTTCGAGTTAAAGCACTCGAGTAGCACCACATTGCAGATTCCACTGCATGTGGTGTTTTTCTTTTGAATTTATTATAAATTCTCATCGCAACTCCTCCTTTCTCTATAATTATTCCTATAATCCCAGCCAAAGCAAATTTAATCAATTTTAAACGTTAAGGTCTGATGTAATATTTCTTGTCAGAAGTTCAAGTTACAGCAATCACTGGGATATTAAGAATTCATGGTTCATTATAAATAAGATATTTTTCTTTCGCAAGGCGTGATTTCTCGACTTTGTGCAGTTCTCCTAATATTTTTTCTTTGAAATACTATCATCTAGATTAATTTAAAGAAGAAAAAAGGCAGTATTCACTAGAAATACTGCCCACTAATAAACATTCATTGAATTGTTTCTGTATAAAATTCGCCCTATATGTTTTCAAAATTATTCGCTTGCTTTCGCCTGTTCTTCATGATACTTATACGCACCCTCAATAGCATGTACAAGATCTACGACCAGTGCATTATACGGAGCTGCTACATTGTAATGTCTTGCCTGCTCTACAATGGCACCGTTGATATTGTCGACCTCCGTCAGGCGGAAATGCATTACATCCTGAGACATCGACGAATAACCTTTGCCGGCATCTTCGCAAACGAAATGAACCATATTCAGAACTTCGCGGTAAGAGAAGTTCGTTCCATCCGCAGCAGCCACATCGACTGCTTCGCAGATTAACTTCTCGGCAAAGTCCCATGCATAATCATTCTCAATCATGTAGCCAATCGGAGAACGGGTGATTGCCGTAAATGTGTTAATGGACAGGTTCACGAATAGCTTGCTCCAGATAATTCTCTTAATATCGTCAGAAACTTCGGTATCGAAACCTGCTTTTACCAGCACTTCCTTAATCGCCGCCGGATTCTTCTTGTTGCCAACATTACTACCGATGGTTGTTACCCCGTGACCGCTGTGGCGTACAGTGTTCGGGCCCAGCACGGTGGAGTTGTGCTTGCTCGTGCCAACAACGACTTTGCGCTTATCGAAATATTTCTCCATCTTACGGTCGTTGCCGGAACCGTTCTGAAGGGTCATCACGATAGTGTTCTCGCTAAAAATCTTACGGTTCATGCGAAGCGCATCTTCCGTGCGAAGCGTCTTAACGAAAACGATTACCAGTTCTGCCTTCTCCGTGCATTCGCCCGATACGAAAGCTCGCACGTTCTTGAATTCACGATTCGTGCCATCTTCTTCAACAACAACAATTCCCTCATTGTTGATGGTTTCAACACGGTCCGGGTTCGTGTCGATCATAATGACTTCGTTATCGGTGCTGAGATACGCACCGTACAAGCATCCCATTGCACCTGCACCTAATACTGCAATTTTCATTCCATTACCTCCATTTTGCAAATTAATTATCCCATGTTCGCAAATCGTTCAACCGCCTTGGTGAAATTCTCGATGGTTTTGTCCGCATCACCGTGTTCGATTCCGTCACGAACACAATGTTTGATGTGTCCCTCTAGAACGACCTTGCCGCATCCGTGCAATGCCGACTTTGCGGCATTCAGTTGCGATAAAATATCTTCACAAGGGACATCTTCATCGATCATCTTGTCAATCGCCTGAACTTGCCCAATAATTTTTTTCAACCTACGGTGTAGATTTTCAGAATCCATACATTGTTTCATACTATGCCTCCATACCATAAGGGGTATGCGCTATTATATATCCGAAAGGTTTTGACTGTCAAACTTTGCAATGTCTGGCAAATACATCATTTACCGTAGAATTATAAATCTTTTCCTCGCCTGCAAATATCGGCTTGTCCTCCGGTAGTGTCTCAACCAGTTCCGAAAATTTCACAGCAATTTGCCAGTCTATCGTAAGCGTATCATAAAGCACACAGAAAAACATAAAAAAAAAGAATCCAAAAGCCAGTGTACGCCCCAATCGCCAAATCAAATTTCCAGCGATTGGGACGTTCCTTCAGGCTTTTAGATTCTTTTTTTGTTTTATGATACGCTTAACCCCTGGAGTTAGCTACGGATCCAGTGATTTTTATAATTTTATCGTAATTTTGTGATTTTTCAAATAGACTCCTGCTGCTTCACAGACTTCTTTCATTTTCCTCAATCCAACCTGGAAGCTCCCCAAGATTCAGAAGCACTGCATCCGCTCCAGCCAGTAGTAATTTTTTTCTTGCTTTGTCCAATACAGATTCCTTCTCAGTGAGAGACAAAGCCTCATACTCTTCCTGAGAAAGTCCCAGAACACTGCTGCCTTCTAATACCCCGAGGGATTTCACACCGGCATTTTTTCCTTCCTTGATATCGGAAACAGTATCTCCCACCTTGATTACTTCATCTGTAGAAGCTATCTGGAAATGGCGCATATTCTCATAAATCATATACGGATAAGGACGGCCCATCCCCTCTACTGCATCCGGGGAAAACCAGGCATCCGGCTCATATCCCTGCTCTTTGGCTCCATTTGTTACTACTTCCATCATAGCATCAGTGTAACCTGTTGTAGAACCGATATGAATTCCCATCTCACGAAGCTTGGCCACTGCCTCCAAAGTTCCTGGCTTTGGTGCCGCATAATCATTAAGGCTCTTCATTAAAGAATCCTCAAACACACCATAAATTTTCTCTACTGCTGCATCATCCGGCTCACTTCCGTATTTTTCCACCCACTGTGCCTTCAGTCTGTCCATAGAAAGCATCATACGTATATGATCTCTCTTCAACATGCCCATCGGCTCACGAATCTCATCTACTGTGGGTTCAAGACCTACAGACTGAAAAGCCAGTGCAAATGCATTTACTGGTGCAAAGCAACCATAATCCACTGATGTTCCTGCCCAATCCAGAATCACAAGTTTTGTCTTCATGCCTCTACCTCCTTCAAAAACTCAGCCAAAATGACTGCCAGTTTTTCAATATCATCCAGATAAATCTCTCCGATATTACCAACGCGGAAGGTATCTGCTTCCATTACCTTACCCGGATAAAGCACATAGCCTCTTTCCTTGATGTATTCATACATCTGTTGGAAAGTGAAGCTTGCTCCTTCCGGATAAAAGAAAGTAGTGATGATAGGGCCCTGAACAGACGGATCGAGATACGGCTTAAATCCAAGTGCTCCAAGTCTCTCTGCTAAAAGCTTCTGATTTTCCGCATAACGGGCATGTCTTACTGGAATACCGCCTTCTGCTTCCAGTTCTTCCATAGCCTTTGCAAAAGCTAAAACTACATGAGTCGGAGAAGTAAAACGCCATTTGCCATTGCCTTCTTCCATACCCTTCCACTGATCATAAAGATCCAATGCCAAGGAACGGGCTGTCCCTTCGCTTTCTACCAGTTTTTCTCTGTTTGCAATGATAAAAGAAAATCCTGGCACACCCTGAATGCACTTATTTGCACTGGAAATTAAGAAATCAATATTCCACTCCTTCATCGGAATATCTACTCCACCAAAGCTGGACATAGCATCTACAATAAAGGTTTTTCCTTCTGACTTTGCCACATTTCCTACAACTTCAATATTATTTAAAATACCGCTGGTTGTCTCGCTGTGTACCATAGCAATATGTGTGATCATAGGATCTTTTTTCAGCATATCCTGAATCACCGCTGCCTGAGGCTGTTTATTGTTTGCCTCTTTATAAATAACATAGTTCACACCTGCATGCTGGCAAATATCTGCCATACGGAGACCGTAAGCACCGTTTGCAGCAATCAGGACCTTGTCTTCCCGCTTTACAATACTGGTCAAAACAGATTCTACGCCAAAGCTTCCGCTTCCCTGCATAAGAACCGCTGTGTATTCCGGTTCTTCCACATGGCCAAGTTTCAAAAGCCCCTTGCGGATGCGCTGTGTAATCTCTTTATAATCATTATCCCAAGTACAATGATCAAAAAGCATCTCCTGCTTTACACTGTCTGTTGTTGTAAGTGGTCCTGGTGTTAATAACTTATATTGCTTAATCATTTGAATAACTCCTTATATTTTATCAATATTTTTTTATCAATTTTTTGCCTAACAGGCTTATCACGGCTTTGCAGCTTCAGAAATTTCCTGATGATGCTCGTAAAGTTCGAATGTCAGATCTTTGCTGAATGTCTTAGGATAAGTAGATTTATTTGTACTGTCTGAGCTTTCTCCTTCATAAAGTGCGTTTGGATAGTAAGACTGAAGTTCCTCACGTCCATTCTTGATGATACATTCAGCCATTTCCATTGCCATTTCATTAGTATCATCACCCTTGTCAATTACCGCAACAGACTCTGTCAAAGAAAAGTTTCCTTCTGTCGGATCAACATAATCGATTGGAAGTCCTTCTTTTTTTGCAGCAACTGCCTGATGTCTTAAACCAAATCCAACTGCAACTTCACCATCTTCGCAAAGTTTCAGTGGCGCAGATCCAGAAGATTCGATATGATCTCCTGCATTTTCGTAAATCTTGCTAAGGATTTCCTGTGCCTCATCCTCTCCATACTCAGAAATCAGAGCCTGCAAAAGCAGCCATGCTGTAGATGAAGATTTTACATCTGTTACTGCCAGATATCCTGAGTAAACCGAGTCAGCCAAATCCTTCAGGCAAGTCGGTGTAGGCAAATTATTCTCTTCCAGAAGCTCTGTGTTTATAATAATGGCACCCTCCTGAGAAGTAATTGGAGCTGTGTAATCCGGAACCTCTTCCAAAGTATCTACATCAAATTCAAGCGGAAGAAACATGTTATTCTGTTTCTGTGCACTCTTCAGATAGAAAGTACTCATCGTTACCATATCAGCTTCCAAATTAGTACCTTCCGCTAAAAGTTTTCCGCCAAGTTCAGAAGTACCAAATGTCTCAAAAATGTACTTTCCCTTATATCCATTGTTATCCAGGGCATTTGACATTGCTGTAATTGCCTCATCATCTGCATTTGAGTAAATAACTACCTGTTCATCTGAAGATGTTGATGTTGATGTTGATGCAGTGCCTGTGCAGCCTGCCAAAAGACTACATGCTGTAATCATTGTCAGGCCTAATGCTAAAATTCTGTTTCCTTTCATGATTTTTCTTTTTTCCTTTCTTGTACGCTTAGTTTTTTACCCGTTTAGAACGGTTATTTGCAAGCCATGAGAAAATAGCCTTTGCAAGCAGATTAGTTACTAAAATCAGCAGAGAAAGAACAAATACTTCATTGTACTTATTCACATATTGCAGCTGCTTGATTTTGGTGGTAAGTACCATAGTTTCAGCTCCAGTTATAAATACCAAAGCACTGATGGTTACCATGGAATTGATGAAATAATAGCTGAACACTTCAATCAGACTGGATGCTGCATTAGGCGTGACCACTCGCAAAATAGTCTTCAGCCATGTGTCTCCCATCAGCATACCTGTGGTCTCCCAACCAGAATTCATCTTGGAAAGAGAGTTCTTCATCATCAAATATGGAGTCGAAAAATAGTGTACAATGTTGCACAATATCATAAGCCTAAATGTGTTCTGCCACGACGTTCCAGAAAAACTGAACATCAGGGCTAAGCCCATTACCATACCTGGAATCGTATTTGTTACCAGGGCAATGGACTCGATACTATTCTTACAGAATTTTGGCAAATTACTTCTTGCCGTAATAAGGGCCGCCACATACGCGATCAAAGTACCGAATAACGCCGTTAATGCTGCCATTTCCACAGAGTGCAGATAAACCGTCGTCAATTCATTATCCTTAAAGACTGCCTGAAAATGTTCGAAAGTAAACCCTGTCTTATAAGGCCATCTTTCCACCATTGGTACTATAAAAATGACTGCAAACATTGCACAGATCAAAAGAGACAGAACTGCACAGCTCATTCCCCAGCTTGTATCACGAGCCTTATTTTTTCTAAGTTCCGCATTACTGATACGTTCATATCGAATGTTGTATCTTTCCAAATAATGCAAAATTAAAATACTTACAATGGATGGCAGAAGCATGATAACTGATACAACTGCTCCTCTATTAAAATCCGGAATGCCGCCCAGCATTTCGTTATAAAGTGTTGTAGCAATAACATCATATTTTCCCCCAACGGAGGCCGGAATACCGAAATCCGTAAAACAAAGGAAAAAGGTCTGAATAAAAGCTCCTGCCAGAGTTCCCAGTAAAGGCCTTAACACAGCAATCCAAAAAGTGGAAAGTGCTCCATCTCCCATTGCCTTGGATACAATCAGAGTCTTCTTATCCACATAGCTCATGGTATTGTGAATCAAAAGATAAGCCACGGGAATGGTATAAATCACATATCCCACCAGAAGTCCACCAAATCCATAGATATTGAAAAGCTGATGTCCCAAGAGTCTTGTAATCAGTCCCTGTTTTCCAACCGAATAAATAATGGCAAAACCATATGTGATGGTAGGCAAAAACATAGGCAAAACAGCAATTGCCTGCAGGATCCTTTTGACTCCATTCGGTATCTTCGTATAATGCACGGTGTAAGCCATGATAAAGGCGATCAAAACTGCCAATACTGCTGCCACTGCTGATACAACAAAACTATTTGCTAAAATCTTGCCGAAATGCTTGCCTGTCAGAACCGAAATATAATATTCCAAGCTCAATCCACTGCCCGTCCAAAAAGATTTAAAAAGAAGTCTAAGGACCGGAACAATCAAAAATGCTGTAAAGATAACTGCCAAAATAAGATAGGGCAGCATCAACCCCTTATTACGCTTCTTCATACACACCTCGCATATGAGTTTTCCTTCACATTGGTGCCACCAAAAAGTGCATAAATATTGTTGCGCTTGATTTCAAGCTGATTCAGAATAAATTTACGAACAAAATCATCCTTTGGCTGCTCAACAATCTCAGACGGCTGTCCATACTGGGCAATAGTGCCCTGATTAATGATAAGTACACGGTCTGACAAGGTCAAAGCCTCCTCTGGATCATGCGTTACTATAATCGTGGTCAGATTGAATTCTCTGGCAATGGTTTTGATACGATCTTTTATGGATTCTTTAATCACACCATCCAAAGCAGAAAGAGGCTCATCCAAAAGAAGAATACGTGGTTTCATTACCATAGTACGGGCCAGTGCCACTCTTTGCTTCTGACCTCCGGAAAGCTGGTCGATTCTCTTCTTCAAATGTTCCTGCAGGTTTAGAAGCTGAATCAGCTCCTCTACTTCTTCCTTGCTGGAAATACCTGGTTTATTCTTTAATCCATATGTAATATTCTGTTCCACATTCAGATTTGGAAATAAGGCGTAATCCTGAAAAACAATATTAAATCCTCTTTTTTCCATCGCTGTATGAGTCAAATCCTCACCGTTATAACGAATCACTCCTCCATCTGCATCTGTAATTCCCAGAATCAAATTTAAAAGCGTTGTCTTGCCACAGCCGGATGGACCTAAGATAGAAACAATCTCTCCATCCTCTACCTGAATGGAAATATCCTTCAAAACCGGTGTGCCATCATATGATTTCTTCACATGTTCAAGTTCAAGCATATCTGTTTCTCCTTTCATTTCGTGCAAAGCATAGCAAAATCTCATTCCTGCTTTCTATCAATTTTCTGCAAAAGCTATCTGAAGCAAATGTAAATTAACATCAAAAAAAGCAGCCTCTCTTGTAGTTTTCAAGAGTGCTGCTAATTCTTCAATCATGTAAGTAAGCAAATTTCTCACTTGTATCTTCACTATTATCTATATATCCATGTACTCACGTTCCGCTGCCACTTTTCCACTTTGGTCCAGATTATGTGAAAAGCGCTCATAATCACTTAAAATAATGCTCATATATAGAAGGTCTACTGCAAAAAGATCCGTCACCCTGGAAAAAATCGCATTACCATATACGCCACATACATCTCCCCCTACGCAAAGAAAAACATCAGCATATTTGGAAATTACTGCATCCTTGCGACTGGAAACCGCAATTGTCAAGGCTCCCGCACGGCGGGCCAATTTTAAGGCTTTTACCGTATCCGCCGAAGATCCAGAATGAGAGAAAGCGATGGCCACATCATCTCCCGTCAGGTGTGTCGCCGCAATCTGTTGTAGATAAGCATCTGTATGCATTCTGCAATTTAAACCCAGATAGGTTACCTTTGTAAGGAAATCCACTGCCGGAGAAAAAGAATTTTCCACTCCATAAATGTCAATTGTTCTGGCTTTCGACAAATGCCAGGCCGCTTTTTCCAGGTTCTCCGGGGAAATAGATTTTAAAGACTGTTCTAATAATCCTTTCTGAATCTGCACAGATTTAAATGGAAGATCCGTCAGTTTTTCCCATGGTTTCAGGGAAAATCCGGCCATAAGATCAAAAGCTGTATTCTTCTCTTCCTCAGATTCTTTTTGACGAAGCGCCCGTTTGAAGCTTCCATAACCTGAAAAGCCAATGGCTTTCATACAGCGCATGACTGTTGGCTCGCTAACACCAACTCGCATCGCCAGTTCCTTCATAGTAAGATTTTCTATTTCTGTATTTTCCAACAGATAGTCTGCCACATGTTGCTCTGATGGACGCAGGGAAGCATAAGTTCTTCTGATGCGGTTTTTCCAAAATACTTCTTTTGCCATTCCCTGTTTCCTCACTTTTTATAAATTCATAGCTCATATATTTACTACAAAAAATTATATTATTTTTGTAGTTTTTCTCCATCAACTGTTTGTTAAGTTTCTGTAAAAAAAGGGGGGGCATGTCATCGGCGATCGTATATCTTTATTGCTCATCTCTTCCTGATTATTTGCGGATAAATGTATCATCCTTGTCCGGCATCTCTTCTGACACATACGTTCTGCCTTCATGTGAAGATCATATTTCTCACGAAGCGTCATAATTTCCTGCATCATGGGTGCCCGTAAGCGTATCATAAAACACACATAAAAAAAGAATCCGCTTTCGGAAAACAAGGCATAATAGAATTTTGCCTTTTCCTTTAACGGCGTAAGCTTTGCCAATGTATCAAGATATTCCGAGTACGAAAATGGAACTCCTTTAAACTTACATTCACCAACCAGATAATTTTCTCCCATTCTGTCAATACAGAGCACATCTATCTCAGTTTCTGCTGTCCTAAGAGCGTCCTCTTTTTTGGTATCCCTTACAGTTGTCTTGCCAAACCATCTGCCCATCTTTGTATAACGGAACGGAAGTTCATTTTTCTTCTGCTTCTGGCTTATAAACTCTCTTTCTACTATTCCAAGTTCAATCAGATTTTTCAGATATACACTTGTTTTTGATGTATCTTCAACGATAGACTTTTTGCTGATATCATTAAGTTTTGTATTTCCCATTGCTACCGCTTCAATAACAGAGTTATAGACTGGTGTTTCTCTTAATTCCTGATGCAGAAGAAACTCAACCTCGCTGTACAAAACACAGCCTTTTGTCAGGATATTTTTTTGATATTATCTTCTACAGAAAGCTTTGAATTCCACTGCCTCAAGTAATGAGGAATTCCTCCCAGAACAGAGTATGCAATCACTTTATCGCGAGCGGAATATTCAGGGAAGAATTTTATAACATCATAAAATCCCATCTCTTTCATCTTGTAAATTCCTGTAGCTCTACCATAGACAGGATTCTTTTCAGCAAGTAATTCTTTTTCGATAAAACTCATAGCACTTCCACAGAGAATAATCATAACATTGCTCTGACGAAGTTCTGAATCCCATAAATTTTGTAATATTGAACGTAGATTCTGCGATATATACGTTCTTTTTCATTAACAACTTTCTAGCAAGGCTAAGACTCTGTTTATGCTATTTCTCTTTGCTCTCTTTTCAGCTTGACGGTAATATTTCTTCTGCTTTTTGGTTTGATGCGGAAGCTTCCGGTAGTCAACTTGTGCTATTTTCTTTGCTTTGTCATGTTCTACAAGGTATTGAATATGCTTATAGGGTGATTTATTCCTTGGTACATCGACCTGAACATGATAGCGTGCACGCTTTGCCTCTTCCATGCTCAAATTTTTCTCTCCAAAAGGGCAGTGAAACAATCTAAATTGATTGTAACGGTTTACATATGATATTTTCCAAGCCGCCATATCAGTAATCACGTATAAGTCTGTGTCGTTGTATTCAATCTCGGCTTGATTTTCCTTTGCGTAACTCTCAATCATCAAGACATAACCTCTGTACTGAGCCGGATAAGCTGCTAATTCTTCTTCTCTTCTAATGAAATCCATAATTAGCTGCAGGTCTCTCTTCTTTTTGCATCTGTACTCTCTTGTCCAAAGATAACACGCTTGTTCTTCACCCCATCTCCACGACCAAAGCTTCAGCTCCTGAGTAGATGGTTTGCATGTCACTTTCCAAATATATGAAGGCGTCTTCACCAATAAAAAATCAGGTTCCGATGCAACCTTCACCCCTATATTCTCAAGCTCTAATCTATATTCTGAACCTAAATTCTTATAGATAGACTTCATATTACAGCAGCATTTACAGCTCTGGTAACCTTTCAATCTTTCATCGTCTATATCAAATGCATTTAAGTCTTCTTCATTGATTCTGGCTAGATATCTACACCCCTCTCTGTGGTATACTCTTGATTTCTTACTCATCTCTACAATCATTTATTTTCCTCCGTTTCTGATTCAAATTGCTTTTTCTAAGCTATCTTAATTCTAAATCCGGACGTGTCCAATAAAAAGTACAGCTGAAATTTGCCTAAAAAAAAGCGGGGAGTCAATACAGACATTTTCTGTATCAGCTCCCCGTTCTCAAATGACGCTTTATCCTAATACTTTTCCTAATAATTTGCCAGAAAATCTTTGGCATACTGTTTCATTTCCTCGACCACTTCATCAGGTCCAGTTACTTTTACATTATTCCCAAGGCTGAAAATCCATCCAAAGAACTGAGGGCTGACGTTAACATGTACGTTCAGCTCGCTATGCACATCATCGATGGGATAGAAATTGATTTCCTTTCCGAATCGATCGATGAATACACCACACATTGAGTTTTCGAGTTGGATTTGCACTCTTGTTTTCTTTCCATGATACATTCCGAAGACGGCTTTGGAATACTCTGCCATATCGATGTTTTTGAAGGCTTCCTTTCCATCACGCCCTTCCTCTTCGATAGAGATTCGCATCATCTTGTCCACACGATAATGCTTAATTCGATAATCCCAATTATCGTAAGCTACGAGATAGTAATTTTCATCATTCCAAGTAAGCGCCCACGGACTTACAACAAACCACTCGCCATTATGTCTTTCTACCAGGCTTTTACTGATATCCCACTTATAATATTTAAATCGGATTTTCTTATTCTGCGCGATTGCATTATGAATATCATCTACATTGTAATAAACCGATTCATTCATTGTCTTCACCCGGTCATTAATGTAAATTTGTCGCTGAAGCTGCTTGGCTTGATGCTCGCTGACAAAGTTTTTGATTTTATTAATCAGTTCCCTGGATTTTCTTTTTGTAATAAATTTAGAAGATTGGATTGCATCGATTAGTAGCTTCACTTCTACCAATTCGAATTTTCGGGATCCCACATGATAATACGTTTCTCTTCCAATTTGTTCTTTGATAATTTCGATTCCGAACAAATCTGTCATATCCTGAAAATCCGAATAGATGCTTTTCCTTTCCGCAGTGACACCGTATTTCTCCAGTTCTTCTATAATTTGCGGCATGGTAAGTGCATGCTCATCGTCTGTTTTTTCTTGCATTATTTTCATCAAGTATGTGAACTTGAGTTTCTGATTTGCACCACGCGGCATAGCACACTCCTCGTTTCTGTCCTTCTTATTTCTTCTCTATCAGTCGCAATACTCGTTGCCGGTTATACCTCTGCATGATAACAAATGTCATATCCACCGCTGCTGCAAGCAGCGAGGTTATAATAAATACCGGGAAATCGCCGAACCATACTCCGGCTATTATAGGCAGAAAACTTAATATCACGATGGTTTCATGCACAGTCTCTGCCTGACACATTGCTTGCGCGATTTCGCTCCAGCTATGCTTTCTTGGATCAAAAAGTGAACCGTTGTAGCTCGGCAACTTTCCCTTCCATCTCTTGACTTTCAATTTCGCATATAATTGCATCTCGTATTTACTAACTGAATAATGGGGTTTCGTGTAATCCGCCTTATTATCCATCGCTGCATTAAGAATGAGTCCAACCAAAAGCCTCATCACAAGATGATAGCTAATCGTTCCGAATGTAATAACAATGGAAAGGCATACATTATTGGCAGTCCATTTATATGTAATAGATAGTATTATAGTTGTCAAAACCGATACGACTGCGCTCATCTTTAGTTTTCTTGCCAAATGTCCACCTCAACCGATTTGTAATAGTTACCGAAATCCGCTAATGCATCGATAGTTGGTAGCATTTTCTCCCCCAGTTCCGTCAAACTATAGTCTACCCTAGGTGGAAGTTCATGATAGTCATGGCGGTGCACCAGACCGTCCTCCATCATCTGTCTCAAGCTGTCGGTCAGAACTTTCTGCGATATTCCTTCTAAGTCTCTCTGCAACTCATTGAATCTCCAGGGACGAATTCTCAGGTTTCGTATAATGAGCAATTTCCATTTCCCTCCGACCAGTGCTACGGATGTTGCCACCGGGCAAGCCGGAAGCTCTTCTTTCGTTTTCATCTCTTTCTAACTCCTTATCATGTATATTAAGCTTCGCGAAATTCATAATATTGCGGATTGTCAGTTAACACTGCACGTTCCATCATGCATCGTATCTCCAATTTTCGTGACCAGTATAGCACATTCATTTTGGAGTGTATAGTTATAAAAAGGTGCGTACTATTATTTGATTAACGCACGGATTATGCTATGGCTGTCAGCCGAAATCAGAAGAAGACTACGGCATTCTTTCCGGCAAAGGCAAGGTCGTGATTGACGGAGAAGAGATCGCACTCACTGCCGGAGACTGGCTGAGAATTTCTCCAGCTGCTAAGCGTCAATTCTTTGCGTCTGAAGATATAGAAATTTCCTTTGTCTGTATCCAGACCAAAGAAAATTCTCTGGGCAGCTTCACTGCGGACGATGCTGTTGTATATTAATAACTATTTCGTGCAATTTAAAGGAAGTGCCGCTAATTTACGACACTTCCAAATAATGAATATTAAATTTTACTTATCCTTCATTACCGGGAACAACTGTACGTCACGAATGGTCGTGGAGTCAGTCAGCAGCATTACCAGACGGTCTACGCCGATACCGATACCACCCGTTGGAGGCAGTCCGATTTCCAGTGCGTTGACATAGTCTTTGTCCATTGGATGCGCTTCATCATCGATTCCAAGATCGAGTTCACGCTGCTGTTCCGCAAATCTTTCGTACTGATCGATTGGATCGTTCAGCTCGGAGAATGCGTTGGACATCTCCCATCCGTTAATGTAAGACTCGAAGCGGCGAGTGATTCTTGGATCCTTCGGATCCTTCTTTGCCAGTGGAGATACATCAACTGGGTGACCAGTCAGGAATACCGGGCCATCAAGGAGTCCTGGAACGTCTTCGCAATACGCTTCGAACATCTCGGCAATAATTTTACCTCTTGTCCAGTCCTTAACTTCATCCTGGTCCATTCCGTACTTGATTGCTGCTTCACGAGCTTCCTCGTCCGTATCAATCTTATCGAACGGAACACCCGTAATCTTGATTACGGTTTCGGTCATATCAATCTTATTCCATGGTGGAGTTACATCGAAGGATTTCCCTTCGTATGTGATGATTGGTGTGCCATTTACTGCCATTGCGCACTTGTACACAACTTGCTCCATCAGATCCATCATATCTTCCAGATTGCCGTATGCCATGTATGCTTCCATGGAAGTAAACTCTGGGCTGTGGTTCTTGTCCATACCTTCGTTACGGAATACCTTGCCCAGCTCATATACTCTGTCCAAGCCACCGACAATCAGTCTCTTCAGCGGAAGTTCCAGAGAGATGCGGAGCTTCAGGTCGAAGTCCAATGCGTTGTGGTGAGTGTTGAACGGACGAGCGTTCGCACCACCGGCAATGTTCTGCAGTACTGGAGTCTCCACTTCGAGGAATCCGTAATCTTCTTCCAGCACTTCGCGAATTGTTTTTACAATCAGCGCGCGGTCGTAGAAAGTCTTACGAACGTCTTCATTCATAATCAGGTCTACGTAACGCTGACGATAACGCAGGTCGATATCCTGCAGGCCGCTCCACTTGTCTGGCAGCACCTGAAGGGATTTGGTCAACAGTGTGAGCGAATGTGTGTGGATGGACACTTCATCGGTACGGGTCTTGAATACAATACCTCTCAATCCAACGATATCGCCGATATCATAAGTCTTGAAAATCTTGTATTCGTCGGTTCCGATTTCGTCTCTCTTGATGTAGCACTGGATTCTGCCCTGCTTATCCTGTACATCGAAGAATGCAGCCTTACCCATGATTCTCTTTCTCATGATACGGCCGGCGATTGCAACTTCTTCACCTTCCATAGCTTCGAAGTTGTCGCGGATGTCTTTGCTGTGAGCGGTTACATCATATGTTTCCTGTACGAATGGGTCTCTACCCATGTCGCGCAGTTCCTGGAGCTTATCTCTACGAATCTTGCGCTGTTCGCTGATTTCTTCGGCGGTCAATTCTGGTGCCTCGGGAGCATTCTGATTCTCGTTACTCATCTTTTTACCTTTCTGTCTTTGTTTATTTCTTGGAAATCTTCGTTTGTAATTCAATCCTTATATTCTAAAGAAGGCTTACAGCACTTCCAGAATTTCGTATTTAGCGGTTCCCTCCGGTACAGAGAACTCAATGACGTCACCGGCTTTGGCTCCAATCAGGTGCTCGCCTACCAGAGAAACGTTCGACAGCTTACCATTGAATGGATCTGCCTCCGTGTTACCAACAATCTGATATGTCATCTCTTCATCATATACCAAATCCTTCACACGAACGGTAACACCCGTCTGAACGGTACCCTCGGATACCAGCTCATCCGTATCGACAACGCGTGCAGTTCTCAGGATTTCCTCGATTTCCTTAATGCGGTCCTCATTCTCTGCCTGCGCTTCCTTCGCTGCATCGTACTCCGAGTTCTCGGAAATATCACCGTAAGAAATTGCTTCCTTCAGACGTTCTGCAATTTCCAGACGCACTGCACCAGTGCATTTTTCCAGTTCCTCTACCAGCTTATCATAACCCTGTTTGGTCATTTCGTGTTGTGCATTTGCCATCTTCTATTTGCTCCTTTCATATCGCTTCACATTCTCGCTTCCAGTGATTCGCAGAATCGCGGAATATTTCAGCTTAAAACGAATTATATCTCCAACCTCAATTGGTTCTTTAACATCTTCAATATCCAGAATCGTGTGGTCACCCGATGCGCCAATCACTTCCATGCCCTCAATCGTCGGCACGAGATCGGTAATCTCACCGTAATCCGCACGGCCAATCGCCACGAGTGCACGTTTTCGCATGCCACGATCCACATATTCCGGCTTCTGTCCGAACGCATCGACGCCTAGCTGCCCAATCGGATGAGATGCCTTGGTCTTCACCTCGATGACCTGCGCCTCCAGGGTAAAAGCCGCATCACTCAGTGCATCCATTTCCGAGTATCCATAGCAAGTGCGCATGTCCTCCAGTGGTCCAGTCAGAATCGCTGCTCCAATGCGTAGCATGTTAATCTGCGGTGGCATGTATTTGTCGAAGACACCCATCAGACTCGATGTTGCGCCGCCAGAAACGATTTCCAGCTTGTGTCCCACCGCCGCTTCGACGCGGTCCGCAATATCTGCGAGTTCCTGCATTTTCTCTTCAGTTGCCATTACGGATCCATAACAGCCGAGATTGGTTCCGACACCAGCAAGCTCGAGATTCTCAAGGTTCTTCTCTACATAGACTGCCGTATCCACCAGCTCATCCACATTGAAGAAGCCTTCTCTCAGGTCGCCGAGATCCGCCATGAGAACTACTTTGTGAACAACCTTGTGTTCGCCAGCTGCTTTGTTCAGTGCATCCAACGTAACGCGTTCACTGTTCAAACTGTAATCCGCAATCTGTACCATCTCGTCCAGTTCCGAAAGCATCGGAACGCGAATCATCATCAGCGGAACACCGATGTTGGCATCTTTGCAACGCTTCAGTTGTTCGAGGCGAGAAGATGCGATGATTTTCGCACCGCCTGCGACGTAATCCTCTGCAACCGAAACAATTCCGTTCGCACCTTTGATGACGCCAGTCAGAAAGATGCCCTGTTCTTGGCACCACTCATTCACCGTGCGCGCATTATGCCGTACCATCTCGTGATCAATCACGATTGCCGGATATTTTCTTTCCGTCATGATAGACTTTCCTCCTGTGATCGCTTATTCATTTGGCTAGGTACCGCCACTATTCCTTGTCTACGGTGCTTATCCCCGTCTTGAAGAATGAATCGAGCGATCATCGAATTTGTATTCGTAGTTCTCTTCCTCGAAACGCTTGATTTTCAAGGTTGTTGTTTTTACAAAAGCTTTGTCGCGAACTTCGATGCGCTTCACACGTTTGTATGGTGGCATCTTCTCATTCGCATCATCGGTAATCTGGCGAAGAACCTTATATACATCGATATCTTCCGTAATTCCCTGATCCTTGAGCAGGTCGTAATCCGGATAGATAATTGCGGTGCAAATCAGGTCATCCTTCGCATCATCGTGCTTACCATACACGATAACTTCCTGGATGCGTTCGTCTAGGAGCAGGTAATATTCCACTTCTTCTGGGAAGATGTTCTTACCACCCTTCGTAACAATGACATTCTTCTTTCTTCCGGTAATGTACAGGAAGTCATCTTCGTCAAAATAGCCATAATCACCGGTATAGAGCCAACCGTCTTTAACCGTCTGTTCGGTATTCTCCGGATCATTATAATATCCCATCATGACAGATGGACCTTTGACGACGACTTCGCCGATACCATTCTCGTCCTCGTCGATAATGCGAACCTCACTGCCCGGCATAACTTTACCAGCAGCTGCTGCTTTGCGGTAGCGATCCGTATTCATTGCGATAATTGGTGCGCACTCCGTCATTCCGTAACCCTGAAGCATCGGGAATCCCATTGCTTCGAAGTCCTCAATTACAGTCGGATCGATTGCGGCTCCACCAGCAATGAACATGTAATGTTTCTTGCCGAACAGCTTATGAATCGAATCGAACATCTTGCGTGTTGCACGCGGATGGTTCTGAAGTCTCAGTTTCTTGGACATCGCGATTGCACGCTGGAGTTTCGACAGGATGCCGCTCTTCTCCGCCTGCTTCATAATCTTGCGATGCATATTCTCATATACAAGCGGTACACCCAGCATTACGCTGCACTCCGCTTCCATGAAGTTCGTCTGAATGTGTTTGAGTCCTTCGCAGATTACTACCGTTGCGCCCTGATAGAAGGATGTCATAACGGTACAAGTCATCTCATAAGCGTGATGAATCGGAAGCACCGACAATACGCGCTCGCCATCTGGAATGTGGAAATATTTCGACATGTTGTATACGTTCTGCGCCAAGTTCCGATGCGAAAGCATTACGCCCTTTGCTAAACCGGTTGTTCCGGAAGTGAAAAGAATAGTCGACAAATCATCCGGCAAAATGATGGCATCCTCGTATTCGTGGTGACCCTCACGGAGTCTTCTTTTACCCGTCTCGAGGAGCTGAGAAAGAAGGAATATTCTCGAGTCGTCTTTGTACTTCGAGAAATCCGTATCCGGCGGATCCAAAATTACCAGATACTTCAGTGTCTCGACGCTGTCGAGGCAAGAAAGCACATCGTCCACCATCTTGTGGGAGATGAATAACAGCTCCACATCTGCACGGCGGAGAAGGTTCTCAATCTCCAGCAGCTGAAGGTTCTTGTCAATCGGCACGATGGTGCCCACACCGCAGACAACGGTGAAATAAGACAACGCCCAGCGGTGAGAATTCTCCCCGGCTACAGCAATCTTGCTGTCTTTGAGTCCCATTCCGAGAAGTGCCGTTCCCAGTGCGCGGCGCTGCTTGTCGAACTCCTTATAAGTGAACTCCTGGAACGGCTCTTTGTGTACATCCTTGTACATGTATGCTGCACGTTCCGGATATTTTGCAACGGTTCCTTCTATAATTTCTTTGAGTGTTTCCACGTAAGGGCCTTCGTATAAGGCTCCATCAAATTTCTTATTGTTCATAGTTCCGTCCTTACCCCTGTTTCTTTTTGAACAGTCAAAGTACGAAGCCTGCGGCATTCTACTGTCCCAGGCTTCGTTTTTTCGTTTTATACAGAGAAAATTCTACCATCGATAGGCTTAGTTGTCAATGTTATCGGGCATCTCAGCCAATTGGAACCGTGGCACTCCATTGCCCTCCACGGTAACCATTTCGCAGAACATCTTCTTCGGGCGCGCCCACAGGATGCGATCTTTGTCCATTGATTGATAGATAACGAGTTCATCAAGTGTCTCGCTGTCCTTCGCGACGCCGAGCACTTTGTAACGTGCCCCTTTGAAATGCCGGTAGATTGCGCCTTCTATCACTTTGTCTGGATCGCCCTCCACGTAATCGATACCGTTATATTCGCACCATTCAGTCGCTGACTGGCGGAATACGTCCTCGCGAAAGCGATTCCACTGGTCGAACATATTCAAATCCTCAACCAGATTGCGGAACGCTTTATAAGTATCGTCTTGCGAAATCGCTTGCAGCAACTTTGCCTGCATCGCTGGATCATCCGCATGCTTTGCAAAAGTCGTCATCATATCTTCTTCATCCAGTTCATATCGATCTGGAAGCTTGATGTATCGCTCTTCGTTGGAAAGATCAATATCGCTGTTTCCCAGCACTTCACCATCCACCATCATCTCGAGATCACCGGTTTCGAGATCATAAAAGTAATCTGTATCTTTCGCGGACGTTGCGATTGCATCCACGATATCTTCAATCCGAATTTTCATCATTCGTTTCCTCACTTTTTCTCAGTATGTGCGGACGCATACGCCCACTCGTTTCTATATTCTATCAAATTTTACGTGAATATTACATATCTTTGTCTTTTCTCGGGGATGTTGACTTGCGAATTTTATTTTTATAGAATTGAAAAAAAGGAGGACATTAATGATGAACCCAAACAGAATTAAGAGAAATGATTTGCTGGGCGAGAAAGTCGTCCAAGCATTAAACAAACGAAATATGGAAGCCTATTATGTGCAGTCTAAGGAAGAGGCTCTCGAGAAAGCGCTCGAGCTGATTCCGGAGGGCAGCAGTATTTCATGGGGCGGTTCCATGTCCATCTCCGAAATTGGTCTCAAGGAAGCAGTCTGTCAGGGGAATTACATAGTCTATAACCGTGACAAGGCAGCGAACGCCGAGGAGCGCAACGCAATCGAATTGCAGGCATACCAATGCGATTACTTCCTAACCAGCTCTAACGCCGTGACAGAAGATGGATTTCTGGTGAACATTGACGGGCACGCGAACCGAATCTCGGCAATCGCCCACGGTCCGGAGCACGTCTTGATGATTGTCGGCATGAACAAAATTGTGAAGGATGTGGACTCCGCCATCGGGCGTGCACGCAACGAAGCTTCCCCGATTAACGCACAGAGATTCGACCTTAACACCCCGTGTTGTAAG
>CAVCBH010000115.1:0-8744 GCA_963600375.1 bacterium | reverse complement strand
ACTATAAAATCTATATCCAACAACACTTTAGAAACTAGATGGATGGAACACTAGAAGTGATAAATGTTTTTGTGATAAACTATATATATTCAGAAGCACGCAATATTCACCTACTATTGTCACCCCCTTATGTTATGGCTAGTTTATGATATTGACTTATAATTAGATAATAGAAAAACGGAAAAAAGATAGATAGAAAAAAATAGATATAAAAAGAAACAATTAGAGATGTAGAAGATATAGAAAAGGAATCATTTATGAATATAAAAAAAGTATGGGAAGTGGGAAAAGTACTGTATCATGCAGACCTTCCCTTTCGAGTGAGATTATTTAATATACTGGCGGCACTTGGATTTGTTATTAGTCTTTGCAATGGAATTCTTTCTTATTGGAACAATGGGGATATGAAGTTACTGTTTATAAATGCAGGAATTGCCTTGTTGTCTTTGTTGCTCCTTTTTTATGCATATCACAGCAAGAAATATCAAAGGTGTTATTTTATAACAATTGTTGTGATTTTTATATTTTTATTTCCACTTATTTTTTTTAAGAGTGGAGGGTATAAAGGTGGAATGCCGTCTTTTTATATTTTTGGAATTTTATTTACTATTTTTATGCTGGAAGGCTGGTTGATGTTTTTCAGCGTTTTGTTAGAACTTATTATTTATATTACGACGATTGGAATTGCTTATTATTATCCGAATATGGTAATCTGGTTTCAGTCAGAAAAAGAAATCGTTGCGGATGTGCTGACAGGCGTCATTGTATCGAGTGCATCCCTTGGTATTGCGATGTATCTACATTTTCAAATGTATAGAAAACAGCAGATTTTTCTTATGCAGGCGAGGGAAGAAGCGATGGAAGCGAATCGTGCGAAAAGTACGTTTCTTGCAAATATGAGTCATGAGATTCGGACACCGATTAACGTGATGCTTGGAATGAATGAGATGATTTTGAGGGAGGCAGAATCAATGGAAATCGTTCAGTATGCAAAGAGTGTGGAGAAGGCGGGAAATTATTTGTTGTCACTTATTAATAATATATTAGACATTACGCGTATTGAATCGAAAAAGTTAGATATAATTGAGGAGAAGTTTTCGTTAAGACAACTGATACAGGAAGTTTGGCTGATCGGAACCAAACAGGCAGAAGCAAAAAATCTGGAATTTTTAGTAGAGATAGAAGAAAGGCTTCCGGAATATTTAACAGGTGATGCGCTGCATACAAAACAGGTGATTCTTAATCTAATAAATAATGCGGTAAAATATACAAAAGAGGGAAAGATTTTGTTTGAAGTTCGTCAGGAGGAAAAGCAGATTTCTTTTTCTGTAAAAGATACTGGAATCGGAATTAAAAAGGAGGATATGGAGGCACTTTTTGATATGTTTATGCGGGTAGATATAAAGCGCCACAGGAATATTGAAGGAAGTGGACTGGGTCTTACGATAGCAAAAGAGCTTTGTGAACAGATGGGAGGTCGTATCCAGGCAGAAAGTATTTATGGAAAAGGAAGTAACTTTACAGTATATCTTCCATTAAAATGCGCAGGAATAGAGAAAATCGGTCAATGGAAAGTTACAGAAGGAGAGACAGCACCGGAAAGCAGAAAGAGATTTTTTGCATCAAAAGCACAGATTCTACTTGTGGATGACAGTGAGCAAAATCTTCGGGTTATTGCGTCTCTTTTGCGAAGAACAGGAGTTCAGTTAGATACAGCATTTAGTGGTTTTGAATGTATCGAAAAAGTTAGAAATAAAAAATATCATTTGATTTTTCTTGATTATATGATGCCAGAAATGGATGGAATCGAGACATTTCATAAGTTAAAAAAAGAAGAAAACGGGCAGGAGGTTCCGGTGATTGCACTTACAGCGGATGTATCAACGGGAATTCATCAGCATTTTCTTTCGGAAGGTTTTTCTGATTATATGTCAAAACCGGTGATGTGGGAAAGATTAGAAAATTTGTTATTACAATGGCTTCCGGCTGAGGTGGTTTCTATAGAAGAGGATACCGAAGAAGACTGGAAAATAAACGAAAAAGAACTTGTCAGAATAAAACAGGCATTAAAAAAATGGGATGTTAAACTTTCCGAAGGACTTCATTTATTAGGTGGCAGTATCTCACAATACAGAAAACTTTCCGAACTTTTTGTAGAGTACTATGAGCCGAATAAAAAACAGATAGAAGAAAGTTTCGAGAGTTCGAGAAAGACGCAACAGGAAATAAAAACGTTAACAGGACAGATTCATACATTAAAAAGTAATGCCCGCGCAATTGGTGCGATGTCACTTTATGAACTAGCTGCATTGTTAGAAATGAGAGGAAAAATGCAGGATGAAGATTATATAGAAAAAGCGATTCCACTTCTGTTTTTCGAGTGGGAAAGAGCGGTAGAGGGGATGTGTTTTTTCCTTGAAAATACAGAAAAGTTTGTCATGGAAAAAAAGAAGAAAGGAATAGAGCAGGAGAAACAGAAGCCATATGATAAACAGGCAGAAGAAAAAAATCAGGAAAAGCGGTATAAGAAAACATATGACAGGCTTTTAGAAGCAATAGAAAAGTATCAGGGAAAATGTGCGGAAGAGCAGGTAGAAAATTTACTGTCTTTAGAAAATAATCAGGTGAAAAAGGAGATTTTAAAGCAAGTGCAAAAATCAGTGCGAAATTTGGATTTTGAGGAGGCAGAATCGCTTATGAAAGGGAATTATGACAGGATAGGAGGGCAGAAATGAGCAAAAATAGCATATTAATTGTAGATGATGATTTAATTTTATTAAAAACAGCAGAGGAAATCTTATCAAAAACTTATACAGTCAGTGTGGCAAAAAGCGGAAAGCAGGCACTTACTTTACTAGAAAAGGGGGTAGTGCCAGATTTGATATTATTGGATATCGCTATGCCGGAAATGGATGGATATGTGACATTAGAAAAAATGAAAATGATTCCAGACTGTCAGGAAGTTCCGGTTATCTTTCTTACTGGATTTGCAGAGTCAGATTATGAAGTGAAAGGATTGAAAGCAGGGGCAGTTGATTATATTGTGAAACCTTTTGTAAAAGAAGTTCTTCTTGCAAGAGTGGAAAGGCATCTGGCAAGAAGTGCAAAAGAAACAGGAAGACATTCCGCAGATGCAGTAATTGAAAGAAATCGGGAAGAAGTACAAAAGAAACTGACACCAATGGAGTGGAAAATTGCGCTGGCAGTTGCACAGGGGATGGAAAACAGGGAGATTGCAGAGCAGATGAATTATTCCTATGGATATATAAAAAATATCATTACCCGCATCTTTTCTAAGTTAGAAATTGAGAAACGCAGGGAACTTCGCAAGCTTCTTATTGGATAATTTAATCTTGACAGAAAAATAAAAACCTGTAAAATAGTAGGGGTATACGATAGAAAAGAAAACCATAGAACATAATGGAGGAATTTATGAAAAAAGATTCTGTAAAAGATATAAAAATTGCTTTTTTTGACGTAGATGGGACTTTAGTTGATATGGAAAAAAAGGTAATTACCCCTGTGATGCTTGAGACATTAAGACGTCTGAAAGAGAATGGAATTATTTTATGTATGGCTACGGGACGTGGTCCGTATCTTGTTCCATCTTTTCCTGGAATTGATTTTGATGTCTTTTTATCTTATAATGCATCTTACTGTTATACAAAAGATGCTGTTATTTTTGAAAATCCCATTCCTGCAGAAGATGTAAAAAGGATTATTAAGAATGCAGCAGAAATTCATCGCCCCGTTTTTCTTGCAGGAGTAGAAGGTGGTGGAGCAAATGGTTGTGATAAAGATTTAGCGGATTACTTTGCTATCGCAAAGAGTAAAGTAAATGTCCTTGATAACTTTGCTTTTGAAAAACTGATGGATAAAAAGGTTTATCAGATGATGGTCGGATGTTACAAAGAAGAATACGCAGATATTTTAAAAGATGTCGATGGTGCAAGAATTACTGCATGGTGGACAAGAGCCACAGACATTACCCCAGCAAATGGAAATAA
Organism: bacterium; assembly: GCA_963600375.1. Classification (GTDB taxonomy): domain Bacteria; phylum Bacillota; class Clostridia; order Lachnospirales; family Lachnospiraceae; genus Anaerobutyricum. Next base: position 4,737 of record CAVCBH010000115.1, on the reverse strand, counting down.
AGGTGTTGGCGTAAGAAAGATTCTTGACTATTATCATTTAGACAAAGAGAATGCGATCGCTTTTGGTGATGGAACCAATGATATCGAGATGTTAGAAGCAGTAGGAACCGGCGTTGCAATGGGCAATGCAACCGATGATGTAAAAGCAGTTGCGGATGTAGTCTGCGGACATGTTGTCGAAGATGGCATTTATCATTATTGTAAAGAACAAGGATTGATATAGGAATTAAGTGAGAATCTTGAGTGTTTTAACTATTAGATTTTTCACGAAATTAAGAAAAAATATTGGATAATTTGGATATTGAATTATTCATATATTGCTTTGAAAAGATAAATTTAAATGAACTTAATTAGGGATTACATTAGAGATTACGTTAAGGAGAAAAGATGAATATAAAATTAGTTGCAGTAGATATGGATGGAACCTTGCTTAATAGCAAAAAAGAAATGCCGGCAGAATTTATTCCATGGGTAAAAAGTCATCCGGAGATAAAAACAGTCATTGCCAGTGGAAGACAGTATTATACTTTAGAAAGAGATTTCCTTCCTATCAGAGATAACCTTGCATTTATTGCAGAGAATGGCGGCCTTGTGTTCGAAAAAGGTGAGATTATTTTTAAAGATGAGATAGCGAAACAGGATATTTTAAATTGTCTTGACATTATTGATAAAGTACCATATGCGACACCAGTCGTCTGCGGGGCAAAGTCTGCTTACATAACAAAAAAGGACGCAGATGAGGAAATCTACTATAATGTAGAAATGTACTACGAGAGAAGACAGAGTGTAGAAGACTTAAAAAAAGTCATAGACAATGATACCATCGTAAAAGTAGCCGTCTATTTTAAGAAAGAAAAAGCGGAAGAATCTATGAAATATTTTGAAAATATCGGTGAGAATCTTACGGCGGTATTATCCGGTGCAAGCTGGATTGATATTGCCAACAAAACAGAAAGCAAGGGTAATGCGATCAAAGCTATCTGTAAAAAATATGGTATTGCTCACGAAGAAACCATGGGCTTTGGCGATTACTTAAATGATATGTCTTTGTTAGAAAGTTGTGGAGAAAGCTATTGCATGAAAAACGGACATCCTACGTTAAAAGCATTAGCAAAACATGTGACAGAAAAAACCAACGATGAGAATGGCGTAATGGAAGTGTTGAAAACACTTTAATTTTGCTAAATAGACAGACGAAACCGAAGAAGACCATAGCATCCTATCTGTGACTTTAGTCGCGGCGGTTTGAATACTTGCTTATGCGCTCGTATCCAAACCTTGCTCCGAAGCCACAGATAGGATGCTATGGTCTTCTTCAGTTCCTGTTTCTTGGCTTTTCAGGAAAATTAAAGGTTTTCAGGGGAAATTTGAAATAGAGAAAAAAGTGTTTCCCAAGAAAAATATTATTAATTTGCTCATTTATAGATTGAAAATTAAAGAAGTCTGAAGAATCTGTCTCTTCGAATAAGCAGAAGTTTACAATTCGAATCCTCACTCCCCCCTCTTAATAAACGAAAAAACCTATTGACATTTTGGTGAGTTATAACTAACATAAAATAGAAGAAAAGTAATTGCGTTAGTGCAGACATATAAAAGATGGAAGCCACTAACATGAGCTGTAAAAGGTTCCGTGCAGTGTGTTTAGGTAACATAAAGTATGAAAAAATAGATGAGAGAGAAGTAAGAGGAGAGTTTAAAAATATGTTTTTGGAAATAAAACAGATTAAAAAGTCTTTTGGTACGGGTGACAGCAGGCTTGACGTGCTAAAGGGGATTGATTTGCAGATTGAGAGGGGAGAGTTTTGTGTTCTTCTTGGACCTTCTGGTTCTGGAAAGTCTACGTTGTTAAATATTATTGGTGGTATTGATGGAGCAGATTCAGGAAGTATTACGATTGATGGAGAACGCATTGAAGATATGACGGAGAAAAAGCTTTCTTTATATCGAAGAAAGCATCTCGGTTACATTTTCCAGATGTATAATCTGATTCCGAATCTCACGGTACGGGAAAATATTGAGGTCGGTGCATATTTAAGTGACAATCCGCTTAATGTAGATGAACTTTTACATACACTTGGTATTTACGAGCATCAGCGCAAGCTGCCGAACCAGCTTTCTGGTGGACAGCAGCAGAGAACGGCAATTGGAAGAGCCATTGTGAAGAATCCAGATATTTTGCTTTGTGATGAACCGACAGGTGCGTTAGATTATAATACATCGAAAGATATTTTAAGACTGATTGAAACAGTAAATCAAAAGTATGGGAATACAATTGTTATGGTTACGCATAATGATGCGATAAAAGATATGGCAGACCGGGTTGTCAAGTTAAGGGATGGCATGATTCGCAAGAATTATACGAATGAACAGAAGGTTCCGGCAATGGAACTGGAGTGGTAGGAGGAGCGAGATATGAAAAATCCTTTAAGAAAAAGACTTCTTCGGGAACTTCGACAGGAAATAGGAAAGTATCTGGTTGTATTTATTCTTATGGTAGCAACGATTGGTTTTGTGTCTGGTTTTCTGGTTGCAGATGGAAGTATACTGACCGCCTATAATAATAGCTTTAAAAAGTATAATATAGAAGATGGAAACTTTACCACAGAAGAAAAAATATATAAAAATCAGCAAGAAACAATAGAAGATTATGGCGTAAAACTTTATGAGAATTTTTACGTGGAGAAAGCTCTCTCTAACGGAAGTACGCTTCGTATTTTTCAAAACAGGGAAAAGGTAAATAAAGTCTGTCTCATGAAGGGAAAGATGCCAAAAGAAACCGGAGAGATCGCAATTGATCGAATGTATGCAGACAATAACAAGTTATCTATTGGAGATACATTAAAAAGCGGTAAGAAGAAATGGAAGATAACCGGATTCGTTGCTCTGTCTGATTACAGTGCCTTATTTCAGAATAATAATGATACAATGTTTGACGCGATAAAGTTTGGTGTTGCTATTGTCACCAAGGAAGAATTTTCTTCGTTTAATGAAAGCCAGCTTACCTATGATTATGCATGGAAATATAATAAAAAGCCAAAGACGGAGAAAGCGGAAAAGAAAAGAGCAGAAGACTTTATGGAAGATATCGGAAAAGATATCACATTAGAAAGCTTTATTCCACAGTATATAAATCAGGCAATTCGTTTTACAGGAGATGATTTTGGAAGTGACAAAGCAATGGTTATCGTACTTCTTTACATCGTCATGGTAATTATGGCATTTGTGTTTGAAATCACAACAGGCAATACGATTCGAAAAGAAGCGGGTGTTATTGGAACCCTCCGTGCATCTGGATATACAAAAGATGAATTAATACGACACTATATGACTATGCCGGTATTCGTAACACTCATTGGAGCCGTTGTCGGAAATATTTTAGGTTATACGGTTTTTAAAAATGTCTGCGCAGGAATGTATTACGGAAGTTATAGTCTTCCAACTTATGTTACGATATGGAATGCAGAAGCATTTTTACTTACGACCGTTGTTCCTGTGTTGATTATGCTTGTTGTCAATTATGGTATGTTGCGCAGTAAGTTAAAATTGCCGCCACTTAAATTTTTACGAAGAGATTTAAGTCGGAAAAAACAAAAGAGAGCATTGCACCTCAGTCCGAAAATTAATATTTTTGCAAGATTTCGTCTGAGAGTTATTTTCCAGAATTTCAGCAATTATATTGTACTATTTGTCGGAATTGTTTTTGCGAATCTTTTGCTGTTCTTTGGATTGCTTTTGCCATCCGTGCTTGACCATTATCAGGCCGATATCCAAAATAATATGCTTGCAAAATACCAATATATGCTTTCGGTTCCGACCAGTGCGATAAGTGGCAATAAAATATCCAGTTTATTTTCCTTGCTGGAATATTCACTTGGAGCAAAAACAGAAAATGAAGATGCAGAAGAATTTTCGGCATATTCCTTAAATACAACACCAAAAAAATTTAAAAGTGAGGAAGTCACCCTGTATGGTGTGAAATCAGACAGTAAATACATTAAAATTAATTTAAAAGATGAAAAAGCAGATTTACAGGCAGACAGTAAGATAGCAGCAGATGTTTATATTTCTTCCGCTTATGCAGATAAATTTTCATTGAAGCCGGGAGACACACTTACTTTAAAAGAAAAATATGAAAAGGATATATACACATTTCGGGTAAAAGGTATTTATGATTATAATGGTGGTCTCTGTATTTTTATGAACCAGAATCAGCTAAATCGAATCTTTGACCTTGGCTCTGATTATTACAGTGGCTACTTCTCTAACACAGAAATAACCGATATCAGCAGCAAATATATAGGTTCTGTTATCGACTTAAATGCACTCACCAAAATATCCCGCCAGTTAGATGTATCTATGGGAAATATGATGGGCCTGGTGAATGGATTTGCGATCGCTATCTTTTTAGTACTCATTTACCTGCTTTCCAAAATCATTATCGAAAAAAATGCTCAGTCTATCTCCATGGTAAAGATACTTGGCTATACCAATGGTGAAATCAGCAGACTTTACATCCTGTCAACATCACTCGTTGTCGTGCTGTGCCTGCTCTTAAGCTTGCCTGTTGAAACCATATTGATGAAAGTCATTTTCCGGGAGATGATGCTCCAAAGCTTATCCGGTTGGATTGCGCTATACGTCGACCCAAAGATTTACGTTGAAATGTTTGTAATTGGACTGGTAACTTATACGATAGTCGCATTGCTTGAATACCGGAAGATTCAAAAAGTACCGATG
>CAVCBH010000114.1:0-6801 GCA_963600375.1 bacterium | reverse complement strand
CCCTTATTAGGGCTAATAGCAAACCACCACTTGAAGTGGTGGTTGCTGACTTAGGCCATATCATGGAAGGCGGAGTCTGCAATCTCTACTACACCTTCAGGAACAATTACTCTTCTGGAATTTCCATGATATATTATTAAGGTTCCAGCGACAATTTCAAAATCATTACTATTTGTTGGACTAATGCGATTTGATTGAGTTGGATTATTACATAATAATTTTCTAAGATATTCGATGGAATAGGTTGTTCCGCATGTCATACACATACCTTTGCCGTTAGCCTGTATTTCTATTTGACCTCCACAGATTTCGCAATTCATAATAAATCCTCCTTTTGTAAAAATATAAGTATCTTGTTTCTTCTATTGTACTCTCCTCATTGTAACAATTTTTTTTAAAATATCTACCGTTTATGTCTAAATGGTCGTTTTTACGACACTTTTGGTTACGAATCTATAAATGTAGATATAATTTTGGAATAAATAGAGAGCGAATATTGGCAATGAGCAGAACTCCGGGAGATAAATCAAGCATATTTGTGGCCTGGGAGCAAGTGTTGGATGCGAGCGCGTAAGCGAGCATTCAACGCGCCGCAACGAAAGTCACAAATATGCTTGATTTATCTCCCGGAGTTCGTCTGTTATCACAGCCTCACAAATTAAAATTTCTCTTGCATAAATCAGAAAAATGTTATATAGTAAAAATATGGAATTAAAGAATAATTAATTACAAAAAGGAGGTATTTGTGGACGCGTCTATTAAGAAAACAGTAAGAGCGTCAGATAAAGATGCGCAGTATGACGAAAAAGCTAAGAAGCTTTTAGGACATAAAATCATACTGGCGTACATATTGGTAAATACTATAGAGGAATTTCGGGGGATGCATCCGAAGGAAGTAGTTAATTATATAGAAGGAGAACCATATATTAGTGTAGTTCCGGTTGATTCTGGAATGACGAATGTGAAAAAGAAAAAGGGAGAAGAGCTAGAAAAACCTGCAGGAGAATTAGAAGAAGATACGAAAACTACGGAACAGGTTATCGGACTGAATACAGAAAACAGTGAGATTAACGAGGGAATGATACGTTTTGACATTATATTTTATGTCAGAATGAAAGACGGTCTGACCCAGATAATTATTAATATAGAGGCACAGAAAGAAGAACCGAAGGAATATAAGATATTAAACAGAGCTATTTTCTACGTGTGTAGGATGATATCTTCACAGAAAGGAAGAGACTTTGTAAATTCGGAATATAATAACATGAAGAGAGTTTATTCTATCTGGATATGCATGAATATGAAGGAACATAGCTTAAGTCACATTCATTTGAAAGAAGAGCAGATTATCGGTTCTCATAAGTGGGAAGGAAATTTGGATCTTCTCAATATTATAATGATAGGGCTCGCAAAAAACTTACCGGAAAAAGAAGAAAAATATGAATTGCATCGTTTATTAGCAGCGCTTTTATCTTCCGGCTTAGGAGTAGAAGACAAATTGGATATAATAGAGAAAGAATACGATATCCCATTAGAAAACGATATAAGAAAGGATGTGAAGGAAATGTGTAACTTAAGTCAGGGGATTAGAGAAGAAGCATTCGAAGAGGGACAGGAATACGGCTACAGAGAAGGACAACAAAAAGGAGAAAAACAAAAATTAGTTAGAGTGGTTACTAAAATGCATGAGGCAAAGTTCCCGTTAGAGCAGATTGCAATGATAGCAGAAACTAGTGTGGAGAATGTGAAGGAGATTATAGGATAAGAAATAATCATTTATTATGGGCATCACTAGATATGGAGCTTGTAAAGCTAAATATAACAGAGAAAGAATACAATATAGAAAAGAATGTGAGAAGATGTGCAATTTGAGTCAGGGGATTAGAGAAGAAGCATTTAAAGAAGGACAGAAATACGGTTATGAAAAAATAGTAAAAAAACTAATTTTGGGAATGCAAAAAGCAGGGGTTCCCTTAGAAAAAATAGCAGAAATAGCAGAGATGAGTGTGGAAAACGTAAAAGAAATCATAGGATAAATTTCTGATTTTATTTTGGTAGTTTCTGCCAAAGAACAGAAACCAGGAAGATAACTAAGCCCTATTTGTGGCCTGGGAGCAAAGGCTGGATGCAAGCGTGTAAGCGAACATTCAACCTGCCGCGACGAAAGTCACAAATAGGGCTTAGTTATCTTCCTGGTTTCGTTAGCTTGTCAGTTTTGAGCGTGAAAGCTATCCACTTCATCTGTTTTGTTAAAACATTTTGTGGTAATATATATAATAAAACTGCGTGAACATTATCATACAGACAGGAGTACAAAATGAAAAGCAGAGACCAGAAAAAAGAAACACTGTGGGAGAAGCTTGATAATACAGCCAATCTTTTCCCAGTTATTGCGAATGAGACGATGACAAATGTATATCGAATTGCTGTAATTCTTTCTGAGGATATTGAGCCAGAGTGCCTGCAGGAAGCGTTAGAGCAGGTTTTACCGTGGTTTAACACGATGAATGTACGGATGAGAACGGGGATGTTCTGGTATTATTTTGAGACAAATGTAAAGGGAAGGCCTGTTGTGCGTGAAGAAGAAGACTTTCCTTGTCGTTATATAGAACAGCATAGGAATAAGAGTTATTTGTTTCGGGTGACGTATTACAAGAATCGAATTAATCTGGAGGTGTTTCATGCGCTTGCGGATGGAATGGGGGCAGTGAATTTCTTAAGGGAGCTTACCTATCAGTATTTGAGAATTCGATATCCGCAGCTTTCCGGAGAGACAAGTGACAGATTATCAGATGATACCTCTCTTGACACGGAAGACAGTTATTTAAAGAATTACAAAAAGGCAGGGAAAAAGACATATAAATCAGCCCCGGCAGTGCATATGAAAGGGGAGAAGCTGGTTCGTGGTGAGCTTGGAGTCATTCATGGTTATATGTCAGTAAAGCAGCTTAAGGCCAGGGCAAAAGAGCTTGGAATGAGTATTAATGAGTATTTGTCAGGTGTTTTTGTATACAGCATTTATAAGGGATATTTGCATGGAAATGTTTCGAAAAAGCCGATTGTGCTTTGCGTTCCGGTGAATTTGCGTCCATTTTTTGGGTCCATGACAACAAGGAATTTCTTTGCGATGGCGAGTGCTTCTTTTTTACCGGAAAAGGAAAAGTACGAGCGGCAGGAAGTGATGAAGCTGGTGCAGGCAGAGCTTAAGAGGCAGATTACGCGGGAGAATCTGGAAAAAATGATTGCATACAATGTTTCAAACCAGAAGAATTATGCATTGCGGGTAGTTCCTCTTTTCTTAAAAAAGCCGGTGATTAAACTTGTATATTTAATGAGCGCAAAGGCAACAACAACGACAATCACAAATATGGGACGAATGATGGTAGACGAGGTATATCGTCCGTATATCAGGCGTTTTCAGATTATACTGTCTCCATCTGCCGGGCAGAATACAAAGGCAACCGTCTGTTCCTACGGGGATGAACTGACATTTACTTTTAGCTCGCTTTTAAAAGATATCTCCGTACAGAAAGTATTTTTCAGAAGTCTTGCCGAGGACGGCATTGATGTTGAGATAGAAACGAATGGAGTATATTATGATTAATAGAAAGTATTTGCTGAGAGGAGGCGAATTCTCCTGTGAATAAATGTAAGAGATGTAACGTGTGGGTTGCGGACGATACAATGGTCTGCCCACTGTGTCATACAATACTAACAGAAGAAAAGCCCAGGGCACAGAAATCAGGTGTTGGATTTGAAGATAGCGAATATCAACATAATGGAGTTCAGCATATGGATATAGATTCTGATATGGATTCCGTAGCAGATAAAAGATTTCTAATACAAGGACCGGGCTATCCAGATGTAAAGAAAAATACAAGACGTTTTCGAAAAGCGGGGCGAATTCTCCTGTTTATTTCTCTGGAATTAGAAATGTTGCTTGTCTTTATTAATTATCTGACATTTCATGCAGCGCCAAAATACTGGTCTGTTGTAACAGGAGGAATTATCGCCTATCTTATTTTGACGATGTGGGACATTTTCAGCAGGAGACAGGGGCATATCCGGAAGATTTATATGCAGATTTTTGTTATCTTGGGATTAATGGTATTGATTGACTTTGCCCTTGGTTGGAGTGGATGGTCGTTAGAATTTGGATTACCATGTATTATTTATGGACTGGTTCTCGCGATTATTATCTGCATGAGCATCAACTCTTCAAGGTGGCAAAACTATGTACTTATGCAGCTTACGGCAATCGCACTCAGTATATTAGACGTGGTGCTGCACTTTACAGGATATTTTCACTATATTGTACTTGCGTGGATAGCATTTGGGATGTCAGTACTGCTGTGGAGTGGAACAATGATAATCGGGGATCGCAAGGCAAAGAATGAGTTGAAGAGAAAGCTGCATATATAGCTTTTGCATAGACAGACGGAAATTTGAAATAAGGCTACCGCAATCCCACTGGCTTTAGACAATGAATAGTTCACATAAGTGAACAGGGAGATGAGGATGAGCAGAAGAAATTTGGGGACAAATAGTGGAAGAAAAGGAAAGACTGTGGATAAGTCAGCGAAGAGACGCATGGTCAGGAAAGAGAGAGCGATGCGCCGACAGCGTAAGAAAAATAAGTCAATTAGCCTGGCAGCGATGGTGTCAAAGAATGTGATTGCACTTGCGACTTCTCTTCATGGAATTGGTCCCCTGATTCAAGATGGAACATTTCGAAAGAAAGTGACGGAGATAGAACCGCCATGGCATCCACCGAGAGGATTTTCCCTTGTCCCGATTGAGATGCCTGATTTTTCAATGGAATTGTTGATGCATCAGAATGAGTTTTTTGCTGAAGAAATGAGACAAAATCAAGATGAGGAGAAGAAAAAGATACCAGAAAAGCGAACAGATAAAACAGAAGATACCGCAGAACGTCTGCTAACTGAGAATCGAGAAGTCGTTCTACAGCTTCATGGTGGAGGTTATGTTGGAAAAATTAAAAATGCATACCGGGATTTTGCGGTTTTGTATGCAAAGATGCCGGGAGAGAGGGCCGTTCTCTCTGTAGATTATCGTGTGGCACCGGAAGATCCATACCCGGCTGCATTAGAAGATGCCTGTGCGGCATACCAGTGGCTTCTTGAAATGGGATGTAAAGGAGATCAGATTATTGTTGCCGGGGATTCTGCCGGAGGTGGTCTGGCATTGGCACTTTGCCTGTATTTAAAAGATAAGGGAGAAGCTTTGCCTAAAAAGCTCGTACTAATGTCTCCATGGACCGACCTGGCAGCAACAGGCGATTCCTATGAGACAAACTTTGAAAAAGATCCCCTGTTTGGGAATACAACAGACAGCATGATTTACAGTAACGCATATTATGGAGAGAATGACCCTAAATTGCCATATATTTCTCCGTTGTATGGCGATTATGAAGGGCTCCCTCCAATGCTGTTTCAGGTAGGTGGCGCAGAAATGCTCTTAAGTGACAGCGCAAGAGCCGCAAAAAAGGCAAAAGCAGCCGGTTGCGAAGTGCAGCTTACAATTTACGATGGAATGTTTCATGTTTTCCAGCTTGGAATGAAGAAAATGAAAGAATCACGAGAAGCATGGCGGGAGGTTGAAGAATTTCTTACTATTTAATTCGTTAAGGAAAGGTGTTGACACAGACTCTGCAAGAAAGACAGAGAAGAGGATAAATTTCTCCGAAAAATGGTAAATAGAATCATAATTTCAAAAAAATGAGCAATACTAACAGCAGAAAATCATTATCTATAAAACCAGAATAAGGAGAAGATATTATGAAAGCTATAGGTATTGTACGCCACATAGATAACCTGGGAAGAGTTGTAATCCCAAAGGAGATAAGAAAGACCCTTAAGGTAAAAGAGGGAATGCCATTAGAGATTTGTGCAGATAAAGAAGGAGGAATCATTTTAAGAAAGTTCTTTCCATTCTCAGAAATGTATTCCCTTTCCGAAGAATTTGCACAGTGCATAGCAAAGCAGACAGGAATGCTCGTATTTATTACGGATCGGGAAAAAGTACTCGTAGCAGCCGGATACCCGGAAAAAGATATGATTGGCCAGCCAGTCAGTCATGCATTAGAAAGTATATTAGATGACCAGGATGAGACACTTCCTGTCTCTAAACGAAACCACTTTGTTCCTGTTGTAGATGGAGACCCTGATATAGACAGAGAACCAGGCTGGGCAGGAGAGAATACACAAATTTGTCAGATCATTCGAAGTAATGGACAGATTATTGGAGCGATGATTATCCAACCAAAAGAAAAGGAACAGAGAGTCGGGGAATTCGAGAAAAAAATTGCAATGATGGCAGCAGAATTTTTGGGAAAACAGGTTAGTGTGTAAATCCTGGGTTGCCGCAGGCAAGGGAGGCGCTCAGTAAAGGAGACGCACCCCAAGAGAGAAGCTACCCTATATTTGTGACTCTATCACTGCGGGTTGAATGTTCGCGTAACGGCTCACATTCAATCCTCGCTCTAAGGCCACAAATATAGGGTAGCTTCTCTCTTGGGGTGCTGTTCTTTGGCTGTAGAAGTGAACATGTAGAAGCGAAACCAGAATTTATGTTGGAGGATTGGAGGATTCGCCAGGGGCTGTGGCTTGCCGGGAATTAGATTTTATGGGACTGACATTTTAAGTATTATTGTAGTAATTTATGCTTGTTGTTCTTTTCAACAGCCCAAAAACAGCCCGCAAAAAGAAAAATAACCTATATTTGTGGCCTAGAGCGTGTCTGAAAAATGCTTTCTGCAAGATGTGCATCACAATTTGCGGG
>CAVCBH010000113.1:0-2301 GCA_963600375.1 bacterium | reverse complement strand
ATCTTCGCAAAAACTTAAGTCTTTATCCTCCATATGCTTTGGTATCTCTTCCAATAGATATTCAAAGTATTCATATGGTTTTAGATGATTCGCTTTTGCGGTTTCTGCTATACTATAGATCATGGCACTGGTCTGGGCTCCTCTTATCGTATCTATGATTACCCAGTTCTTTCGTCCAATACAGAAGTTTCTGATTGCTCTTTCTGCTACATTGTTATCTAACGGGACGTTTCCATTCTCAAGAAATACTTTTAGATATTCTTCCTGATTGAGCGAATAACTCAATCCTCTTCCTGTTTTACTCTTTTCTGCAATACGTCCATCCTTCTTTTTCTCTTTTACCCACGCAAAATAGGCTTCCACCAATGGTTTTACGCTCTCCTGTCGACGTTCTTTTCTTTCTTCTGGTGTAAGCTCTTTTAATGTATTGTCTACATGATATATCATCCTTATCTGTTCGAGTGCCTGCCATGCAATGCTGCTCTTCCGGCTCTTTGCCGGCAAAGCTTTTACAGCTTCTTCATACCGGCGTCTTGCATGTGCCCAGCATCCAGCTACTGTCAGGCCTTCCTTTTCTTTTGCCAGTTTATGATATACCTGATAACCGTCTGTCACACAGACTCCCTCATAATCCTTCAGGAACTTTTCCGGATGGTCTGCTTTTCTGGTTTTCTGGTATTCATAGAGAATGACGGCCTTTTCTTCTCCCCCGCCGGTGCAGTACACCCACATAAAGCTTTTACTCCCGGCATCCCTTCCGTCTTTTCTCACAAGGACTGTGGTCTCATCTGCATGGATGACCAGACTTTGATAAATATACCTGTGCAGATAATCATAGAATACGGCAAGGTACCGTTCTGCACATTCGATCGTCCAGTTTGCCATGTTCTGTCGGCTGATGGCAAGTCCATATCTGGAAAACTCTTTTTCCAGTCTGGCAAATGGTACTCCGTTGATATATTTTCCATTGAGTACAGCTGCTTCCAGGGAAGGAGAAACAAGACTTCCTCTTAAGAGGCTTACCGGATGCGGTGCTTTTGTCATGATGTCTCCATCTTTACTCGCATAAACACCAACATGATGTTCTTCCACTTCTACTTTTGCAGGGACAAAACGATACCGTTTATATATCTCATCCGGAAGCTGCTTCCATCCATTTTTCCCGAAACGTTTCTGGAGTTCTTCTTTTGTCAGATAATGTTCCACTTTTATGACAGGGATTCCCGAAAGGTCTGCTTCCCGTTTCCCTTTTTTCTTTACGGGATGCTTCTTTGAAACAGTCTCTTCTTCATTTTCATCCAGAGAAGCCAGTGCCTCGGCTTCATTAAACATTACCAGTTCTCCGTTCACATCGGCAAATGCCATCTGTTGTGGCACTGGCATCTGTTCCGTCTTTCTTCCATAACGGTTCTGGTTCATGACCGCAAGCTGTTCCAATACCAGCTGCAGTTTCTTATCAATCTCTGAAAGCTGCTTCTGTTGTGCGAGGAACAGCTGGATGAGTGTTTCTTTCGAAAACGTATTCAGTTTTTCTTCTGTATATCTCATCTGCATAACAGAGACCTTCCTTTTCTAAAGATTATCTCTATTATATCAGAAAACAGGACAGCAGGCGAATCATTCTTGTTATCCTTTTCGTCAGTATCACAATGCTTTTTCCGCTTATTTCCGTACTTGCAGGCAAAGAAAACAGATACCTTTCTCTCAAAAAGAAATCTGCGTTATCTTGTAAAAAAAGAAGAACAGGCGGCTTATATATAAGAAAAAAATGTGAAAGCCGCCTGTTTTTTTCGGGCATAAAACCCTTTTAAAATTTCTACGTTATGCACAAAACTATACCGTATAATCTGGTGCCTTTTTCAATCGTTTCACCTGCTTTTTAGGGAGGGTAGTAAGGCCTTCCATAAGCCAGCGGAACTGCTGGGACGTAATAGAACGTACTTCTGATTCTGTTCCTGGCCATTGAAACTGCCCTGCTTCTAATCTTTTATAAAGCAGAAGATAACCGTCATTTTCCCATACCAGACCTTTGATACGGTCTGTTTTCCTTCCACAGAAAAGATAAAGGGTATCTGGTTCGATAGCATCTTCTCCAAGATAGGAGCGCACAGTATCTGCCAGACGGTCAATCCCTGAACGAAGGTCTGTATATCCTGTTACAATAAATATCTTTTTAAAACAAGTCGCATCATTTAACATGAGAGAGTACCCGGACTGTCTTTTCCAGTAAAGCTTCCGGAATATCTCCATGAACCCGGACGATACAACCATTTATCTCGATTGAGATATCGGGAGTACTTT
>CAVCBH010000112.1:0-3555 GCA_963600375.1 bacterium | reverse complement strand
TGAATGTGAGCCGTTACGCGAACATTCAACCCACAGCGATAGAGTCACAAATATAGGGTATCTTCTCGCTTTGGGCGCGTCTCCTTGCCTGCGGCAACCCAAATTTATCTCATCACCTGTTGTCTGGTAAATTCGCTTTCTGCTTTTCTTCCCGCCTTTCTTGCCGCAATCTGCTCATACAAATCGGCGCTTCGGATATCCATGTTATAAATCTGTGCCTGTGGCGAGCCATTGGCATAGATTTTTTTCCCTTCTGCCGGGCGCTGAATAATATCAATGCTGGCTTTGGCGCGGATTTCTTTTAACAGTGGGGAGGCTTTTTTTGAAAATCCTAAAATTCTTGCATACGGGATTGGAATGTCTTTTGCTTCTTCTAAAAATGGATAATATTTCATATGAAGGACGATGTGTAAAAGGACTCTTCTTAGTGCCGCATCCGTAATCTGTCTTGCATGGAGTCTTTCTATCAAAGTTTCGAAAGAAAGTCCCGGCTCGAATATTTTCTGAAATCGTCTTGCAAGATCAAGGTTCATGCCAAAATATTTGCCGATTACCTTATTTTTTAAAAGGAAAGTATAATCAAGATATGGCATTAAATCTTCCCATGTAACAAAATTCTTTTTAAAAAAACCTTCTATAAAAGGAAGATAATCTCCGCATAGTGCTTTTTCACAGATGTTGTCTATTTGTTCTGTATATATTTTTTCATCAGCGTGACTTTGTTTTCCGCTTTTAAGTTGCTCTGTACAGCCTTTATTCCTGTCATTTTTTTCGTTATTACTGAATTTTTCATTGTCATAAAATGCAGGACTATACTGCTTCTTATAATAATGATATATCGCCTTTCGAATCGATGTTGCTGAAGAATATCCTTCTGTCAGCTCACTTTCATGGTAATGATTACACTTTCTTTTAATGATGACTGGTTCAATGGAAGAATTTCTTCTTTTCAAAGCTTTAATATATTCCAGTCCAAGGATATGATTTGGCTCTTTCAAAAATTCCATCGCCTGTTCTGGTTTCGAATCAAAAAGCATCTTTCCTGCTGCGAAAGCTCTCGCCTCCGGAAAATTCTTTCCCATTTTCAATTGTTCCTGCAAAAGCTGCTTATATTCTTCTGGTTCTTCGAGAAATAATGTGGCATATGCTGAGAAATCTTCTACATCTGCCCATTCACTGCCAAAGGAAAGGTAATCTACACATCCTAACTGGTCAAGGATTCCGATTCCTGCTGTTGCAAAGTATTCTGCACTGGCGACAGCATACAGGGAAGGCATTTCAATAATTACATCTGCTCCACCAGAAAGCGCCATCTGTGTTCGCATATATTTGTCTGCAATTGCCGGCTCTCCTCGCTGCACATAATCGCCACTCATTACCACAATAATATAATCTGCACCTGTTTTTCTTCGTGTTTCTTCTATATGATACTGATGTCCTTTGTGAAATGGGTTATATTCTGCAATAATTCCTGCTGCTTTCATAATCGAACTTTTCCTTTCTTTTATTTCTATCCTCTATAATCATAAATATCTGTCTGACATTTATCTATAACCGTTCATTGCCTTATTCATCAATTTTCTCATTCTGCCATGAAGTGTCTCTTTGAAAAATCTGCTTATCTTTGTCTATAGTATAACCGAAAACAAACGAAACAGCAATGTTACCATTTTCCATATTTTTTTCTAATTTTTGTGCGATTTCAAATCTTTTTAGACATTTTCACATTTTTGTATAATCACGTTAACTTTCAAACAAAATCGTTTATTGTTTATTATGAAATACAATTACCTATCAAAACTCAAAAAAAAGTGCCAAAACAACAAAAAAACTCCATTATAAGTCGAATAAGTACATTTCCAAGACAAAAAAAACAAGCTATAATATGCCTAGCAAAATAAAATAAGCGAAATTTGGCATTTCGTAAATAAATATTATATAAAAAGGAGATATAAAATGAAGGTTTTAGTAATTAACTGCGGTAGCTCTTCCCTGAAATATCAGGTTATTGATTCTGAGACAGAACACGTTCTTGCAAAAGGTTTATGTGAAAGAATCGGTATTGATGGTGTTTTAACTTACCAGCCAGCTGGTCAGGACAAGATCAAATATGAAGTTGCAATGCCTGCACATCGTCAGGCTGTTGAACTTGTATTAAAACAGTTAACTGACCCTGAAAACGGTATTTTAAAATCTATCGACGAGATTGATGCTGTTGGACATCGTATGGTACATGGTGGAGAGAAATTTGCTTGTTCTACATTACTTACAGACGAAGTATTAAAAGCTGTAGAATCTTGTAACGACTTAGCTCCACTTCACAACCCTCCTACATTAGTTGGTGTTGCTGCTTGTAGAGAGCTTCTTCCTACAACTCCAATGGTTGGTGTATTCGATACAGCTTTCCATCAGACTATGTCACCAGAAGCTTATATCTATGGTCTTCCATATGAGTACTATGAGAAATACGGTGTTCGTCGTTACGGTTTCCACGGAACATCTCACAAATATGTTTCCTTAAGAGCTGCTGAGATTCTTGGAAAGAAACCAGAAGACTTAAAGATTGTTGTATGTCACCTTGGTAACGGTTCTTCCATCTCCGCTGTTGACGGTGGAAAATGTGTAGATACTTCTATGGGTCTTACTCCATTAGAGGGTCTTGTAATGGGTACACGTTCTGGTGATATCGACCCTACTTGTATCGAGTTCATCGCTCACAAAGAGAACCTTTCTCTTGAGCAGGTTATGGATATCGTAAACAAGAAATCTGGTGTTCTTGGTATTTCCGGTATTTCCTCTGACTTCCGTGACCTTGATGAAGCTGCAAAAGCAGGAAACAAACGTGCTGAATTAGCTTTAAGAGTATTTGCTCATTCCGTAGTTAAATACATCGGAAGTTTCATCGCCGTTATGAACGGTGTTGACGCAATCGTATTTACTGCTGGTATCGGTGAGAACGACGATATCATCCGTTCAAGAATTATCGAACACTTCGATTACCTTGATACAACTTTAGATCAGAAAGCCAACAAGATGCATGGCGAAGAACGTATTATCTCCACTCCAGAGTCTAAAGTAAAAGTTATCTGTATCCCAACAAACGAAGAGCTTGCAATTTGCCGCGATACAGTTGAAATTGTTACTAAGAAAATGGTAGAAGATACAGTGAAAGACGTTTTAAGTAACAACTAAATCTTTCCCTGTTTTTTATCATATCTTCATTACTTAATATACAGAATCCCCCGGAAAGTTCCTCATCCGGGGGATTCGATTTTTGTTCGGGAATTCCAAACGATAGGCAGGGAATTCAGAAACAGACAAATCAAAAAAACAGAATCCAGGAAGATAAACTATCCCTATTTGTGACTTTCGTCGCTGCAGGTTGAATGTTCGCTTTAAGCGCTCGCATCCCAACCTTTGCTCCCAGGCCACAAATAGGGATAGTTTATCTTCCTGGATTCTGTTTTTTGGCTGGTTGTGGTTTTGCTGTTCATGGTTCTTGGCTTAGAGCGTGTCTGAAAAATGCTTTCTGCAAGATGTGCATCACAATTTGCG